>CAYHFK010000150.1:0-11712 GCA_964355895.1 uncultured Bifidobacterium sp. | reverse complement strand
CGGGACCAGAATTCTCTTGAGCTTGAATGGACGCGTTCGGCCGATCCGCTTAGGCGTGGTGCGGGTGGGGACGGTGAGTACCGGACAGGGGCCGTGGCGCACGACGCGTTCGGCGGTGCTGCCCAGCAGGGCGCGCTTAACCCCAGTGTAACCGTGGGTGGCGAGGACAATCAAGTCTGCCGCCCGCTCGCAGGCGACCGTGGTGATTGCATGAAAGGGCTTACCGGTGCGCACACACGAGGTCAGCTGCAAACTGCCTTCGCTCTCCCGCTTGGCGAGTCTCTGCAGTTGCACACGAGCCAGGGCGGTCATCTCCGAATCTTCACGGGTGAGCGCAACATCTTCCATCCCGGCCATCCGCGGGGGCGGCTCGATGACGTGGAGCAGCGTGACGGCTGCGTTCAGCTTCTTGGCCAGGGCGACGGCATAGCACACCCCGCCATGAGACTCTTCGGAAAAGTCCGTCGAAGTCAGAATCTCCCGGATCTTTGGTCGCGCCGGTGGCGACTCGATTGTGCGCCCGGCCTTCCTGGAATTTTTGGATACCTTCCTTTTCATATCGTTTCTGCTACGCATTGTTGTTTGCCGCTGTGCGGCAGGAATGGTTGCCATTGCCTGCCGTTTGATCGCGACCTTCAGAGCACCATCCGACCGTTCCCCGAAAATCTTGTCTCCCTGGGTAATCTTGTCCAGCGAGAACCGAGGTGGTCGGGGAATATCTGGCCGGACCCTTCGCTGCCAGCATCAAGTCGTTTGACTCCGTGTTCTAGGGAGATGAAACGGCAACCAGAAAAGTGCTTTCGCGGTTTGGCGATAGCATCCTCCCTATCACTTCAAAAGGCCGGACGAACTCCAAATGTGAAGGAAAACCGGTTCCACAAAGCTCCGGCGGATTTAAGGGTTTAATCTTGAAATGGACTTAACTTCAACCACCTTTTCGGGGAGAATGATGCCTGATGGAGACCAAACCAGCCGCAACGCCATGAAACTGGAACCGCCCGCACCAGCTTCATCGGAGGCCGGGCAGCCGATTTTTCAACTGGCATCGGCGTGCCCGCCGCGATTCTCGGAGGAGATTGAACGGCTGATGGCCGCCTTTGCCGAGCGGGCCGTGCGCCTGCGCGACATGCTCGAAGTGACGCACAGCCGGGGTTACACGGTGTTGCTTATCCTGCTGGCGTTTCCGTTCTGCACCCCGATTCCGTTGCCAGGCTTCTCGCTGCCGTTCGGTCTCGTGGTCGCGTTCATGGGTTTGCGTCTCGCGCTCGGCCAGAGGCCGTGGCTGCCCGCGCGTTTGCTGGACACGCGATTGCCCGCGAAGTTCTTCCCACGCTTCCTCGCGGGGACGCGACGGCTGCTGCGCTGGCTGGAATTCCTGCTCAAGCCCAGACTCGGCCACCTGCTGCGCTCGCGGTTGGCGCGGCAAGGCATGGGCTCAATGATCTTTGTTTGCGGCCTGCTGCTGACGTTGCCGCTGCCGCTCCCCTTCAGCAACGGTCTGCCCGCGCTGACGGTCCTGCTGCTCGCCGCGGCGATGCTGGGGGAGGACGGCTATTTCGCCCTTGCGGGTGGCGTCATGTTCGTGCTGACGCTCGGCTTCTTTGCGTTGATTTTTTGGGGCGGCGCGGAAGTGGTCAACTTCTTCAAAGAGTCCTTGGGCGATGTATTCAGACCGGACGACTTCCCGGCGGCGCAACCCTGACGCCCCATGGCAGGCTCCATTTTCCACCAACGCTGAATTTCACCCATAAACCAAATCATCCTTGAACTAGCCATCATCTTTCTGCTGCTCATCGCGAACGGGGTGTTCGCGATGGCGGAGATTGCCGTCGTTTCCTCGAAGAAAGCCCGGCTGCGTCGGCTCGCCGACCAGGGAAACGCCAAGGCGAGAATTGCCTTGGAACTAGCGGAGTCGCCCAATCGCTTTCTCTCCACGGTGCAAATCGGCATCACGCTGGTCGGCATTTTCGCGGGCGCGTTCGGCGGGGCAACCCTCGCGACCGAACTCGCCGGCAAGAGGGGGGAAGAGACGTCGAAGCCGTTCGGGGATGAAGGTGCGGAGGTTTACGTTAACGCGCCAGACCACATGCAAAGGTGTGCAGTCGGTTCAGCCTGACAACGCCGCCCGCGCTTGCGATGTGATGGCCACCACGGCCGGGTGCGTCAGCTTGCGTTCGGCGCTGATGGCGTAGAATTGCTGGCGGCAATCCTCGGTGCGCCCGATGATTTGAAAGCCGTAGTTCGCGACAGCCTCTTTGACCACCAGAGTTGGCAAGGCGAAGAACCCTAGGCCATCCACCGCCGCCACTTTCATCAGGGCCGCGTCGTCGAACTCCGCCACCAGACGCGGACGAATGTCCTGAGCTTGAAACCATTTCTCCAGCGATTGGCGCAGGGCGGCGTTACTCGCGGGCAGCAGGACGGGCGCGTCGGTCAGTGACTTGGGGAATTTGCGCTTGAGCGTGGCGGCCAGTTTCGGTTCGGCGCAGAAGGCCAGGCCACATTCGCCGAGCAGGTGGTTGAAGACTTTAATGGGGAGCGAACTGGGCGCAGGTTCATCGGCCAGCACGATGTCCAGGCGGTAGGCCGCCAGTTGGGAAAGCAGGTCAGCGGCTTTGCCTTCGCGACAAACCGCTTGGACGGGCTGCTCGAGTTTGAAGATGGGTTTGATGATTTCGTAACTCACCAGTTTAGGCAGGGAGTCGGTGATGCCAATGTGGACGCGCAACGGACGCGCGCTGGGTCGTTGCTGGGCGGCGTCGAGGAGTTCCTCCCCCAGCGAAAAAATCTCCTCGGCGTAACTCAACACGCGATGACCAGCCTCGGTCAGCGTCAAGGCACGACCGCCGCGTCGGAAAAGTTTTTCTCCCAGCACGCCTTCCAGCGCGGCAATCTGCGCACTGATGGTGGGCTGGGAGACGTGCAGTTTTTCCGCCGCCTTCCGCAAGCCGCCCTCTTTGGCGATGACCCAGAAGTATCGCAGGTGGTGATAATTCAGAAATTCCACACGCCCACAGTATTCGCTTAAACCTAAGAGTCCATTCCAAAAGTCGTAATAGGCTAAGTGTGACGCCGCCTCTATTCTGACGGCATGAAAAATAAAATCACCTTGAAAGAGTTCAGTGCCTTGTCGTCCGGCGCGGTCCAGGTCACACACGCAACTGCGCCGGCAATGCCAGAGTCGTCAACGCCGCCGCCGGAGAGTGGCAGATCGCACGAGGGCTTTTGCGAAATGCAGCACCGCCGCTACACCACTCCGTTTCCCTGCGAGTCGCCGTATCAGCGAGGCGGGATAAACGAGTGACCGGATCAAAGGCGACTATGCAACGCATCAAGCGCATCGTGGTAACTGTCGTGGGCGGCACGGTGCTGGCCTTGGGCATGGCGTTGATCGTGCTCCCCGGCCCGGCCTTCCTCGTGCTTCCGGCCGGGCTGGCGATTCTGGCGTTTGAATTTGCCTGGGCCAGACGCTGGCTGCGTTCGGCGCGCGCGATTTTGCCGCGGCGTTCCAAAGACGATTCTGCACCACAGAAGAAGTTAACCATGCAATCGGTTTGGCGGAGCGCGGGCTTCCTGCTTCGGCAGGTGCGCCGGACTCTGCTGCCGAAAAGAAAGATCACATGATACTCATTCTCTTCCTCATCACTCTGGCGATTGGCCTGCTGGCTCAATGGCATGTCAAGCGCGCCTACGCCCGGCACAGCCGCACGCCCGTCCAATCCGGCTACACCGGTGCGGAAGCGGCGCACGCGATTCTGCGTCAAGCCGGGATCACCAACGTCACCATCGTCGAGCACGAGGAACTGCTCGGCGACCATTACGACCCGAAGCACAAGCGGCTGGTGCTATCTTCGGCCAATTACCACGGCACTTCGGCGGCGGCACTCGGTGTGGCCGCGCACGAATGTGGTCACGCCATCCAACACAAACAGGCTTACGCCCCGCTGCAATTGCGCATGGCGGCGGTGGGCATCACCAGCTTTGCCAGCCAACTGGTGATGTGGATTCCGTTGCTGGGGATCGCCACAAACCTGATAGCGCCCAAAGTCGGTCTGCTCATCCTGGCCGTAGGCTGGGGGATTCTGATGGCGTTCAATCTCATCACCCTCCCCGTGGAGTTCGACGCCTCGCGCCGCGCCAAACTCGTGCTGGGGCAGATGGGTTTCATTCAAGCCGGTTCGGAACGGGCCGCCGTCAGCCAGGTCTTGAACGCCGCCGGCTGGACTTATGTGGCCGCGTTCATCTCGTCGCTGATTTATTTCCTGTGGCATCTGCTGCCGCTGCTGACCGGGAGGCAGCGCAACTAAATCCTCCCATCGCAAATTGAAAACACCGACATCTCGTTTATGAAAATCCAATTCCGAATTCGCGGCCTCACCGCCAACGCCAACCTGCGCGGCTGGTTGGAGAAACAACTCGAACGCTTGCACAGCCTCATCCCCGTCTCCACCGCCGAAGTCGTGTTGGAACGGGAGCGGGACAGCGCGCCCGCCTTCCGCGCGCACGTGCATCTGGCCGTTCCCGGCCCGGACATCCACGCTACCGCCCGCGACTGCACGCTGGAAGCCGTCTGGTTGAAAGTCGCAAAAAGCCTGCGCCAACAAATCGAGCGGCGCAAGACCCGGTCACTAGCGCGGCTCAAAAACAACCGGCAGCACCCGGCCATCGCGAGCCGGTGGTCTGGGTCTGTGGTTGGTCAACGCGCGTAAGCCAGCACAGAATCAACGAGAACCATGACTGAACAAACCTGGCTCTGGCTCGGCTTCAACGTCTTCGTGCTGGCGATGCTGGCGCTGGATCTCGGCGTGTTTCACCGCAAGTCGCACGTCGTCTCGTTCCGCGAAGCCATCGCCTGGACAATCGCGTGGATCACGCTCGCGCTGCTGTTCAATCTCGGCGTGTGGCATTATGCGGGGGCGCAGAAGGCGCTGGAATTCACCACCGGCTACCTCATCGAGTATTCGTTGAGCGTGGACAACATTTTCGTCTTCGCGCTGCTGTTCTCGTATTTCGCCGTGCCGCCGAAGTTCCAGCACCGCGTGCTGTTCTGGGGCATCCTCGGCGCGCTGGTGCTGCGGGCCATCATGATCGGGGCGGGCACGGTGCTCATTGCGAAGTTTGCGTGGATCATCTACGTGTTCGGCGCGTTCCTCATTCTGACCGGCATCAAGATGATCGTGAAACGCGAGGAGGAGATTCATCCCGAGCGCAACCCGGTGGTGAAGTGGTTCAAGAAACTCATGCCGGTGACCAGCAACTATCGCGAGGACAAGTTCTTCGTGCGCGAGAACGGCATCCGCATGGCCACACCGTTGTTCGTGGTGTTGTTGCTGGTCGAAATCTCCGACGTGATTTTCGCCGTGGATTCGATCCCGGCCATCTTCGCGGTCACGACCGACCCGTTCATTGTCTATACGTCGAACGTGTTCGCCATCCTCGGCCTGCGCTCACTGTATTTCGCGCTGGCGGGTGTGATGAACAAATTCCATTACCTCAAGATCGGCCTCGGCGTGGTGCTGACGTTCGTCGGCGTGAAGATGCTGCTGGCGCACACGGCGTGGAAGATTGACACGCTGGTGTCGCTGGGCGTGATCGTGTTCACCCTGGCCGCGTCGGTGGTGATGTCGCTGCTGCGTCCGAAGAAGACGGTCCTCCCGGCCGTGTCTCCGAAAATAGTGAGTTGAACCTGCCGCAGCCAATACCTCCCATGCAACAATTGATTGAAAGCGTCCGCCATCAGCCGTCCGAGGCGCGGGCGGCGATCACGCTCGGCATCATCGGCGGCGGCCAGCTTGCTAAAATGACGGCGCAGGCCGCAGCCCAGTTTGGTTGCGAGGTGGTGATTCTGGAGCGGCAGCCCGAGTTTCCCGCCGGCAGTCTCGCCACCCGGACGCTCCTCGGCGACTGGGACGATCCGGATTCGTTGCTCGAACTCGCATCGTTGGTGGATGTCATCACACTTGAGAATGAATTCGTGGACGCCGCTGCGCTGGCCGTGCTGGAGCAGCAAGGCCATACACTCTGGCCGTCGTCCGCCACGATCCGTCTCATTCAGGACAAGCTCGTCCAGAAACAAACGCTCGCCGAAGCCGGTTTGCCCGTGCCCGGAATGCGCGCGATGGAGCGGATCGCGGACGCGGTGGCGGCGGCTGCCGAGTGGGGTTTTCCCTTCCTGCTCAAGGCCCGGCGCAACGCCTACGACGGGAAGGGCAACGTCACCCTTCGCTCCGTCGCAGAGATTGAAATGGCGTGGCACAAACTGGGCGGCCACTACGGAAACCCGCTGTTTGCCGAGCAGTTTTGTCCGTTCACCCACGAGCTGGCCGTCATCGTCACGCGCGGCGTCAGCGGAGAAGTCACGACCTATCCTGTGGTGGAAACTGTGCAGCACAATCACGTTTGCGAGATCGTGTGCGCGCCCGCGCCGGTCTCGCCGGAAATCACCGAACGCGCGGCGGAACTCGCGCGCCGCGCCGTGGCGGCCGTCGAGGCTGTGGGCAGCTTCGGCGTGGAAATGTTTCTGTTGCGCGACGGGCAGATTCTCGTGAACGAACTCGCGCCGCGCGTCCACAACTCGGGCCATTACACCATCGAAGCCTGCGCGTGTTCCCAGTTTGAAAATCACGTCCGCGCTGTGCTCGGCTGGCCGCTGGGTTCGCCCGCGCTGCGCGCGCCTGCCGCCGTCATGGTCAACTTGCTGGCGAGCGCCGATGGCCTTGGGACACCGCAAGGTCTAGCGGAAGCCTTGCGCGTGCCCGGCGCGCACGTTCACATCTACGGCAAGGCCCGCAGCGGCCCAGGCCGCAAGATGGGTCACGTCACCGCGCTCGGCGCGACCCCCGGAGAAGCGTTGGCCGTCGCCCAACGCGCCGCCGATTGCATTCGTTTCGGTTAAACCAAATGAAATCCAAGACTCCCAATCCAAAAACAGAAACTCTGGCCCGTCCACCGCAGGTCGGCATCATCATGGGCAGCGATTCCGACTGGCCGACGATGAAGCTGGCCGCCGACGCTTGCGCCGAGTTTGACGTGCCTTACGAAGCACGCGTGGTCTCGGCGCACCGCACGCCGATGGACATGGCGCGGTATGCGCGCACGGCGGCAGCGCGTGGCATGCGCGTCATCATCGCCGGCGCTGGCGGGGCGGCGCATCTGCCGGGAATGGTCGCCAGCCTCACGCCGCTGCCGGTGATTGGAGTGCCCATCCAGAGCAAAGCCCTCAACGGTCTGGATTCCCTGCTTTCAATCGTGCAAATGCCGGCGGGTGTGCCGGTTGCCACCGTGGCCATCGGCGGCGGACGCAACGCGGGATTGCTGGGCGTGAAAATCCTGGCTGCGAGCGACTCTGGACTTCAGCCGCGCCTGCTTGCATTCATGGAGCGCATCGCCCGGGAATCCCGCGCCAAAAACCGTTCGCTGACCACCTGAACTCCCCTGACCATTGAACACAAGATTGAACACTCTGACCTGCTCCGCCAACTGACCTGCTCCGCTCTATGAACGAAGCCAAGACCACCCACTCCAGACACACCCTCAGCGGCGTGATTTTTTTGAGCCGTTGGCTGCAAGCGCCACTTTACTTCGGCCTCATCGTCGCGCAGGGCGTTTATGTTTATCACTTCATGATCGAGCTGTGGCATCTGGTGCAGCGAGCGACCACGCTCAAGGAGAGCGAAATCATGCTCGTGGTGCTGGGTCTGATTGACGTGGTGATGATCGCCAACCTGCTCATCATGGTCATTGTGGGAGGCTACGAGACGTTCGTGTCTCGGCTGCATCTGCGAGGCCACCCGGACGAACCGGAATGGCTGTCGCACGTCAACGCCGGCGTGCTCAAGGTCAAACTCGCCACGGCCCTCATCGGCATTTCCTCCATCCATCTGCTCAAGACGTTTATTGACACGGAGAACATATCCGAAAAAACCATGCTGTGGCAGGTCATCATCCACATGACCTTTGTGGTCTCCGCCATCATGCTCGCATGGATTGATCGGTTGACCTTCCAGCCGCCAAAAAAGGAATCAGCCCATGTTTGACCGCACTCGCGAAGAAGGATTGGGCAAAACGCATATGCAACCACTCATTGAAGGCGTCCACCATTTCCACCAGGAGCAGTTCGGCCAATACCGCGCGCCCTTCCAAAAACTATCCGACAGGGCCAAAGCCCGGACACGCTGTGCATCCCCCGCTCGGTTTCGCGCGTGCTGGCTCGTCGCGCCGCCGAATCGCGCGCGAAGAATCTCAGAATGAAAGCGGAATCATCCGCCTGCGGAAAAGCCTGACATGGACATCCTCGATGCCATCCGCGCCAACCTGCTCTCGCCCGCCGTGCTTTTTTTCGCGCTCGGCATTTTGGCGGCGCTGACGAAGAGCGATTTGAAATTCCCCGAACCGCTGTATGTCGGACTGACAATTTATCTGCTCGTCGCCATCGGTTTCAAAGGCGGCGTGGCCATCGCCGGGGCCGGCCTCGCCAAGGTCTGGTTGCCGGCGCTCGCGGCCTTGGCACTCGGGGCGTTGATTCCGCTGTGGACCTATCCGCTGCTGCGCTTCGGCGGAAAACTCTCCGCCGTGGACTCCGCCGCCATCGCGGCGCATTACGGCTCGGTCAGCGCGGTCACCTTCATCGCGGCGACCAATTATCTGAAGGCCGTCAACCAACCTTACGAGGACTACGCCACGGCATTTCTCGCCGTGATGGAATCGCCCGCCATCCTCGTGGGCGTGGTGCTGGGCAAACTTGCCACGAGGACGGCGGGCGACGGATCTGGCGTGTCGCTCAAGAAAGCGATGCACGAGGCGCTCTTCGGACGCAGCATCTTCCTGCTCGTCGGCGCGCTGGTCGTCGGGGCGCTGTGCGGCAAGCCGGGCATGGAAAAAGTGGAGTCGTTCTTCGTCACTCCGTTTCAGGGTGTGCTCGCGCTCTTCCTGCTGGAAATGGGCATGGTCGCCGGGCGTCGGCTGGAGGACCTAAAAAAGGTCGGACCATTCCTGCTCGGCTTCGGAGTGCTTGTGCCATTGGTCAATGGCGCGCTCGGGGTTTATCTCGGCAAGCTCGTCGGGCTTGAACTGGGCGGGGCGACGTTGCTCGGCGTTTTGTCCGCGAGCGCGTCTTACATTGCCGCCCCGGTCGCCATCCGCATCTCACTGCCCGAAGCGAACCCGACGCTTTACCTCACGTCGTCACTCGCCATCACGTTCCCGTTCAACATCACGCTGGGCATCCCGATTTACCTGGAGATCGCCCGCCATCTCTACCCTTGAAGCCATGATTACACACCCGATGAAACTGGTCACCATTGTCTGCGAAGCCCACGCGCGCGACGCGATGACGAAACTTCTCCGCGCAGTTGGCGCGCACGGCCACACACTCTTCGCGGTGGAAGGCGACGGTTCGCAGGGCAAACGTCCGGGGGACATCCCCGAGTTTGGGAACATCCAGATCGAAGTCGTCGTGTCACCGGCAGTCGCAGAAACTTTGCTAACGCGGCTGGAAAAGGAATTCTTTCCCCGCTATGCGATGATCGCTTTCGAGTGCGAGGTGCGTGTGTTGCGAAAGGGAAAATTCTAACCGGACTTTGTGCCTTGCCCGCTCGTCACGGGTTCAACGTAATGGCGGAGGTGTTCTACCGCCTGACCCCGGTTGAGACAGGCAGCTCTCGCCTGCCATCGCCCAGCGCGGTTCTGCCGCGACGCGGAGTGCGGCTGGCACGGGCTGAAATTCGCCGCGCGCTTTGCCCGATTGAATCCTGTCGGTACGGAGCAATCCCGGTTAGAATTATTCCATGAGACAAGTTGCCTTTGAAGTAGCCATCATTTTCGTGCTGCTCATCGCGAATGGGGTGTTCGCGATGGCGGAGATTGCGGTTGTTTCCTCGAAGAAAACCCGGCTGCGTCGGCTCGCCGACCAGGGAAACGCCAAGGCGAGAATTGCCTTGGAACTAGCGGAGTCGCCCAATCGCTTTCTCTCCACGGTGCAAATCGGCATCACGCTGGTCGGCATTTTCGCGGGCGCGTTCGGCGGGGCAACCCTCGCGACCGAACTCGCCGCGCCGATTGGCCAAATATCCTGTTTCGCCCATTATGCGGACAAGATTGCCTTCGGCATTGTGGTCGCCGTCATTACCTACTTCTCGCTGGTGATAGGTGAGTTGGTGCCGAAGCGTTTTGGTTTGAGCAACCCGGAGGGCATTGCGATGGCGGTCGCCCGACCGATGAACTGGCTCTCGAAGTTCGCCGGGCCGGTGGTGAGTTTCCTCAGCGTGTCAACGGAAGCCTTGTTGCGCGTGCTCGGGTTCAAACCCAAAAAGGAAGTGGCCGTTTCCGAGGAGGAAGTTCGTGTGATGATGCAGGAAGGCGTGCGGGCGGGCGCGTTCAACAAGGTCGAAAGCCACATCGTTCACAGCGCCTTGGAACTCGATCAATTGCCGGTGCGCGAAATCATGACGCCGCGCCCGAAAGTCATCTGGTTGAATCAGGATGATTCGCACGATCAAGTCTGGCACAAGATTGTCGTCAGCGGTCACTCGCATTTTCCTGTTTACCAGGGGAACCGCGATAACCCGGTTGGCGTTGTATCGGTGAAGGCGATTTACGCGAATCTCGCCGCCGGGGTGGGAGTGAATCTCAAAGATTTGATGATCCCGCCGCTCATCGTCCCCGAGTCGCAGACGGTGCTCCAGTTGGTCGAGACGTTCAAGCAAAGCGGGAAACACATCGCGCTGGTGACGGATGAGTTTGGCAGCATGGTCGGCCTGATTACGCTGAACGACGTGATGGAAGCGGTCGTGGGCGAGTTTCCCTCGCAAGGCGAGCGCGCCAAACCCGAAGCCCGGAAGCGCGAAGACGGTTCCTGGCTGATTGACGCGATGATTGAGGTGGCGGCGGTCGGGCAGGCGTTGCCCGGTTTCAAGTTTGGCGGCGAGGCCTATACGGAATACCAAACGCTCGCGGGCTTCGTCGTGAAAACCCTTGGCCATGTGCCGAAGGAAGGCGAGACGTTCGAGACGCAAGGCTATGTCTTTGAGGTGCTCGACATGGACCGCCATCGCGTGGACAAAGTCCTTGTTATCCCGGTCAAGCCAGCAATACCCCCGCTGCGCAGTAGATTATGAAAACCAAAACCTTCATCCTGATCTTTCAGAAAGGCGAAGCGCTATCTCCGTCCCGATGCTTTCGGGCAGCGGGACGGCATGGATGGGGTGGCGGGTATTCCCTGCTTCAAAGTAACGCGTGACGTTTGCGCGATGGCTCAGAATTGGGTTGGCGTTGGTTGGACGGTTCCGCCTGCGTGCATACCCGCCGAACTGACTCGGTGAACATCAATCAGATTGTTTCAAACCGTCGGCGGCGTGGGCGGGGCTGAAGCCGGCACGAGGTTTCATCAATCAACGAACATGAATTCTGACGTGTTGAAAATGAGCCGGCTGACGCTGGCCATGCCGTTTCTCTCCGCGAACGGAACGAGTTGTTTGATTTCCGTCGGGGTCGGTTGGCGGTTCAAGGCGAGTTGATAAACTTGTTGGATTTGATTTTCCAAATCGCCGGCGTTCGCGACGCGCGCGGCGAGGTGCTCACATTGATTCAGCACAAACGGATTGTTCAAGACGGCGAGGGCTTGTAGGGCCGTCACCGTCACACTGCGTTTCGGGGTGAGAATCGAGGCGTCCGGGCAGTCCAGCGAATCCATCAGCGGGTCGGGCACGCTGCGCA
>CAYHFK010000149.1:0-11776 GCA_964355895.1 uncultured Bifidobacterium sp. | reverse complement strand
GCGAGGTCTTCGTCCGGATACATCGCGCCCATGGCGGCCATGGGCAGATTCCACGGCTGACCTTTGACTTCGATCGGTCCGTTCAGGCCAACTTGCGGGATGCGAATCAAACGGTTCACGCCGGCGGTCAGCACCCATTCCGATCCGGCGAGCGGCGGCGCCTGGGCTGGTTTGCCCATGCCGTCAGGGTTATGGCAAAGCGCGCAGTTTTGCTCAAACAACACCTTGCCGCGCAGCACGACGGCATCGCCTCCGGAACGCGGCTGAAACCGCTCAACCTCCGCCACCGAATGATACGGCGCATAAACCTTCGCCTCGAACCACCCGCCGCGCGCATCGAAATACCACGCGCCGAGGAAGAGCAACACCAGCATCGCCGCGATCAACCACATCGGCACGGTCGTCGCCGCGGAAGTGGGTTCGGCTTCCGGAATGACGCGGCAGGGTTGGTTCGGTTCGGCGTTCATTTCGCGGGGGAATTGGTGGCCGCCGCCGGCGCCGTTGCGGGCGCGGTGAACGGGGACTCAAACAACGGCGCATCCGCGCGCAAACTCACAAGATAAGCGGCCAGCGCGCGCGCCGCGTCGGTCGGCACGATTTCGTAGCCAGCCGGCGCCGCGAATTTGCCGGAAAGTTGCAGCGCGCTGGCGGACGATTGTTTCCCGACTTTCCGCAGCTCGAACAAAAAGCGATACGGCGGCATCGTCGAGCCTTGAATCTCGGACGTGGGCGCGTAGAGATGGCGCAACTGCCAGTTTGCATCCGGCATACGCAGGCCCACATTCGCGAGGTCCGGTCCGGCACGACGCGAGCCGGGTTGCACGGGCAAATCATAGACGTAATCCTGGGCGACCGTGCGCCGCCGGCCCCAACCGCGCGAAATGTCCGGCCCGAGCGCGCTTACCACCACTTGAGCCTTGGCGCCAACGGAACCAATCGCCTTGAGAATCGGATCGGCGGCATTCATGTCCGCGACTGACATCAATGTTTTCGGCAAGGCGGTCAGGGTGTCCGTTTGGGCGAAGGAGGAATTCAATTTTCCAAGCGCGGCAAGGGTGGCCGTTGCGTTCGTGCCCGCGTCGGTCAAAATGATCTCGCACTTCACGCCTTCCTGGCCGACCGACTGGCTGTGGCAATACACACAACCGAGCGAGCGATAAACTTCCGCGCCCTGCGCCGCGAGACCGGGACGCGCGACGGGATAGTTGTCCTGCGCCGGGACCGTCTTGGCCAGAGCCGCGCGCCCCAACTGCAATTGCGGCGCCAGGACAAAGCCTCCCCACGACGCGGAGAGCGCGATGAAGGCCGCCAGGAAAACCAGTGCGCTGGATTTCATGGCTTCACCCCCGCTGGTTGGAGGGCCGTGGCCTCCGCGTAGGCGGTTTGGCCGACCGCGCGATAGTAGCCCACCATCGCCGCGAGGATATTGAACAGGAAAATCAGATTGCCGAGGGCAATCATCGTCTCGCCGAGCGTGCTGATGCGAAACGCCATCAAGGTGGATTTGGCCACGTCAACAAACGGAATGGTCGCGTCAATGAGCTTCAAGCCTTGCGCGATTCCGCCGAACACCAGCGGCAGCGCCAGGAGCAGCGTGCCCGGCATCACGAGCCAGAAGTTGATCCGCATCCACCGTGGGCAAATCCGGTCCGGACCGACGAGGTGCGGCACGATATGATAAATCGCGCCAAACATCGTCATTGCGAAGAAGCCATAGATCCGAAGCGTGGTTTGGCCGTGACCGAACCAGGTATAATCGGTGACCCGGCTGACTTGGGGACAGGCGGAAACCGCCAGCAGCACCGTCGCCAGCACCAGCGACGCGGCCCCGAATTTCGTGTAGCACAACGGGCCGCCACCGCACGGAGTCTTGGCGCCGCGACCGGTCAGGATCACGCTCGCGGCGACGGCGAGCACGGGAATTAACAGCATCACGCTCGCGGCCCCGCTCAAGGTCGGCATCCACGCCGGCAGCGCGGCGTGCGCGGGAATTCCCGTCCAGGTGCCAAAGAGAATCAGCGTCCAGAAGGCGAACAACGCGAGGTAATGACTTTGCAGCGGACGGTCGGTGAGCTTGGGCAAAATGTAGAACGTCGAAGCCAGACCGGCGAGCGTCAGCCAGACATTGAGCAGGTTGCCAGTAAACCACCACGCGACGGAAGCCTGCACGACGCCGCGCACGGGGAAAATTTGCAGCAGCAGCGTGGCGGTCGAGAAAATCCAGGGAAACCAGAGCAACGCCGCCAGCACGAACCATTGGGACGGATACAGTGATGCTTCCGTGCGCCGGGTGTAGGTCACATAGCCCCACACCGTGATGAGCAGGAACGCGAGGAACAAAATCACCGCGGCGGCGCGCGGCATTTCGAGCCACTCGAACCCGGTGCTTTGCCCGGCGAGAATTCCGATCAGGCCGGCGAGGACTCCGATGTGCCAAAGCTTCGCGCCCACGACGATGAGCCAGGGTTTGGCGAGTTCGACGCGCCCGAGCCGCGCGAGCAGCCAGAGACCGACCCCGAGGCCGGCCGGAATGCAGAAGCCATAGACGAGCAAATTCGACCAGGCGGGAAACGCCCGGCCATAGCTGAACATCGCGCAGTCCGCGAACAGCGCGGGTTTGTGGAAGGTGAGCGAAGCGATGACGCCGAAGACCGAGCTCAGTGCGAGCCACACAGCCGCGCCGCCAAAAAGCGTGAAGAGCGGCAGACGGCACGAGGAATCAATCCGCTCGGGCGAGGTTGGAGAACTGGCGGTCATTCGCAAAAGGCCGAAGTAAATTGTGATGAACGTCCACCCTCACCCCGCCCCTCTCCCCCGGGGAGAGGGAGAGCCATCGCGCGGCGCTTGAAAATTTGCACGTTCTGGCGGCCGTCGGCTCGGGTTTGAAATATCTGCCTGTGCGCATTCGACAACCGGCGGCCATCGTCTCGCATAACGACAGCGAACCTTTCTCCCTCTCCTGGGGGAGAGGATCGGGGTGATGGCGGACGTAAACACCGTTCTTTCCGCGCCGCTCCTTTCGCCTGGCAAATCGAAGACATCAAAGCAAAACAGTTACTCGAAGGCACTGGGTTTCTCCGGCGCTTTGGGCGGGAGCGCCGTGGCCTTCTCGACCCGGGCAATCAAATCGGCGCGGGCTTGCGCGGGATTCTGCCACTGCTGCTCCGCGAGCCTGACGGCATCGGCAATCGGCAAACGCACGACGCCTTTCGCCTGATCCACCCAGCCAACGTTGTTCAACGCCTCGGTTTCAGCGGCACGCAAATCAGCGAGCGCCTTGGCCCGTTCCGCGGCGCGCACCGCTCCGAGCGGCGCCGGCGTGGTGTATTCCCGCATCTTCCAGACGAGGCCGGCAAAGATAAGGCAGACGATGACCACCGCCGCCGTCACGGAGAAATTGCGGCCACAGCATTTGTTGTCCGACGCACATGAGTTCATCAGCGATCTCCTTTCGGTTGGATCGGCGCGCCGTGCCGCGTGTCGGCTTGATCCAACTCGCCGCCGGAAATCTGCGTGGCCACCGGATGATAAAGCCCCATCGCCTCGACGAGCCGCGGGTCTTTCTTGGGATACGGCGAGGCACTGGCAAATTTCTTGATGAACACCTGCGCGAGCAAACCGCCCATGAACGCCATGATGCCCAGCGGCAGCCAGATCCATTGGAACGGAAAGCCTTTTGTGAAATCCGGGTCCGGATTTGCAGGCAGAATGTTGAAGGTCATGTCCACGAAGTGCATGAGCCAGGCCCACGCCGCGATCGGAATCATGAGCGCGAAGTTGCTCTTCACATCAATGCGCAACAGCGCGAGGAACGGCATGAAGAAATGCCCGAAGATGATGACCAGCCCCACATAGAACCACGTGCCTTTTTCGCGGACGACGTACCAGAAGGTTTCCTCCGGCATGTTGGCGTTCCAGATGATGAAGTATTGCGAGAACGAGACGTAGGCGTAGAACACGGTGAACGCAAAGAGCAGCGTGCCGAGGAAATAGAACTGATGCTCGTGCAACACGTCGGAGAGAACGCGCTGCCGGTCCAACAGCATCGTGAGGACATAAATCGTCGCCAAGGTGAGCCACACACTGCCGGCGAAGTATTGCACGCCATACATCGTGGAGAACCACTGGTATTGCAGCGCCTTCATCCACATGATCGCGCCAAACGTGAGGGTGAACGCGAACAACCAGATACCCCAATAAGAATGGAAGCGCATCTTCTGGGTACATTCCACCGAACCGGTTTCATCCTGCTTGAGCGACCAGAATTTCAACCGGTTCGTCAACAGCCACCAAACCGCGAAGCACGCCACCGCCACAATGTAAAATCCCGCCGTCGTGAACAGCGGAAATTTGGCCTTGAGCGCGTGATCGGGATCGGCCTTCAATGCCGGCCCCATCCAGGAGTAGATGCGGGGCGCCAACAAGGCGATGGGGATAAACAGAATCGCCAGCCACGGAAACAGGAGGGATGCCATGTGCTCACACATCCGTCGGGTGGCCACCGACCAACCGGCGTCAAACAAGTGATGCGCCAGCACGAGGAACAACGAGCCGAGGCCAAGGCTCAGGAAAAACATGAACGCCACGAGCCACGAGAAACCAAAATTAACCAGGCCATCGTGCTTCCAACTGTAAAGCAGCCCCACCAAGGTGACCAACCCACCAACCGCGATAAGCTGACCCGGCAGCTTGCGCCATCTGGACAGGTCGAGCGGCGCCGGCAGCGTCGGATCGTTGTTGGAAAAATCGTCTTGTTGACTCATACGCTTACTTGAGTTTCGCGCGGGTTTCCGGCGCGAGGTCGTCCACCGAACCGAGCCGGCTCAGTTGCAAGGCGCGCAGATACGCGATGATGGCCCAGCGATCCTCGACCCCGATCTGCGGCGCATACCCTTGCATGTTGTTCTTGCCGTAGCTCACCGTGTTGAACAGTTCGCCATCGGCCAGTTCGACGATGCGTTTATCGTGCAAGTTCGCCACGATCGCCATCGCCCCAATCTTCTTGGTGATGCCGTTGCCATCGCCGGTCTGACCATGGCACGGCGCGCAATAAATCGTGTACCGTTGCTGCCCCCGCGCCAGCAACCCGCCCGTGACCGGGAACGGATTCAACTCGACGAAATTGGTCGCCCCCGGTTTCCGACCCGTGTTCACCGGCACATCTTCAAAGGGATAAACCTCCTGGTCGCCGACCCGCATCGGCTTGCCCTGCGCAATCGCGCCCGGCGGCGGCAGTTGCGAACTGAGGCCGCTGGCGAAAAAGCCGTTGGCGGTTTGCGGGCGCAGCTTGAGCTGCCGTTTCATGTCCGGAAAAATCTGGAGCGGACGATGGCGGAACAAATCACCCCGCCGGCCAGCCACGCCGATGACGATCAGCACCAACACCGCGAAGATCAAAAAAAAGTAGCGCATTATTCCTCCACCATTTCGATGCGCTTGCTGCCGGCGGCTTCGAGCAGCTTGCGGGTTTCCGTTTCGGAATACTTCGGGTCGGCGGTTTCGATCACCACGTAAAACTTGTCATGGGACGCGAGCGCGAAGCGTTTGTGTTTGAGCAGTGGATGGTTCAGCCGCGGCAGGCGGTTCAGGAACAACATGCCGAGAATCGCGCCGAACGCGCCGAAGAGAATCGTCAACTCATACGACGGCGGAAACGCGCCGTGCGGGCTGAACATCGGTTTGCCGCCGACGAGCAGCTTGTAATCCACGGCGTTCATCCACCAGATCATCAACATGCCGGTGGCAAAACCGGTCACCCCGCCGACAAACGAGAACCAGCCGACCTTGGAATTTTTCAGGCCCATGGCCTTGTCCATGCCGTGAATCGGGAACGGCATATAAACGTCCCAGCTCCGAAAGCCGGCATTGCGAACTTTTTCCGCCGCGTGCAACACGTCTGCGGTGTTGTCAAATTCGGCGAGCAGACCGTAGGGTTTGGCGTTGGCGCTCATCAGTGTTTGCCTCCGTTTCCTTTTGCGAGCGGGTGATGCGGATCCGCCTGCGGCGTCACCCCTTTGACTTCCGAGATGGCGACCATCGGCAGGAAGCGCAGGAACAACAGGAAGCACGTGAAGAACAGGCCGAACGTGCCGAGGTAGGTGCAGATGTCCACCCAGGTCGGCTTGAAATAATCCCAGTTCGACGGCAGAAATTCACGGTGCAGCGAAATCACGACGATCACGAACCGCTCGAACCACATGCCGACGTTCACCAGAATCGAGAGGATGAATACAAACCAAAGGGTCTTCCGCACCTTGGCGAACCAGAACAGTTGGGGCACGATGACGTTGCACCCGACCATCAGCCAGTAGCCCCACCAATATGGACCCATCGCCCGGTTGATAAACGCGAACCGCTCAAACGCGCTGCCCGAATACCACGCGATGAAAAATTCCATGCCGTAGGCATAGCCAACGATGGAGCCGGTCGCCAGCGTCACTTTGCACATCACGTCAATGTGCCGCATCGTGATGACGTCTTCGAGTTTGCACATGCTGCGCAGCGGAATCAGCAGCGTGAGCACCATGCCGAAGCCGGAGAACACCGCGCCCGCCACGAAGTAGGGCGGGAAAATGGTCGTGTGCCAGCCCGGCAACTGTGACACCGCGAAGTCCAACGACACGATCGAGTGAACGGAAAGCACGAGCGGCGTCGAGAGACCCGCGAGAATCAAATACGCCTTCTCGTAATTGCTCCAGTGCCGGTTCGAGCCGGTCCAGCCGAACGCCATCAGGCCATAAACGAACTGGCGGACTTTGGTCTTGGCGCGATCCCGCATCGTGGCCAGATCGGGCACGAGGCCGACGTACCAGAACAACACCGAGACCGTGAAATAGGTCGAGACGGCGAACACGTCCCACATGAGCGGCGAACGGAATTGCGGCCACAACCCTTGATAGGTCGGAATCGGGAACAGCCACCAGTCGAACCACACGCGCCCGACGTGCATGGCCGGATAAATCCCGGCGCACATGACGGCGAAAATCGTCATGGCCTCCGCGGCGCGGTTCACACCGGTGCGCCACTTCTGCCGGAGCAAAAAGAGAATCGCCGAGATCAACGTGCCCGCGTGGCCGATACCGATCCACCACACGAAGTTGATGATGTCCCAGCCCCACATCGTGGGATGATGATTGCCCCAAACGCCAACGCCGGTCGTGGCCTGGTAGAACAGCATCGCCCCCAGCAGCCCCAGCAACATGAGGCTCGGAATGAAAGCGGCCCACCACCATTTCGGGGCTGGACCTTCGGTGATCGCGGAAACGCGGTCGGAAATCCAGCCGAAGCTCCGGTTGTTCTGAACGAGTGGAATGCGCTCCAGTTCCTTTGGCGGAACCGGCACTTGAATCTGCGTCGCGACTTCAGACATTAGTGCGCTCCTTTCTCGACGGCGTGTGCCGGTGGCGCCTCGGCCTGTCCGTGACCAGCATGGGCAAATGGGTTTCCATTCTTTGACTCAAATTCCTGGAATGTCAGGGGCGATTCCTCGTAATCCGGCATCGCCGGGTTTGGATTGCGGACGCGCGCCAGGTACGTCGTGCGCGGTTTCGTTTTCAGAAAATCCAGCACCGAGTAATCCCGGTCCTGCGCCTTGAGCTTCGACACGCGGCTGTTCGGATCGGCGACGTTGCCGAACACAATCGCTTCCGCCGGGCACGCCTGCTGGCAAGCCGTCTTGATGCCGCCATCCGGCACCACCACGTCGCCCGACTCGCCCGCCTTGACCTTCTGGGCAATTTTCGCGCCCTCGATGCGCTGGAGGCAGAACGTGCATTTCTCCATGACGCCGCGCATGCGCACCGTCACGTCCGGATTCTTGATCATCCGGATCAAATCCAGTTCGTCGTCCGGACGCATGGTGGCATTTTGGTCTTTCCACCAGCGCGCCAGGTCCCATTCGCCGCCCGTGCTGTGCAGCAACGTGGTCGGATAAAACGGACCCTTCAGCTCCTTCAGCGAGCGCTTGTTGTAATCGAGATAATTGAACCGGCGGACCTTGTACGGGCAGTTGTTGGAACAATACCGCGTGCCGACGCAACGGTTGTACGCCATCACGTTCAAACCTTCGTGGTCATGAATGGTCGCGTTGACGGGGCAGACACTTTCGCACGGCGCGGTTTCGCAATGCTGGCAAAGCATCGGCTGGTTCACCGCCTGCACGTCGTCAATCCACGTGTCAAACTGCTGCTCCTCGTCCTTCTGGAAGGTCTGACCAAACGTGCGCTTCTTCGGATCCGTTGAAAAATAGCGATCAATCCGGATCCAGTGCATTTCGCGACCGCGACTTACCAAATCCTTGCCGACAATCGGAATGTTGTTCTCGCTCTGACACGCCATCACACACGTGCCGCAACCGACGCAGCCGTTCAGGTCAACGGACATGCCCCACTGATGCAGCGCGGTCTTCTTCACTTCATCCAGCGGGTTCGGATACATCGGACTTTCGTTCGGCGCTTCCTCCGCGTTCATCCGCTCCGCGAAGTCGGGATGCGACTTGAACTGCTCCAAGTTCGCCTCGCGCACAATGGCGCGGCCTTCCATGGACCAGTGGCTCTGCGTACAAACCAGCGGATAGGTCTCGCCGGTCTTGCGCACGGTGGCACCGGTCGCGATGTACCCCGTCTTGGTCGTGAACAGCGGATAAGCGTCAAAGCCCGTGCCGACGCCGACGCGCCCCACCTTGGTGCGACCGTAACCCAGCGCGAGGCCAAGCGAATAATCGGCCATGCCCGGCTGCGTCCAGATCGCGCCCTTGATCGTGCGTTCCCCGAGCTTCACCTCGACCACGTCGTTATTCTGCACCCCGAGATCGCGCGCGGTTTTGCGACTGACGAGCACAGCGTTGTCCCAAACCATTTTGGTGACCGGCTCGGGTAATTCCTGCAACCAACCGTTGTTCGCGTAACGCCCGTCGTCCAACTTCATGTCGCGATAGAGCACGACTTCGAGACTGTCCTTGCCGGGCGACGCCGGGACGGCGGCGGCGGAAAGGGCTGACGAATTGAAACTCGCACTGACTTTCTTCGCCGCCGTGCCCGGGGCGAAACCGTCGTGCAGGAACATGTTCCAAGCCGCCTCCGAGATGTTACCCATGACGCTCGCAAAAGTTTCACGAACGATCTGGTTCGCGCGGGTCTCGGTCAAACCGGCGAGCCGGGCCAGAAATTCCAGATCACACAAGCCGCCGAACAACGGCGCAATGAGCGGTTGCACGGGCACCAGCGTGCCATCGCTGGTGAGCGCGTCGCCCCACGATTCGAGATAATGCGCGAGCGGAAAATGCCAGTCGGATGCCGCGCCCGTCTCGTCTTCGTAGTACCCCAGGCGCACGACTGTCTTCGCCTTGCGTTGCGTCGCGGCCCAATTCAAATCCGCCGGCGCATTGTAAACCGGATTGCCCCCGAGAATAACCAGCGTCTCGACCTGGCCGCCATTCAGCGCCTCGGCGAGTTCCGTAAGATTTCCCGAAATCGGCGCGGGCGCTTCGATCAATTCCACCGTCGTGCCGACGCTGCCCAGCGCGGCGTTGATGGCGTGGGCCAGCAAATGCACCGCCAGCGGCTGGCGATAACCGGCGACCACGAGCGCCTTGCCCGCGCTCGCTTTCAAATCTTTCGCGCACTCGGAAATCCATTTCGCATCAACCCCGGCAGGCTTCGCGACGTTGCCGACATTCACGCCCAGTTCCGCCGCAATGGCCGCCGCGACCTCAACCACCACGCTTGCTGGCAGACGCAGGCGATGATCCGCGCTGACGCCGGCAAGCGTGAAGAGCGATTCCACCGCGTACAGGCGGCTCATCGAATCTTCGGGCTTCTCAATTTTCCGCCCCTTGGAAAAGCGACGGATGTTGTTGTGCGCGTCTTCCTCGCCGCCGATGAAATCGCAGTCGAGCGAGAGAATCGTCTTCGCCTCGTCGTAGCGGAAGATCGGCTTGACCGGCTTGCCGAACGCCTTGGTGGCCGCGCGCTGATGCACGTCGGCATCAATCGCGTCATACAAAAACCACTTCGCCTTCGGGAGCTTCTGGGAAATCTCCTGGTGCAACCGCCGCCGCGACGGTGAGTGCGTCCGCTCGCCGAGCAACGCCAACCCTTCGCCCTGATTCGCCGCGAACTTCGCCGCCAGTCCGCCCAGCGCGTCCAATGCCGCTTCGGGCGTAACCGTGTTGCCGCCCTTCACAAAGCGCGTCGCACGATCGGGGTCGTAAAGATTCAGGATCGAAGCCTGCGCGAAACGATCCGTGCTGCCGTTGCCGCCGGGGAACAGCGGATTGCCCTCCACCTTGACGGGCCGGCCTTCATACGACTTCACCACGAGCGGAATCGCGCCGCCGCGTGTGGGCATCGCGGTCGCAAAATTCTGCGCCGTGCCGTACACATAATTCTCCGCCGCCTTGCCAAAGGGCATCAACTTGTCCTCCGGCCGGCGGCAACCCGTCGCGCCCAACCCCAACCCCGCCAGCATGAACGAGGCAGACATGATCTTGACGAAGTGCCGGCGGGAAACCGGGTCTTCCATCTCGCTCGCCCCGGCGGGAAACTCGCGATGCAGCCATTGCTTGAACTCCGGCGTCTCGGCCAGTTGATCCAAGCCGCGCCAGTATTGGCGACCGGTCGCGGGGGTGGTGTCCGTTACGGGAATGGTTTTCATCGGTGACAGGCCGAGCAGTTCTGGAGCGATTCCACCCGGTTATCCTTCACGAATTTTTCGCCGAACGCCTTTTGCTGCTGCGCGTTGACGGTTGGATCGGGACTCCACTGCCAGTTCAAATCGGTGATCTTGTCCGCCGGCCGCACCTTCGCCGCCGGATTGCGATGGCAGGTAAGGCAGAACTTCATGCTCAACGGCTGGGCGTGATAAACCTCATCCATCTTGTCAATCGGCCCGTGACACTCGACGCAACTGACGCCGCGATTCACATGGACGGAGTGATTGAAATAAACGAAGTCCGGCACGCGATGAATCTGCACCCACGGAATCGGCTTCCCGCTCGCCGCGCTCTCGCGCACGAGGGCCAGCCGCGCATCATCCTTGAGCACCTGATTGTGGCAATTCATACAGGTGGAGGCGGACGGGATATTCGAGAACCAGGATTTCTCGACCGCACTGTGGCAATAGCGACAATCCATCCCCAACTGCCCGGCGTGGGTGGCGTGCGAGAAGGCGACCGGCTGGATCGGCTGATAACCGACGAGAAAGTATTTGGGCGTGAAGTAATACCAAACCCCCGCGATCGCCGCCGTGGCAAAGAGTCCGCCGCCGATGATGATCATCAACGGCAACCGGTTGGTCCATTTCGGAAAAATTGCTGACATTTCAGGTATCTACCGAGTCCGTCAAAAACAAAATACGCCGGCCAGACTGTTCTGACTGACGTCGGGATTGTCGAAAAAACGTGCGTGCGACAAACCATTTTTGCCCCGGCATGATCAAGCCATCCCGGACTCCCAGCCAAAAGCGCACGATCTCGAAAGGACATTCTTAGCAACCCCGACCTTGGTCGCAAGACTCTTTGTGAAACTATTCACGTTTTTTGAGCTTTTAATGTCTTTGATAAGTTGCACACAGGATACGAGGAAAGACCGCCAACTCGGCAACCATCATCTCGGCTGGCAGATTTTTCACCTGACAAACGCGACGAAGGCTGCGGGTTGGAACCCAACGCAAGACTCGGCGTAAGCAATCGACGGTGACCGTCACGGCCGCAGCGCACCCAAATGCCGGTGAATTCCCAGCGCCGCTTTGCGGCCGTCGCGGACGGCATGCACCACCA
>CAYHFK010000148.1:0-11975 GCA_964355895.1 uncultured Bifidobacterium sp. | reverse complement strand
GGGCAGTTTCAGCTTTCCTTTGGCCACCTTGAGGGCGATTTCAAAACCGCTGATGGCGGAAACATAAACGGCCGCCGCCGCGTTGATTTCCTTGAGGGCGGCGCGGCTTAATTTTTTATCGCCGCTGGCGAGCCAGAGCAAGGCGCAGGTATCCAGAATCATCGCGCCGTCTCCCGCCATTCATCGTCCGAGAGCGGTTCGACCGGGTTATAGCCGATTTTGATTTTGCCAAGAACGGGATGCGTTTTAATCCGGCTCCCCCGCTTGTGCGGCACGAGGTCGGCGACCGGCTCGCCGTTGCGACAGATGACGATGGTTTCGCGGTCCGCTTCCAGTTTGGTCAACAGGCTGGAAAAGTTGGTTTTCGCCTCGTGAACATTCACCATTTTCATGGCGGGAAAATTAGTCCAGTTAGTCCATCACGTCAACCGCGAGTCAGGTTCGCCAACCTCGCCGCCGCCGCCGGGAAATTTCCGCCAGCCGATCCCCGGCTGACCACCCGAATGAAGGGTGCCGGCGAAGCGAATTTAGTTTATGCGCGGTGGATCCGCGGGCGTTCGGCGAGATATTTGGAGAATAAAATCGTAAACAACCACGCGCGGCTATTGTTTGGGGCCGGCAAACTGCGGCTCCGGTCAAACGCCAGCCGGAACGTGCGTTGGGTGAGGATGAGCGCCTGCGCCGGGCTTTCGCAAAGCTGGGCGGCGAAACGAAAGAGCGGTTGATAGTAATCTTCCACGAGTTGTTCGATTTGAGTCAGGTTGGTTGTTCGCATAATCACCGGACTAGCTAACCGTATGCCAGTCGGTTGGCCGGGAGTGACCGAGCCGCTGAAACCGGATTGCTTGCCGATCAACTTCCATCGTTCTCCGAGGGGTCTGGGATGGGTTGGCCTAAGCCGGAACCATGCAGAAGACTTTCAACGCCCAGACGCACAGGGGCAACGGATGAGCGACCCGCGCGTAGGACGGGCGTCGCGCCTGGCTCCATCTTCAAGCAACCTCGCCCCCCGTTTGGTGCGGTTCGTGGACGAAGCCAACCGTTCACAAAAGCCGTAGCCTTTGCAGTTAGAGACAGGCGCGACGCCTGTCCTACGGAAGCGTTGGCTAAACCGCGCCGCTCGGGAGATCGGGGTGCTTTTTCTTTACGGTCTGCTCGTCGTGAATCGTTTTCGGTCGCGCTTGCACAGAATCTGGATCACATGGCGTCCCGAGTAGAGACAGGGCGGCACCCCGCCGCCCGGCATGATCCATTGGCCAGCCATGTAAAAGTTTTCCAAGCCGGGGAGAGTTTTCGGCACCTGCGCCCGCATGGCTTGCGGGGTGGGAATCCAACCCATGAACGCGCCCTCGCGGTTCAACGTGTACCGCCACGTCGTGTAGGGGGTCGCCACGTCGGTCACTTCCACGTTCGTCGTAAGCCCGGGATAATGGGGTTCGAGGCGTGTGAGAACTTCGGCGGCCAATTCTGTCTTCGCGCGGTCGTAACGCGGACGGTCCTTCTGCAACTCATTCCACCAATTCCAATCCGTGTGCAACAGCGCCTGGACGACGGTTTTGCCGGCGGGCGCGAAGTGGGGGCTGTAGTTGAAGATGCGGATCGGAAAGCCCGTGAGCGTGACGCCGCCGATCGTCATCGGGGTTTTCAGCAGGAGAAAGTTCAGCGGGGGTGCTTGCGGAAATTCCTGCTTCACGCCGTAGCTGATCGTAACGATGGGGCTGATCAGCTTCCAGTTTTGATAACGCGCCGCAATCTTCTTATCCACATAACGGCCGCCGAGCAGATCGTAGATCGTGCTGTGACCGTCGCCGGCGGAGACGACGACGTCGGCCCGCAGTTCGCGTCCGTCGGCGAGGCGCACGCCGACCGCGCGATCGTTCGCCACCAAAACTTCTTTCACCGTGGCGTTGTAGGTCACCTGTCCACCGAGCTTCCGGTAGCGTTGCTCCAGGCTGGCGACGAAGTCGGTGCAACTTCCCGTGAGCAAACCCAGTTGCCGATTCGCCAGCAGTCCGAGAATCAGGAGCACGAACCACACGGGGACTTCCGGCAAAAAAAGATTCTCGAGCATCCGCCGCAAGCCGTCGTCCTTCACGGCGCTCGCGTACTGGATCATCGGTTGGTTGAATTCCGGGCCGAAATACCGCAGCACCCGGCGCATGGCCCACATCAGTTTGAGCGGCCCGAACACGCCCATCAATTCCGGTGGCGTCGCCATCAACCCGAACAGATCGGCCCGTTGCATCGCTTTCGCGCCCGCGATGAATCCATCAATGATCTTCGCATCGGCGGGCGCGAGCGTCTTGAGATCGGCGGCCAGGCGATCCAGATCGCAGCTGAAACTGACGCGACTCCCGGTGTTTTCGTCGGTGAAATGGACGAAGGTTTCGAGATCGGGGTAGTGGCGATTGTGCAGGATGCCGAGTTCGCGATAGAGGTCGTAACAGGACTGGCCGGGCCGGTGGCCCATCAAGTAATGGATACCGCCATCAATGAGGTAATCCTGGTTCTTCCAGGCCGTCGCCACGCCGCCCGGCTCGCTGTGATGTTCCAGGATGTGCGTCCGGTAACCGTTCATCTGGCCGTAGCTGCCCACCGACAAACCCGCCAACCCGGCGCCGATGATGATGATGGATTTTTCAGCCATGCGTAGAAAAAAGCTCGGGGCGCGAACCGTGTGTGTTGTTTCTGATTTTCAGAATGATGCCGGGTTCTACTGCCTGGCGCTTGCTTGTTCAAGCCGTTTGTTGTAGAAACTCCGCGCCTTTACCGGCGACATGATCAAGCTCAACGGACACGACCTCACCATCGGCGAAGCCTGGCAAATCGCCGCCTTGCAAGTTCCGTGTGAGCTGGCGGCGGAGGCGCGGTTGCCGATTCTGCGCAGCCGGCAACTCGTCGAATCCCTCGCCGCCCAACCGCGCGCCATCTACGGCATCAACACCGGCTTTGGTCCGCTGAGCGGCTTTCGGGTTTCAAATGAGGACCTGGCGCAACACCAGATCAACCTGCTGCATCACTTGACCGTGGGGCAGGGAACGCTGTTCTCGGACGCTGAAACCCGCGCCATCATGCTCACCCGCGCGAATGCTTTGGCGCGTGGCTACTCGGGCATCCGCGTGGAACTGGTTGAGCTGTTGCTCGCGGCGTTGAATCGCGGCGTGCTCCCGGAAATCCCCAGCGAAGGTTCCGTCGGGGCGAGTGGCGATCTCGTGCCGCTGGCGCACATGGCCGGATTGCTCGTCGGCTCCGGCTACGCGCGCCTGAACGGCGAACGCCTCCCGGCGACGGAAGCGTTGAAGCGAGTCGGCCTCGCCCCCGTGGTGTTGCAATGCAAGGAAGGACTCGCGCTCGTCAACGGCACCTCCGTGATGACCGGGCTGGCCGCCCTCGCCGCGCACGAAGCGGACCGGTTGTTGCGCTGGATGGAATTGCTCACGGCCTGTTTGTTTCAAGCGCTCAACGGTGAACCAGAAGTGCTTTGCCAGCAGGCGCAGAAGGCGCGCGGTTTTCGCGGCCAATCGCTGGTCGCCCTGCGCATCAGCAATTCGCTGCGCACCCATCCCGATTTCGCCCGCCGGATTGACGAGCATCAGTGGGGTTCGCCCCCGAAGCCCATGGACGGGGGCGCGGAAATTCAAGATCCGTATTCGCTGCGCTGCACGCCGCAAATCCTCGGCGCGTTTCAGGAGGCCCAATGGCATGTTGAACAGGTCATCACCCGCGAACTCAACGCCAGCACGGACAACCCGCTGGTTTTTCCCGACACCGGGATGGTGATTCACTGCGGCAATTTTTACGGCCAGCAAATCGCCATGGTCAGCGACTACATGCGGATGGGCCTCATCAAACTCGCGCTGCTCGCCGACCGGCAGATCGAGCGCTTGGTCAACTGGCGATACAGTCGCGGCCTGCCGCCGTTGCTCGCGGCGGGGGCGCCGGGTTTGAACACCGGTTTTGGTGGCGTGCAACTGCTCGCCACTTCGCTGGCGGCGGAAGCGCGCCTGCTGGGCACGCCCGCGTCCATCCAGACCATTTCCACCAACGCGAACAATCAGGACGTCGTCAGCATGGGCTGCATCGCGGCCAAGATGACGCGCACAGCGCTGCCCTTGTTGTGGAAGCTCGTCGCCATCGAAGCCCTCGCGCTCGCGCAGGCCGCGGATGCGCGCGGCTGCCACAAGGTTTTGGGCGGCGATTACCGCAAACTTTACGACCTCGTGCGTGGCTGTTCGCCGACGCTGACCGGCGACCGCCCGCTCGCGGCGGACATCGCGGCGGTGACGGCGTTGTTACAAACCGAAGCTGCCCAATCGCGCTGCCTCGCCCCGAAAAACGACCATGAAGCCGACTGAAGTTGACGTGCTGATCATCGGGGCCGGCCCGGCGGGTTCGAGCGCCGCCGCCTTGTTGCACCAGCAAGGCTTTCAATTGCTGGTCGTGGAGAAGCAAACGTTTCCCCGGTTCGTGATTGGCGAAAGCCTGCTGCCGCACAGCATGGACTTGCTGCGGGACGCCGGTTTGCTCGACGCGGTTGAAGCCCGGCAGTTCATGCACAAGCACGGCGCCGTGTTTCTGCGCGGCGCGGAGACTTGCAACTTTGATTTTTCCGACCAGTTCACCGCCGGATGGAAATATACCTATCAAGTTCCGCGCGCGGATTTCGATCAGGCGCTGGCCGACGCCGTGGCAGCCCGGGGGGTGGAGATTCTTTACGATCACGGCGTCACGGCGGTCGAGTTTCACGACCACGGCGCGCGGGTGACTATCGAGCAACCGGACAAAACCAGCCGCACCGTTTCCGCCCGGTTCGTGCTGGATTGCAGCGGCTACGGGCGCGTCCTGCCCCGGCTCCTGCAACTGGAAGTGCCGACGCAGTTTCCCACTCGCGAAGCGCGGTTCACCCACATCACCGGCGACCGGCGTCCCAGCGGCAACGAGGAGGGCAAAATCTGGATCTGCATTCATCCCGATGGTGCGTGGATTTGGATCATCCCGTTTTCCAACGGCAAAACCAGCGTCGGGGCGGTGGCGGAACCGGAATTTTTCCGGCGCTATCCCGGCAATCCGGAAACGCAACTCCGCGCGATCCTGATGAGCGACCCCAACGCCGCGGCGCGGCTGGCCGATATGAAATTTGCCATTCCGCCGCAATGTATCAGCGGCTACGCGTGCGCCGTCAAACAGCTTTTCGGCCCGCACTTTGCCCTGGTTGGCAACGCCACGGAGTTTTTGGATCCCGTGTTCAGTTCCGGCGTCACGCTGGCGCTGGAATCCGCCAACCGCGCCGCCCAGGTGCTGACCCGCCACCTGTGCGGGCAGCCTGTGGACTGGCAAAGCGAGTACGCCGATTACGTGATGCAGGGGATCAACACCTTCCGCGCTTACGTGACCGCCTGGTACGACACCACTCTGCACCAAATCTTTTTCGCGGCGCAGCGCAATCCCGCCATCATGAAACAGATTTGCTCAGTGCTGGCGGGCTACGTGTGGGACCGATCGAACCCCTACGTCACGCAGGCTGACCGCGCCCTGCCGTTGCTGGCCAAAATCATCGGGGCGAACACGACGCGCCAATGAATTTCTTCGCGAACGACCCCAAGACCGCCGCCGAGGCCAAATCCGAAGCGCAACGGATCGCGTTTGCGCCCGTGGTTTTCCAAGCCTGCCGGGTGTTGCGCGTCACCGGCATCCTCGATGTCGTTCACCGCAGTGGCACCGCCGGGCTGACGTTGAACGACGTCGTGAAGGAAGCGGCGTTGCCGCGCTATGGGGTGAAGGTGCTGCTGGAGTCGGGCCTGGGCATCGGTTTGTTCTGCCTCAACGGTGGGCGTTTTACCCTGACCAAGCTCGGCTATTTCATTCTGCGCGATCCGATGACGCACGCGAACATGGACGTGGTGCATGACGTGTGCTATCGCGGTCTGTTTCATCTCGATGAAGCCGTCGCGCAAGGCCAGCCCGCCGGGTTGAAGACTTTGGGGGACTGGAAGACGCTTTATGAAGGACTGTCCGCGCTGCCGCCGCGGGCGCAGCAGAGCTGGCTTACTTTTGATCACTACTATTCGGATCAGGCGTTTCCCGCCGCGCTGCCGCTGGTGTTCGCGGATCGTCCGCAGCGATTGCTCGACGTGGGCGGCAACACGGGCCGCTGGGCCGTACAATGCGCGAAATTCGATCCGACGGCGCGCATCACCATCGCCGATCTGCCGCCGCAACTGGAGTTCGCACGCGCCACCATCAAGCAACACGGGTTGGAAGCGCGCGTGGATTTTTTTGCCGTGGACTTGCTGGACGAATCCCAATCGTTGCCCGCCGGCTACGACGCGATCTGGATGAGCCAGTTCCTCGATTGTTTTTCGGAGCGGGAAATTGTCACCATCCTGCGCCGTGCGGTTCAGGCGATGTCGGCGGAGACGACGTTGCACATCCTTGAACTGTTTTGGGATCGGCAGCCGAATGAAACCGCCGCGTTTTGCCTGCAACAAACCTCGCTCTACTTCACCTGCATCGCCAATGGCAACAGCCAGATGTACCACTCCTCCGACCTGATGCGGTGCCTGGTCGAGAGCGGCCTGCGCGTCGTGGAAGAGCGCGACCAGGTCGGCCAGTATCATACGTGGTTGAAATGTCGGAAGGCGTGAAGGGCTTCGAGGGCCTGGCTCCGACCCGGCGCGACTCGGTCAACTTTGTAAACTTTGTCAGCCTGAGTCTCGTCCCCTCGTCGCCCATGCGGCTTTGAAAGCACCTCCCCAGAGGATTGTTTCCCGCAACCCGCTGTGATGGCACAAATGATACACTTTTCTTCACCGGATGGCCATTGCCTTCGGGTCTTCGTTTTTCAACCCGTACTTCATCAGAAACCGCATCATCGCCATGCTGTAAGCGGCTTTTCCGGCCGCGCCGGTGAAGATGCGGCCCATGTGCTTGTTGATGTGCGGAAAACACAGGCGCATCAGGGGGTTGGTGCGCATCGCTTCGCCGACGCGAAACGAGGTGAACATCCGGCCATCGTAGAAGTAATTCACGATCTCGTGCCACGTCTTGAGATGATGGATGACTTCCGCCTCGTAGCGTTGGAAGGCGGGCGCGTTGCCGGCGCGAATGGCGTCGAACAACGCCGTCGCACTGGCGATGCCGATGAGTAGTCCGCTGGAGAACACCGGGTCAATGAAGCCCGCCGTATCCCCCACGAGCACCCAGCCATCGCCGACGAGCCGATCGGAGACGAGTTGATAATTGGTGTATTCCAGCACGGGGGTAAGGCGTTTCGCGCCCGCCGTGGCCACGCGCAAAACGGAATCCTGCTTCAGCAAATTGTCGTAACGCTCCTCGGCCGTCGCGCCAAACTTCGGCGGATGCTCCGAGCCGATGACAATGCCCAGCGACACCCGGCCCGGCAACGGAATGCGCCAGCTCCACCCGTGATCGAGCCGCGAGGAATGAACGTAGCCGTCCTTGTAAAGTTCCGTATGGTCGAGATGCGCGAACAAGGCCGTGTCTTTGCGCCCGCCTTCGCGACTGGGAATGTTCAGCAACTTGGGCAACACCCGTGCGCGCCCGGTCGCGTCCACGATCAAATCCGGATGGCCGTCAAAAAAATTGTCCGTGGCCGCGATCGTTTCGCGCGTCAAACAAACCTTGTCTGTGCTCCCCACGCGTTCGACTTTCGCTTCCGTCTCAAAAACTTTGGCGCCGGCGCGCTGGGCGGCGGCGAGTAACGTCGTCTCGAACTTGAGGCGCGGCACGTTGTAAGCATAGTCTGGCAGCGGTCCGCAAAAATCCTTGAACGTGAACGGATAGTCGCCGAACTCGTTCATGTTGAAGATCGCGCCCGGCTTGTATTTGGCGTACGCGCGGACTTCGTCCTCGACGCCGAGCCGCCGCAAAAGCGGAATGATGGCGGGCACGAGCGATTCGCCCACGAGCAACGGCGCATGGCGGGGACGATGCAGCAAGGCTACGCGGATTCCCTCGCGGGCCAGCAACGTGGCGAGCGTACTCGCCGCCGGGCCGCCACCCAGAATGGCCACCGTGTTGATTTTTCCGTTTTGTTGATTGTTCATATTCTTCCCGTTGACAAAACCCACGCCGGGGGATGATGGCGTTGGCCGGGGGTATTTTTCAAGCCCGACGGTTCACGCTGGCTCCGGATGGCGATTTCTTGTCGCAAGGCGGGGGTGGATATGCTAACGCTGGATTGCGCGTGATGAGTACCACGACCCCAACTTCCAGTTCCAGCCGCCCAACCTCCGGGGCTTGTTTCACCCGGGCGGTGACGCGCGCGCTGGCGGAAGAGCCGGCGCTGGAAGCCGTGACGCTGGATCGCGCGCGCAAAACCATCTCCGTCGCTACGCTGGGGCGCACGGACGTGGCCAAACTCACCGAGCGGGTCAGCGCCACAATTCAAGCGGCCGAAGAATCCACGGCCGCCTGTCAACTTCTTCGCGGCGCGGGCGATTGTTCCACTTGCGAAGCGCCGTTGACCGAGCAGGAGCGACAAAACATCACCATCAAACACGAGCACGGCGCGACCACCATCGCGCGCGTCACGTGTCCCACCGCGCCCAAGTTCTGGCGCTGGCGCGATCTGCCGTTCCCCAAAGTCGTGCAGCGCGACGTTGAGTTTCTCGAACACGCCGAGGAACACGGTGACGAGTGGAAAGCGCAATTGGCATTGGCCATTCTGTGCGGCGTTTTCGGACTGACTGGCTACTTTCTCGAGCGCGCGGCGTATCCGCCGCTGTCGGTCTTGAGTTTTGTCGCCGCTTACCTCGCGGGCGGCTGGTTTCCCGCCGAGGAAGTTTGGGAACGGCTTCAAAAACGAGCCATTGACGTGCATTTCCTCATGCTCGCCGTCGCCGTGGGCGCCGCCAGCATCGGCGCGTGGGCGGAAGGCGCGACGCTCCTGTTTTTGTTCTCGCTCTCGGGCGCGTTGGAGCATTACGCGCTCGGGCGCACGCAAAAGGAAATCCGCTCGCTCTTCCGCGAAGCGCCCAAAGTCGCCACGTTGCTGGATGCGCGCGGCGGCGAAAGTGAAATTCCGGTGGAACAGCTCCGCACCGGCATGCGCCTGCTGGTCAAGCCTGGCTCGCAATTTCCCGTGGACGGCGAGGTTCTCAAGGGCGGCACGGCGACCGATGAATCCAATCTCACCGGCGAAGCCACGCCCGTCGAAAAAACCGTGGGCGACACGGTGCTGGCCGGCACGATCAATCTTTGGGGTGTGGTGGAAGTGGGCGTGCTGCGGCCCGCCGCCCAGAGTTCGCTGCAAAAAATCATCCAACTGATCAAGGAAGCGCAGCAGCAGAAGGCGCCGTCGCAACAGTTCACCGATCAGTTCAGCACGTACTACACGTACATCGTGCTGGCGTTGTCCGCCGCGATGTTCTTTGTGTGGTGGCTGGGTTTTGGGCTGACGCCGTTCACATCCACGGCGGCGGCGCAGAGTGCCTTTTACCGCACCATGACGCTGCTCGTCGTCGCGTCGCCCTGCGCGCTCGTGCTTTCGATTCCCTCGGCGGTGCTGGCCGCCATTGCGTGGGGTGCGCGGCACGGCGTGCTGATTCGCGGTGGCGCGGCGGTGGAGAAACTTGCAGAGGTCACCATCGTCGCGCTCGACAAGACCGGCACGCTCACGACCGGCGAATTGCGCGTGGAGAAAGTGGAGAGCTTCCCGCCGGGCCGCGAAACCGAAGTGGCGCAACTGGCCTACTCGCTCGACCGGCTTTCGACGCATCCCCTTGCGCGGGCGGTTACCCGGCACGGCAAGCAGCAGGGTTTAACCTCCATTGAGTTCGCGCATTTTGAATCCGTAACCGGCCAGGGCGTGCGCGGCCGCTGCGAGCGGGGGGAATATTTACTGGGCCGGCGCGAATGGATTGCGTCGGCGCGGGGCGATCAAGCGGTGGCGCAGGTGTCGCCCACGGAAGCCGGTTTCTCGGAAATCTGGTTGAGCAGCCGCGAACTGCTGGGCCGCATCGTTTTGCGCGACGACATTCGTCCGCAGGCGCAGGGCGTGGTGGACGAGTTGAAACAAAGCGGCCTGCGCACGGTCGTGCTGACCGGCGACCGGCGCGCGACGGCGGAACATTTGAAAACCGAATTGCACCTCGACGAAGTGCGCGCGGAATTAAATCCGGAGGAAAAAGTGGCAGCGATCAAGGCGTTGAGCGACGGCGGCAATCGCGTGGCGATGATTGGCGACGGCGTGAACGATGCACCCAGCCTGGCGGTCGCGCATGTGGGGGTGGCGATGGGGGCGCGCGGCTCGGACGCGGCGCTGGAACAGGCGGACATCGTATTGATGCACGACCGGCTGGAAAACTTTCTTGCGGCGTTCCGGCTGAGTCAGCGGGCCCGGCGCATCATCCGGCAGAACCTGGTGATCTCGATGGGCACGGTGGTGGTGCTGGTGGGGTTTGCATTGATGGGAAAGATTCCGCTGCCCGTTGGGGTCGTCGGGCACGAAGGCAGTACGGTGATCGTCGTCATGAACAGTTTGCGGTTGTTGTTCGGTGGAACGAAGAAGAAAGCGTGATCCGAATTTCGCGAATTGGATTCGGTAAAATGAATTCGTGGAAACCCGCCGGCAAATGGATCGAACGCATCGCGGTATGGCTGGCGGCTGGTGGGTTTCTGAAAAAACCGTGAACACGTCACCGGTTTAAGATTCCAAATTGGAATCTTAAAGCGTGCTTTGAGGATGCTTGATTGAAAGGCTCAAACCGATACGCTTTGGTGAACCGGCCCATGAACTACCAGAAACCGCTGATTCAACCGGAACAAATTGAGCAGGCGATTCTCCTGATTCGCGGCCAACGGGTGATGCTGGATCGCGACCTCGCGGCGCTCTATGGCGTCACGACCGGCAACCTCAACAAAGCTGTTCAACGCAACTCCGACCGCTTCCCCGCCGATTTCATGTTTCAACTGACCGGCGAAGAGACGGTGGGTTTGCTATTCCAATCTGGAAGATCAAAGCAGCGCGGCGGAAGCCGTTTCAACCCGTATGTCTTCACGCAGGAAGGCGTCGCGATGCTTTCGAGCGTGCTGCGCAGCCCGCGCGCCATTCAGGTCAACATCGCCATCATGCGCGTGTTTGTGCGCCTGCGGGAAACGCTGGCCTTGCACAAGGACCTCGCCCACAAACTGGCGGATTTGGAGCGCAAGATCGAAGGTCACGACGCCAGCATCCACAACTTGTTTGACGCCATCCGCCAGCTCATGACCCCGCCGGAGAAACCGCGCCGCGAAATCGGCTTCCACGTCAAAGAAGACAGCGTGCCCTACCGGGTGAAACGAAAGTAGCCATGCGCAACGCAACAAATGATTCTGAAGAATGGCTGGCGGACAGTGGGTTTCTGAAACAACCGTGAAGGCAAAACAACCAAAGCGGTCGAAGCATTCTTATTCCTCAGACCGTCCAATTCGGTCTAAGAAGGAAGATATTCTTAAACGAGCGAAGTTTGCCGAAGGTCTGGCGGACGATCTCAAGTCATGGGACGGAAATGATTCACTCGTCGTTGCTCTCTACGGAGCTTGGGGCTCCGGAAAAACCTCTGTAAAAAACATGTTGTTGGAGGCTGTCCGACGGAAGCGCGCTTCGACGCCGCCCGTGATGGAATTCAATCCTTGGCAGCTTTCGGGAAGCGGTGACATTCCAGCCACCTTCTTCCGAGAGCTCGGGATTGCCCTCGGCGAAGAAGGCCCGGCTCGCGATATTGAGAAGCGGGCTGCGAAGTTAAGCTATTACTCCGGCCTCCTGACGTTGACTGGCTCAGTTGCAAAATCCTTTGGCTCGCTACGGACTTTACTCGGCAAACCCGATGGCCCTGTACTTGAAGCGGCTGCTGGCGGACTGACGGCGGCGGCTTCGGTCACCAAGAAAGGTTCTGAAGCACTGGCAGCCAAAGGCGACGCCGAAACCAAGAGTTTGCACGAACTCAAAAGAGAACTCTGCGCACTTATGGCCA
>CAYHFK010000147.1:1690-12033 GCA_964355895.1 uncultured Bifidobacterium sp. | reverse complement strand
TGTTTCCCCAACTGGAAATCCTGGAACTCATCGGCAAAGGCGGCATGGGCGCGGTTTACAAGGCGCGGCAGAAGCAACTTGATCGCATCGTCGCGCTGAAAATTCTCCCGCCCGGCATCGGGGACGATCCCGCGTTCGCCGAACGCTTCGCCCGCGAAGCCAAGGCGCTGGCCAAGCTGAACCATCCCGGCATCGGGACCTTGTATGAGTTTGGTAGCAGCGGACGTGAGTCCGCTCAAACTGAGTCCGAAAGCATAAAGACAAGTCAGAGCCGACTCACGTCGGCTGCTACGCCCCTCTATTTCTTCCTAACCCAGCGTAGCCGGAGCCAAGCGGTTGGGGCAAATTGGTTGGTATGGAAACGACCATTACCCCCACAGCTCCCGAGCCGGGTTCACTTATAGCCCGTTACGCGGCGCACAGCGCTGGACCGTTGGGTTGTTTTGACCGCGTGATCATCACCGGCAGCCTGCGGGACGTGTGTCATCCCGCCGCTTTGGAGCGGCAGCTTCCCTTCGCCAATATTCGTTGTTTCGATCTGGGCCTGTTCGCCGAACCCCTGCGGGCTGCGAGCCGGGATCGCGCTGTGACGCTGGCCCGGGCTGCTGGGTTGGAAATCGAGTTCGTTCAACGGAGAAACTTTCGCAAGGCGGACCGCGTGGCCGAGGTGTTGGCCCGGCGGGGTTCCCATCCCGGACTGGGGCCTGTATTCTCGGCGATGGCGTCTTGTCCGGCGTTCCGGCCCTAGCATGACAAGGCCAGCGGGCGCCCCGGCGTCACGCTTACCCAGCGGAAAAACTGACAAAAGTGTTTGTCGCTTGGTCACGGAAGAATAATCTCACCGCAAATGAACACGGCGCAAAAGCGACTCCTCCTGAACCACGAATGGCGCTCTTTTCTTGGTGACCTGGCCATGGCGATGGGGGTCGTCACAGGCCTCTGGCTTCTATTCGCCGGTATAAACACGGCCCTGCCCTACATCGGGCCCGGGGCGGATGTCGTTTACTTGGCCAAGAACCAACTGATCCGTAGCGGCGCCTTGTTCCGACGCGAGGCACCCGTCAAGGTGGTGATCTTCGGCAACAGCCAGGTGCTGAGCGGTTTTCAGCCCGAGTTGTTCGATTCGCTCTCCGGCGGCTCGGTCAGTTCCTACAACCTCGGACTTCCTGACTACCTGCTGTTCATCGCCAACCTCGAGGATTTGTGCAAGCGGGGTGAACGGCCGACCCATGTGCTGATGATGTTCCCCTGGCCGGACACGCCCAAGAAGAGCTTCAGCCTGTTCAAGCCGGGCATCGACGACAAGCGCGTCATGGATGCGCTGTTTCCCTTCCGCAGATTACCCCGCAATCTCGTGCTGTTCGCCGCCCGCGCGAGAAGCCGCGGCGGCCTCCTGACGTACTACCGGGAGTGCCGCCGGCAGACCCAAGCGATGTTGGCGCAGAAAGGCTACTATTTCATCGAAGGGCAGAGCCACTATCCTGGCCATCGCCTGCCTGATGATTTCCGGCTCCAGAAGGATGACCCGAGCCAGCCCTTCTTGCGTTCGGCGGCTACCGACGTTCCGGCGTTCCAGCGCATGACTGCGCTGATGGAGCGCTACGACCTTCAGGTCATCTTTGTTCCCCGCTACTTCCGTGAGGGGGAGGTCGCGCCAGCGGAGCCGCAGTCCGCGCTCGCCGCGCGACTGGCCCAATATCCGAGGTTCGCCGTACTGGGGACTGACTACTGGCTGCTGCCCAATCGTTATTTCTCCGACCCCACCCACCTCAACGGGGACGGGGCCGCGCACTTCACGCGGCGGTTGTGGGCGTTGGTCGGCCCCACGCTGAAGCCTCCCGGATTCGCTCCATCCGAACGCGCGCTGGAGCCGTCGGCGTCTCGTTGAGGAATTGCTCGCGCCATGCTTTTCAACTCATTCCAGTTCGCCCTATTCTTCCTGGTCATCGTGGTGGCGCACTTCGCACTGCCCCAGCGCTACCGCTGGGCGCTGTTGCTGGCCGGAAGCTGCTACTTCTACATGGCTTTCATCCCGGTGTACCTCCTGATCCTCGGCCTCTCCATTGTCATCGACTACGTGGCCGGCATTTGGATCGAGGATGCGCCGCCGGGGCGGCGCAAGGCGCTGCTGCTGGTCAGCATTGTCGCCAATATCGGTCTGTTGGGCGTCTTCAAATACTTCAACTTCATCAACGACAACCTGGCAGCGCTCGCCCGCGCGCTCGACTGGAACTACGGCGTGGCGGGGTTGTCGATCATCCTGCCCATCGGCTTGTCGTTCCACACCTTTCAAGCCATGTCGTACACGATTGAAGTGTACCGGGGGCGGCAGAAGGCCGAACGGCACTTCGGCATCTACGCGCTGTACGTTATGTTTTTCCCGCAGTTGGTCGCGGGACCGATTGAGCGGCCCCAGAACATGCTGCATCAGTTCCACGCGTCGCAGCGATTGGACTCCCAGCGATGGCGCAGCGGCCTGAAGATCATGCTTTGGGGCCTGTTCAAGAAGGTGGTCGTGGCCGACCTTGTGGCCCCAGTCGTGGGTTATGTCTACGCCTCGCCAACGCATTACAGTGGACCGATCCTGATCCTGGCAACCGTCTTCTTCGCCATCCAGATCTACTGCGACTTCTCGGGTTACTCCGACATCGCCATCGGCGCGGCGCGGTTACTGGGTTACGACCTGAGGTTGAACTTCATGCAGCCCTACTTCGCGCGCTCACTTAGCGAGTTCTGGCGCCGGTGGCACATCTCGCTCTCCACTTGGTTCCGCGACTACGTTTACATCCCTCTCGGGGGCAACCGGCAGTCAACCTCGAAGCGATACCTGAACTTGTTGGTCGTCTTCGCGGTCAGCGGTCTGTGGCACGGGGCCGCTTGGACCTTCGTGATCTGGGGCACTCTCCATGGCTGCTACCTGGTGCTAAGCCAGATGCTTGCGCCAGCGCGGCAAGCTTGTGCCAGCGCGTTGGGGCTGTCACGGGTGCCCGGCCTCGTCGCTTGGGCGGAGACACTGTGGGTCTTCGGGCTGGTCCTGATCGGTTGGGTGTTCTTCCGGGCACAGTCCTTCGCAGACGCCATGCACATACTGACCCATGCTCATGTGCTGCGCGACTTCCGGGTGCAGGACCTGTTCGGCTTGGGGCTTCCGCGGTTTGAGATGGGGTTGGCGTTCCTGATGATCGGCACCGTGATGGTGGTGGACTGGCTGTTGGTGCATCGCCCGGCTTGCGTGATGACTCTCTGGCAGAGGCGTGCCTTCCGCTGGACCTGCCTGGCCAGTTGCTTCTTCGGCGTGGTGTTCTTCGGGATCTTTGACAAGGTCCAGTTCATCTACTTCCAGTTCTAGCCGGGAATTGGGCAACCAACTTTGCGGCCTGCGCTTGGTTGGGCGCATTGCGAAAGGGGATCAACCCGTTGAGTCTGAATTTGGAGTCGGAAAATCGGGGTGGCTGGTGTCACCCGTTTCAACTTTGGAGTTCGCATTGAGCGGGCTTTGCTCTCCCGCAGATCGCCCCTCCAGAGCAAATGCCTATCAGAAATTCAACAGTGCGCCGGGTGCTGTTCAGTCAACCTTTCGCTCGGACAGCCCTGGCGATTTCCTTGAAACAGCCATTCTTTTGGACGGCGAGAAAATCCGTGATCCCGTGGTCGTTCGTTTGGTTGGGATCGAAGGGCTCCAGATACATCTGAAACCGGCATTTGGGAATGGCAAAAAAGCCATATCCCGCTTCCTGCAAAATCTTGAACACTGGCTGGTCGCTTAACCGCCCCTCGCATTGATCGACAAACTCAAACAAAACCGCTTGGGGACGAATGGATTCAAGGACGTGCGATCCGCCGCGCAGAACCTCAGCCTCAAATCCTTCAACATCAATTTTGATGAGCCGGATGGCCGTGATTTTTTCCCGGGCCACGATTGAATCCAGCGTCTGAACCGGAACCGGAACGACCCGGCAATTCGTCAAATCATAGTCAAGGATCAGGGAGCCGGACCCGGTATTACTCTCCAGAACGCGCAGTTCCAATTGGCCAGGTTGTGATCCCAAGGCAACCGGATGTGAGCAGATGTTGTAGGCATGGTTGCGCTGGATCGTTTGATTGAGAAGCTTCTGCAATTCGGGGTTGGGTTCAAAGGCGTGAACTTTCCCGTTGGCACCCACAAGCTTGGCGAGCCACAGCGAAACAATGCCGACATTGGCTCCGATATCGAGCACGGTGTCGCCCGGCTTGACGATCCGGGCGCAGACCCAACTAATCTTCCGATCAAGATCACCGGTATAAAACGCCGTCCGCCCCACCAGATCATTGAGGTTGCATAAGACTTCTCCGCCTTTAACTCGCGCCCAAACCAGGTCGTCTCCCGTGCCGCCAAGTTTTTGAATCAGAGCATGGTTTGCAAATCGGATTCCTCCGCTATATAGCGGATATCGCCGGGTCAGAAAAGCTAACAGAGATTGGCTGATGGTTGGCATGGCTACATTTCTGCGAGTTGCCGCACGGGCTTCGGGAAACTGGAGGCGCAACCGTATCCCGGTGTGGAAGACTGTCAAGCGGGAACCTGAGCGCGCTGGGATTGTGGGATGGGGTTGATGGAACTTGAAGAATCGGATTGCACTGGAGGGTCACCCTCGGCTTTAATCTGAGACAATGGCCAGCACGTTCGCCGTCACAAGAAATCACCTGATCTTCGGGTTATGTCTGCCATTGGCGGTCCTCATGGGCTATTTGCTGGCCGAACCGGACGACCCCACCAGTCTTACCTTGCTCTTGGTGATCACGGCAATGTTGATCGTGCCGGTCTTGATGCGCTGGTATCACCCGCTGTTGATCCTGAGTTGGAACATGACCTTTTATGTGGCACGTCTGCCGGGGAGTCCCCAATTGTGGGCCTTGATGTCACTGCTGGGGCTGTTCTTCGCCATCCTCAACCGGTCGGTAAATCCGGAGTTTCGTTTCGTCCAGGTGCCGGCCCTCACCCTGCCCTTGCTGGCCTTGGGGGGGGTGGTCATTGCCACCGCGATGGCGACCGGTGGCATTGGGATGCGCGTGTTGGGATCGCAAACCGTGGGGGGAAAGGGATATTTTTATCTGGTGGCGGCGGTGGCCGGTTATTTTGCCTTGTCCAGCCAGGCCATCCGAAAGCATCGCGTGATGCTGTGTGTGGCGCTGTTTTTTCTACCCGGAGTGACGGCCATCATCGGTCGGCTGGCGCAGGCGGCGGGGACGAAAGCGAGTTTCTTGTTTGCATTTTTTCCGCCCGATGCGGACCCCGAAGCCATGGGGGTGGACCAATCATTTGAACTGGGCCTGACCCGCACGAACGGGATAATGATGTTGGCAATGGCCATTTTCAGCTGGGTGCTGGCGCGGCACGGAGTGGCGGGGATCTTTAACTTCACCCGACCGTGGCGGATGGCAATCCTGGTCGCTGCGGTGATCATCGGCACCTTCGGCGGGTTTCGTTCGGCCCTGCTGCTGATGGGCCTGGTTTTTTTCATCCTGTTTTCTCTGGAGAAACTCTGGCGGACGCCCATTTTCCTCATCCTGCTGATCGGCATGACGCTGGGTGGGGCGCTGCTGGTGGGGTTTGCGGACAAACTGCCGATGACGGTTCAAAGGGCCCTGAGCATTTTGCCGGTGGAAATTGATCCGATGATCCGTGCCTCCGCCCAGGACTCAACGGAATGGCGGTTGGAGATCTGGAAATCCATGCTGCCCCAGGTACCCCAATACTTTCTCCTCGGCAAGGGTTACAACGTGTCGGGCGATGAACTGTTCCTGAGCTACGAATCAGCCTACCGCGGTCTCGCCGCGCGGTGGGAGGGTGCCGCCCTGGCGGGCGATTATCATAGTGGTCCCCTTTCCGTTCTCATCCCGTTCGGCATTTGGGGCCTGGCGGCTTTTGTCTGGCTGCTGGTGGTCGGAACGCGCTTCTTGCACAAATCGTTCCGGGACGGCGCGCCGGAGCTGAGGCAGGTCAACGCGTTTCTCCTCGCCCTGTTTCTCGCCCGCATCCTGTTCTTCGTTTTCGTCTTTGGCACCTTGAATGGCGACCTTTATCACTTTACGGGTATCTTGGGGTTGAGCGTGGCACTGAACGTCAGCGGCCAACAGTCAAACCGGCCGGGTGAAGAAACCATGGCGCAGGCTGATGCCTGAAAACGGCGAGGTGCCCGGAAATGTGACTGATGACGCATCCTGACTTTATCGCTTGTTCGCTGATCATCTCCGGATTGGGTCTTCCACGGGCCAACGACTTGGGCTGACTGCTGGTTAATCCGATGGGGCGGGTCAGGCTGGGCTTCTTCGTCGCGGCGCTGTTTCTACCGTTCCGATTGTCAAAAGTGGTGAGAGCCTGAGCTGCCGGCGCCGCGCCGCCAGTTCGGAAGACGGCTTCACATTGCCGTGCAACTGCGACCACCCTACACTTCGCCCTGGCTCGAACAACGCAATCACCCATCCATGAATGACACCCCGGAAATCTCGGTCGTAACCCCCAGCTTTCGGTCGGGCCGTTGGTTGCCGCTTTGCCTTGCCTCGGTGGCGGATCAGGGCGTCCGGCACGAACACATCGTGCAGGATGCCGGTTCGGACGATGGCACCCTCGACTGGCTCCCGCAGGATCCGCGGGTCCGGGCGTGGGTGGAAAAGGATCGCGGCATGTATGACGCCGTCAATCGCGGCTACCATCGCGCCCGCGCCGGGATTTTGTCCTACCTCAATTGCGACGAGCAATATCTCCCGGGAGCCCTGACGCAGGTGCTTAACTTTTTCACGCACCATCCCGCAGTGGACATCCTCTTCGGCGACTGCCTGGTGGTGGATGCGACGGGAGCTTATCTCTGCGAGCGCCGGGCGCTCACGCCGCAACGGATCCACACCTGGACCGCCAGCAACCTCGCCTTTCTCACCGCCGCCACCTTCATCCGCCGCCGGGTGCTGGAGCAGCATCAACTCTGGTTCGATCCCGATTTTCGTGATGCCGGCGATCAAGATTGGGCGTTGCGCCTGATCCAAACCGGCGCCAAGACTGCCGTGCTCCCCAAATTCTTGAGCGTATTCACTGAAACCGGAACGAACATGAATCTTGGCGCGAATGCCGCGCGCGAACGCCGGGCGTTCCACGCCACGGCGCCGGCCTGGGCCCGTTGCTTATCCCCGCTGGCACTGGTTCATTTTCGTCTCCGCCGCTGGCGGGCCGGCCATTACCGCTGCCTGCCGCACGACTATGCGATTTACACGCAGGACCAGCCGCACCAGCGAAAAACCTTTCATGCGGCCAAGCCCACCTTTCGCTGGGTGCGCCCGCCGGCCATAGATCGCTGATGCCAGGAGTGGTCTGGAGGAGCAAGCCAAGTTGTGGCCGCAGCCATTCCCGTGCATTGGGCGCAATGTTTGCGGTGTGGTCATGGAAGCTTCTTTGGATGTCGGCGCTGGGAATTTGAAGCCTTCAATAGTCATACAGCCCGCCATCCTTCGAATAACCGCCGCCTTCCGGGCCGCCTTCCGGGCCGCCCATGAAATCACCCAGCAGATCGCCCATGTCGGCTTCAATCGTTTCCGGATCCTCGCCGGCTTCGAGGCGTTTGATCGCGACGTCGAGTTCCTTGGGCATGGAACCGGGCGGCATCAGGTCTTTCATTTTCTTCATCATATGCGCCATGTGCTTGGGGTTGTTTTCATCCAACCCCTCCATGTCGCGCTCCATCTCCATCATCGCGCGCTCGACCCGCGGATCGTCCATGTCCGGCATGGGTGGACCGCCTTCCTCGCCGGCCGCGACCGCCGGCGCTTCCTTCAATCCGCGTGTCATGGCAAAACGGCTGATTTGCTTGGACAACTTCTTGTTTCCGCACCTGGGGCAGGCGGGCAACTGGTCGGGATTCACCCGCTTCGAGAGGAAGCTGTAGATTCGGCGACACTTGGGACAGGCGAACTCGTAAATCGGCATGGCGCAGTTATGCCATGAACGGTTGGAGGTTTCACGCATAGAATTCCGGCCCGCGCCGCCGCCGAAGGTTTTATTTTCCGGCGGGTTGCGGGGCTAAATGAGCCGCTGGCGGTTTTCGCTGAGCGCGACCAGTCCCCGGTCGCAGCGGGTTGTTCGCGGAGGCGACCTTGGCAATTTGCAAAGCCTCAAAACGTGCGAACGCGCTGCGGGCGGGCACTGCCCGCAGTCCGATTCAACACATTCAGCGTTGAACCTTCCACGTCGAGTCTCCACCATCCGTCATGAGATAGAGACGGTCGTAAATGATCCGCGTTTTGAATTATGAAAGTCCCCCCACTGCCTCCCACTTCCTACGCGCCCCAGAAATACACCGGCCCGTCTGCCGCCGAAGTGCTGGCGCAACGAAAACAGTTTCTGAACCCCGGCATTTTTCTCTACTACCGAGAGCCGATCATGCTCGTCGCGGGCAGGATGCAGTATGTCTGGGATGATCAGGGCAAGCGTTACCTCGACGGCCTCGGCGGCATCGTCACCATCAGCGTGGGGCATTGCCATCCGCACGTGGTCGCGGCGGCGAACCGGCAGAACGAAACGCTCCAGCACGCGACCACGCTCTATCTGCACCCAAACATTGGCGCGTTCGCGGCGAAACTCGCGGCGAAACTGCCGGGGGATCTAAAGGTCTGTTATTTCGTCAACTCCGGCTCGGAGGCGACCGATCTGGCGTTGCTCATGGCCCGCGCGTACACGGGCAACTACGACGTGATCGCGCTTCGTAACGCGTATCACGGCGGCAACGCGTCAGGCATGGCGGTTACGGGGCAGAGCACCTGGAAATACAACGTGCCGCACAGCTTCGGCGTGCATCACGCCCTCGCGCCGTACCCCTATCGCGGGCCGTACGGCTACGATGATGCGGATGCGGGCCGGAAATATGCCGCCGACGTGAAGTCGCTGATTGATTACGCCACGCCGGGGAAGGTGGCGGCGTTCATCGCGGAATCCATTCAAGGCGTCGGCGGGTTTGTGGAGTTTCCGCAAGGTTATCTCCAGCACACTTACGAACACGTCCGCGCGGCGGGCGGCGTGTGCATCGCGGACGAAGTGCAGACGGGCTTTGGCCGCACGGGCACGCATTTCTGGGGCTTTGAGGCGCACGGCGTGATTCCCGACATCGTCACGATGGCGAAGGGCATCGGCAATGGCTGTCCGCTGGCGGCCGTCGTCACGACGGCGAAGATTGCGCAGTCGCTGGTCGGCAAAGTTCATTTCAACACGTTCGGCGGCAATCCCGTCGTGACGGCGATGGGCCAGGCCGTGCTCGAAGTCATCGAGCAGGAAAAGTTGCAGGAGAACTCGTTGAAGCTGGGCGCGCACATCAAGGCCGGCTTGGAACAACTCAAAGCGAGGTATCCCATCATCGGCGACGTGCGCGGGAAGGGTTTGCTGCTCGGCGTTGAAATGGTGAAAGACCGTACGACGAAAGAACCGGCGCCGGCCGAATGCGCGGCCGTTCTCGAATCCGCGCGCGAAATGGGTCTGTTACTCGGCAAGGGTGGTTTGTGGGGGCAAACGATCCGCTTTGCCCCGCCGATGTGCCTCACGCCGGCGGATGCGGGCTTCAGCCTCGAGGTGTTCGCCGCGGCGTTGGCGAAGCTTTAGGGCAAATACGCGGGAGTCGCGGCGCCCAGCAGGAACAACGCGAAATGAAAAAGCGCCGAGAGGCGGGAGCTAACGTCGGGGGAAGACACCACGGGCACGTTGACGGTGAAGGTGCTGGTGGCCAGACCGCCGGCAGCAACAACCGAAATCGGACCGGTCGTCGCACTGGGTGGAATATTGGCGGGGCTCTGTTAACGAAGGATTGTTGTCGGGTGCTTGGGGAATCAGATTGGACATCAAGAAAGTTTCCTCGTTGTGCGGAATGGTGTCCGTACGGTCGCCCGAGGGGCTAATGTGGCCGCGATCGTAGCCCGAGCCGCTGTAAGCGTTGGTTTTCACCCAATAGCAGTTGGGCGGCAAAGTGGTGTCCAAGAAGAAGCGACCGGAACGTCCGCTGGCGCCGGTGTCGGCGGTGGTCAGATGCCAACTGGCCCAATTGGGCTGACGGAGGGTGTCGTTGTAATCGAGCGCTTCAACAGAGCGTTGGAGAAGGTAGTGGCTGTGGTTGTTGGTGTCGGCCGTGGCGTTGCTGGGATTGCCTAGCAGCATCTGGGAGGCGACCCCGATCGTGGCGGGCGCGGGCGCGACGTCGAGGAACAACAGGCACCGGCCAAGTCCGTCACAAATGCGGGTGCGGGAGTACAGCCAGCCGACGGCATACGTCCAGAATGACATCGCAAATGTCTGCAATTCATCCCATATGGGCGGCGTCAAGCAAGCGGGGAAT
>CAYHFK010000147.1:0-1590 GCA_964355895.1 uncultured Bifidobacterium sp. | reverse complement strand
CGGCGTCAAGCAAGCGGGGAATGGGAGACGAATTCACAATTACAAATCATCAATGCAAAACGAAGGCGGAGGTCAGGAAACCGGAAGGCTGACGGTCAGGGCCAGAACCAGCCCGATGGCCGCGCCGAACGCAACAAGCAGCCCGAGCTGTTTCCAAGTGCAGCCGACGATGGCCGGCAGATTTGTGATAGGAGTGAGGTGCAACATATCCATGCTTTCAAATGGTAGCAGGGCAGGTGCCATGGCGGGGCGAGCGACGAACGGGGCGAGGGAGGGCGGCGCACGGTTTGCCGCCGTACAGAAAAACCGGGTCAAGCAGCCAGAAGATGGCGGAGAGACCCGGGGAATTTCGATTAGTTCAATGTAGGTTCTTGGGAACGTCTGGTGCAGACCTGAACTAAGGATACCGCACCGTAATCGTAAAAATGTTCAAAGATCATTCCGGTTAACCCCGGCGGCGTTGTTCCAGATTGGATAACGCACGTATTGGTGGTTCGACACACCCGGCGGGAAAACATTCACCGCCCGCCAGCGATTGCTTGGACGTTAATGCGAACGATGAGTGAATGTGGTGGAAAAGAAACGAAGCCGGACGCGGCGGGCGATTAAGATTTGGACTTAAGGAGGAGCAAATAACCACGTTTCGCTCAAGCGCCAGCCCACGCTTAATGCTCTGCAGTTCTTGGTATTGATTACTTATCCAGTCACCTCTGAACCCGGCGCTCATCCATGAATAATCTTTCTGCCGCCGCAAGTTCTCTAAACGACGAATTCACACGGATATCAATTAATGTTTTTTTGCCCATGATGACTTCCGAAATCAGCGGCGCGAGCCTGGGTCGCCGGCTGGAAATCTCGAACGCCCCGTTGAGCCGCAATCTGGCTTCGTTTGCTTGCGAGCGGTTGGCGGCGTGGATGCGAGCGATTATGTCGCCCGGTTTTACCGCTTCGCCCGGCTTGGCGATTTGATCCAGGCCCACGTCAGAGTTGATGGTGGATTCTTTGGTGAGCCGGCCGCCACCGAGGTCGCGAATGACTTCGCCCATGAGCCGCGCGTCGCATTGGGAAACAAATCCGCTCCGGTCGGCTTGTAATTCCACGACGACGGGCGCGGTGTGATCGCGGGCAAGCTTCCGTTTGAAGGCCGCGAGGTCGGCGCCTTGCGCGGCCAGCATCGCGTCCCATTTTTTGCGCGGGGCGCCGGAGTGTAAACAGTCTTCGGCCTGTCGGCGCGCGGCAACGAGGGATTTCGCCCGGCCGGTTTGAACGAGCAGATGCGCGGCAAAAGTTACCACCAGTTGGTGCAAATCCTCGGGCCCTTTGCCTTCCAGACACGCCACGCTTTCCTTCACTTCCAGCCAGTTGCCGGCGGCGCAACCGAGTGGAGTGTTCATGTCCGTCAACACGGCGCGAGTGTTCACGCCACACTGACGGCCGAGGGCGACCATCGCGCGCGCCAGTTCCCGGGCTTGCGCACGCGTGGGCATGAACGCGGCGCGGCCAAACTTCACGTCGAGGATCAAGGCGTCGAGATTTTCGGCGAGCTTCTTGGAAAGAATCGAGGCCGTGATGAGCGGAATGCTGGGCACG
>CAYHFK010000146.1:2379-12060 GCA_964355895.1 uncultured Bifidobacterium sp. | reverse complement strand
GGGTGTCGGCCAAACGGAAACCCACCCAGCGCAATTCGGCAGGCGGAAGATTCGTGACGCTGACGCTGGCGTAAAGCTCGTGGGCCTGGGCAAAGGACTTGTCGGCGTAGAACTTTTCCGCGTCGCCCTTCAACGCCTCGTATCCCGGCGGCAAGGCGGCGGCGAGTTTGAAGGTGAGCAACCCAACCAGGGCAAAGATGAAGCGCGTTGTCATAATTCCATCCCGTTAGACGTGCCGCTTGCGAAAATGCTCCGGGGAGTATGTCGTGGCGAGCCATATTTTAGGTGGATGCCCCCCGTGGACGCCAAAATGCGGGCTTGCTTTCGCGTAGCTGCTGCCTAATCTCCACTCTCCCCAATCCGGGGAAAACAACGGCAAGCAACAACCAAAACGATTTATGGCAGTAACCGCAAACGACCTTCGCCGCGGCCAGGCGATCAACTACAACGGCGATATCTCCGTGGTGCTCGATGTGCAGCATCGCACGCCCGGCAATCTGCGCGCCTTCGTGCAAGCCACGCTCCGCAGCATCCGCACCAGCAAGTCCTCTGATGTGCGCTTCAGTTCCACTGAGAAGGTGGAAACCGTCCCGATGATGACCAAGAAGATGGAGTTCAGCTACAAGGACGGAACGGATTTTGTCTTCACCGATCCGGAAGATTTTGAAACGGTTACGCTCGTTCCCGAACTCGTCGGCGATGCGAAAAATTACCTCGTCGAAAATGGCCTGGTCACCGTGACGTTCGTGGATGACAAGGCGGTGACGGTCGAAATCCCCCCGAGCGTCATCCTCACGGTGACCGATGCGCCCGAAGGCATTCGCGGCGATTCCGCCAACAACGTGCAGAAAGCCGTCACGATCGAAACCGGCATCACCGTGCAAGCCCCGCTCTTCATCAAGACTGGCGAGAAGATCAAGATTGATACGCGCACCGGCAAGTACATGGAACGGGCCTGAATCAGTCCGGAGTCTGAAGTCCTCAGTCTAAGGTCAAGTAGCCCGCCCCGCGCGGGCTTTTTTCTTGGCGCTCGTGGCTTCCGCCAGCGTCAACGTTCGGATGAGAAATCGCTCCGGCTCCCGGGTGTTCATTGTTTCACCCAGGGTGGCCTTGGTCTAATTTTACGGGCATGAGTGCGCGACAAGTCATCGTGGTGGGCGGCGGGGCGGCGGGCTTTTTTGCCGCCATCACCTGCGCCGAGGCGGCGCCGGACGCCGAGGTGACGGTGCTGGAGCGCTCGCCCCAGTTTCTCGCCAAGGTGCGCATTTCCGGCGGTGGTCGTTGTAACGTCACCCACGCGTGCTTCGACCCACGCGAGTTCACCACGCGCTATCCCCGGGGCGAAAAGGAATTGATCGGCCCCTTCCAGACATTCTCGGCGGCGGACACCGTCGCCTGGTTCGCCGCGCGCGGCGTGCGGCTCAAGACCGAAAGCGACGGACGAATGTTCCCGACCACGGATTCCTCGCAGACGATCATCGAATGCCTGCTGCGCGCCGCCCAAGCGGCGAAGGTAAAGCTGATGCCGAATTGCGGTGTCGAACGGGTGGCGCGGGTGGCAAATGGTTTTGAACTTACGTTGACCCCGGAGTCAAATGCCGAGGCTGGCGCTTCGTTATTTTGCGACCGCTTGCTGCTCGCGACCGGCGGATGTCGCGCGCCGGTGGCGGGACAACTGGCGGTTGCCCTCGGGCACACCCTGGTCGCGCCCGTCCCCTCACTCTTCACGTTTCACATTGGCGCGGCGTGGCTGCATGAATTGGCCGGTGTGTCCCTCGTGGATGCCGAGGTGTCCGTGCCCGGCGCCGGTTTGAACGCACGGGGTCCGTTGCTCGTGACGCACTGGGGCTTGAGCGGCCCGGCAGTGTTGCGATTGTCGGCCTGGGGCGCGCGGAAATTGCACGCACTGGACTACCGCTTCCCGTTGCTCGTGAACTGGCTGCCGATGCTTTCGCCGGAAGCGATCGCGCGGGCGATTCAGTCGCGGCGCGAAACCCAGGGCGCAAAGCTCGTCGTCAACGCGCCCCTCGCGCCGCTGACGGCGCGGCTGTGGGAGGCCCTGGTGTTGACGGCGGGCATCGGACGCGACACGCGCTGGTCGGCGCTCACGCGAGCGCAACAACATCAACTCGGACAGCAACTCGCGCGGACGGAGCTCGCCGTCGCCGGAAAGAGTTTGAACAAGGAAGAGTTTGTGACCTGCGGCGGCGTGCGGCTGGCCGAGGTGAATTTCAAGACGATGGCGAGCCGCATCTGTCCCGGTCTGCACTTCGCGGGTGAGTTGCTGGACCTTGACGGCATCACCGGCGGATTCAACTTTCAAGCCGCGTGGACCACCGGCTGGATCGCCGGCCACGCAATGGCGGCGGGATGAGTGGATTTTTTAACCAGGCCGACGCATGACGACTTCCACCGCCGCCCGGTTCTTGGCAATCATGTTCGCCGGCAGGATGCCGCGCCAGTTCACGCCCGGATAAACGATCGCGCCCCGGCCAATGATGCTGCCGGGATTCAATACCGCGTTGCAGCCGACTTCCGCTCCGTCGCCCAGCAACGCGCCGAATTTGCGCAAGCCGGTATCAAAGGGTTCGCCGTCCATTTCCACCGTCACGTTGCCGGCGAAGGATTTGAAGTTGGACAAGATCACGCCCGCGCCCAGGTGCGCCTTGTAACCGAGAATGGAGTCGCCGACGTAGTTGAAGTGCGGCACCTGGCTGTGGTTGAAGAGGAGCGCATTTTTCAGCTCGCAGGAATTGCCCACGACGCAGTTGTCGCCCACGATGACGTGCTCTCGTATGTAGGCGTTGTGGCGAATCTGGCAGTTGCGCCCGATGATGGCCGGGCCTTTGATCATTGCACCGTCCTCGACGACCGTGCCTTCGCCGATGAACACCTGCTCGCCGATGAACGCGACGCCTTCACATTTGTTGCGCAGCGACGGTTTGGCGTGGGCTTCGACGTAGGTCTTGATTTTCTTAAGCGCGTCCCAGGCGTTGGCGCAGCCATCGAAGACGACGGCGTGCTCGGTTTGCGAAAGGTCAAACAAGTCGGCGGGTTTGAACATCTGGGAATCTTAGTTTTCGACGCTCCTAATTCCAAGCCCCGCGTTGCGAACACTCCCTGCGCCGAACGGTTGCCTGGTGCGTGGAGTTTGCGAGGCGCGTACGGAATGGGCATTGAACCACCAACTGCTTTCATTATCTTTCCCAAAACTATGGGTGACCAAAGGAAACCAGCCGGGCGCGAAACTCACGCAACGAAAGCCAACGCTCCCATTCGGCACCCGCCGTTTCCTATTCATCTCGCCGCATTGTTCGCCTTTCTGGCGGCGGTTTCCACCCTGCCGGTCGCCGCCGAAGACTGGCCACGCTTCCTTGGACCGCGCGGCGACTGCACTTCCACCGAAACCAATTTGCTCGACCGCTGGGACACCAACGGGCCACCGATTATTTGGGAAAGGTCCGTTGGCTCCGGCTACAGCGCGCCATCGGTGCGCGGGGACTGGCTCCTCCTGCATCACCGGCTGGGCAACGAAGAGATCATTGAGGCGATGGAAACGCGCTCCGGCCAATCGAAATGGGAGCACAAATACCCCAGCCGCTTTGTGGATCCGTTTGGCTACAACAACGGTCCGCGCTGCACTCCGTTGCTCACGTCGAATCGCTGCTACACGTTCGGTGCCGAGGGAAAACTGCTTTGTCTCGACCTCGCGGACGGTCGCGTCGTGTGGCAGCGCGACACGGCGAAAGACTGGAACGTGCCCGAAGCTTTCTTCGGCGTCGGCAGCACGCCGCTGCTCGAGGGCGACCGGTTGATCGTGATGGTCGGCGGTCAACCGGACGCGGGCGTCGTGGCGCTGGAGCCGGCGACCGGCAAAACGATTTGGGAAAGCGTTGGCCGCAAAACTTGGAATAGCGTCATCCCCATCGGCGGACGCACGACGAAACCGTACGAATGGACCGGGTCCGAAATGCTCGCAAGCTACGCCTCACCCGTGGCGGCGACGATTCATGGGCAGCGCCATTTGCTTTGTCTCATGCGCCAGGGTCTCGTCGCGCTCAACCCGACGAACGGCGCGGTGCGCTTTCATCGCTGGTTTCAAGCGCCCGTCAACGAATCCGTCAACGCCATGTCGCCCGTGGTGAAGGACGATCTCGTGTTCTTTTCCGCCGCGTATTACCGCGTCGGCTCGGTGGTGTTGCGCGTTAATCCGGATGGTCAATCGTTTGTGGAAGGCTGGCGCAGTCCGCCGGATTCGTTCGCGCGCGACCCGGCGACCGGTAATTATTCCGCCCCGGTGCTGGAGATTCATTTCAGCACGCCCGTGCTGCTCGACGGCTTCCTGTATGCCTTCAGCGGGCGGAACGAGCCGGACGCGACGTTCCGCTGCGTCGAACTCCAGACCGGGCGACTGCGGTGGAGCCGCGACGAAAGCTGGCCCGCGCACAGCACCCGGCAACCCCGCACGTTCGGTCGTGGCTCGGCGATTCTGGCGGACGGCAAACTCATCGTGCTGGGCGAGGGCGGACGGCTGGGATTGTTTCGTCCGAACCCGGATAAGCCCGAAGAACTTTGCGCGTGGCAAGTCCCGTCGCTGCGCTATCCGTGTTGGGCCGGACCAGTGTTGTCGGGCCGGAGACTTTTTCTCCGCTGCGAAGACAAACTGGTGTGTCTGGATTGGGCGAAACCGGCGAAAGAGTGAGCGCCTGTTTGAAAAGTAGGAGCCGACGTGAGGAGGCTCTGACTCTTTCTGCGTGTCGCCCCTGGCAACCGGGATGTTTGAGCCTCGTTACCTCGTCTCCTACGATGATTCGAGGGTTTTCAAATGTTTCCAACTACACCGCAATCGGCGCTTTGATGGATGGATGCGGATCGTAACCGATCAACTCGAAATCCTCAAACTTGAAGTCGTCGATTTTTCCCACCGCCTGATTCAGTTTCATCCGAGGCAACGGGCGCGGTTCACGACCAAGCTGAGTTTCAGCCTGTTCCCGATGATTACTGTACAAATGCAGGTCGCCAAAGGTGTGAACGAAGTCGCCGGGCTTGAGTCGGCAAACTTGCGCGACCATCATTGTGAGTAGGGCGTAGCTGGCAATGTTAAAGGGCACGCCAAGAAAGATGTCCGCGCTGCGCTGGTAAAGCTGGCAGCTCAATTCGCCCTCGCTCACGTAGAATTGAAACATCGTGTGGCAGGGGGGCAGCGCCATACTGTCAATATCAGCAACATTCCACGCGCTGACAATCAACCTGCGACTGTCCGGGTTTGTTCTGATTTCCTCAATGACTTTGGTGATCTGGTCAATCCCGTACCGGCTCCTGCGCAACCGTGGCCCAATGGGGGTTACGCTGGTGCCATCAGCAAACTCACCCAGATCGAACAGCGACGCCTGACTCGCCGCAAAATTGGAGGACTTGCGAGGGCGGCTGGTCTTCGTCCAATGCCGCCATTGCTTTCCGTAAACCGGCCCCAAGTCGCCATTCTCATCCGCCCACTCGTCCCAGATGGTCACTTTGTTTTCCCGCAAGTAGCGAACATTTCTGTCTCCGCGAAGAAACCATAGCAGTTCGTAGATGATGGACCGCAGATGCAGTTTCTTGGTCGTGAGCAGCGGGAAAGTGTCGCCGAGCGGAAAGCGGGCTTGCGCGCCGAACAGGGAATACGTACCCGTGCCGGTGCGGTCGGACTTGAACTTGCCTTGCTCCATGACGTGGCGGAGCAAATCGAGATACTGAATCATGTCGGGGAGAATTGAACCACGAAAGACACGAAAGACACGAAAGAAAAATACAGTGGAGCCGGGTTGGTTGTTCAGCGCTTCCGTTTTCAAGTTTGCACCGAGGCGGTGCTCGGCGCTCCGTTACGTGATGCAGACATCCTTGCCGGCGGGTTCGGGAGCTTTCGCCGCCGCCGGTTCCGCCGCCTTCGGCAATTCGATTCGGATCGGGTCGGACTTGAGGACTGATTTCTCCGGTGGCGTTTCTGCCATGCCGGACGGGACTTTGATGAGGTTTCCTTGCTGGGCGAGTTCATCGAGGAACACGATGACGAGGCTTTGCAACTTGCGTTTCTGGCGGGAAAGGAAATACGCGAACAGCGGCAGCGTGAGCAGCAGCAACACGAGCCACTTGTGCCAGCCGCCGAAGAATCCGACCACCAGCGCCTCCAAACCGACCAGCGTCCAAAACGCCACCTTCGCCTGCAACGACCATCGCGCCCGCAGTTGGCAGCGGATGAGTTGTCGCCCGCGTGGATGATCTTCGGCGGCGGTGATCAACTGGACGTGGCTCCAGCGGTTGCCGTAAATTTCCACGTCGAACTCGCTCCAGCCAATGTCCGGGCGGTTGGGCCAGTTGCGCCGGTTTAGTTCCCGGAGAATGTGCGCGACGAACGCCACGCGTTCGACGCGGCGTTCGGCCCAGTAACGGACTTCGCCGAGCGAATCCGGGCTGTCGCGCAGCGTGACGGAGTCGAGGGTCTCCCGCGCCGGTTCGGTCAGAAGCTGGCGGGACAAGCGTCCTTGATAACGTTCCCAGCCGCGAACGATGGGTTGCAGAAAAAACAACAGCGCCACGAGCGGGCGCGACCACCAGCGCCGCCGGCTTTTGGGCAACGCGGCCTGGGCGCCCGCCGCCACGGCCACGCCCAGGGAAATCAGCAGGCTTGCGATGGCCAGCGGCCACAGGCCATGAAACGTGACCGACAATACCCACAGCGGCAGCGTGACGAGGATGTGATATTCGAGCGTGGTGAGCAGCATCAACGTCAGCGCCGGCTCGGAAGCGTAGAGCGATTGAAACGGCGCGCTGCCGAACATTCCGCGATAGATGATCGGTGGCCGCAGCAGCACGCCGAACTTCGAGGGCGTGTAAATTCGCCCGCGCCACACGCTGTCGCCGAAGGCATTGAAATACTCCGGATGTTTGCGCACGAGCAGCGCCTCCGCCTCGCCGTAGCCCCGCTGTTGTTTCAAATACGCGCCCACCGTCGCACGCCGGTAGTGCCAGACAAACGCCGCCGGACTGAAACCAATTTTGAATCCCGCCTGCTGCAGTCGCCAGCAGATGTCCACGTCGTCGCCGGCCCTGCGGAAAATCGGGTCGAAGCCACCGACGGCGGTGAGCGCGGTTTTGAAGAAGGCCATGTTGCAGCCGGGAATGTGCTCGGCCTGACGGTCATCCAGCATGACATGCGCGGGGCCGCCGGGCGAAACCATCACGGCGGCGGCGGCGGCGGAATCATCCGGCGGCAGCAAATTCGGCCCGCCCATCGCGGCGAACTCGCCGGCCAGCAAATCGGCCACCAGGTAATAAAGCCAGTCCGCATCCACCCGGCAGTCCGCATCCGTGAACGCCACAATCTCGCCCGCGGCGGCGGCGATGCCGGTGTTGCGCGCGACGGAGAGGCCGAGGTTCGTGCCATGTCGGAAGTAGCGGAACTTCCCGCCCGTCGCACTGGTCACCAGTTGGTGGGGCGAACCGCCGGACGAATCTTCGGCGCTGGCCGCATTCTCCGGTGATGGCTCGCCGGGCGTTTCGCCACGCCGAAACTGCTCGGCGAGTTGCGGCGTCGTGTCTGCGGAGCCGTCGTCCACGAGAATGACTTCGTAGTCGGGATAATTAAGATTACGCAGCGATTCGAGACACGCCATGAGCGTGCGCTCGCCATTGTAGCTGGCGACGACGACGGAAACTTTCGGCGTGCGCGGCAGCGGAAAGCGCGGCGCGGCGCGGAACATCTTTTGGACGACGGCGAAAGACGCCTTGCGTTCGCGGGCGACGGTCGTGAGGCCCATTTGCCAGTCGGTGATTGGCTCGCCGCCGCGATGCCAGTCGTCGGTGAAGCTGAACACCACCGCGCCCGCCAGGCCGCCGCGAAAGGCGAGTTCAATCTGCCACGCCAGCGTTTCGCCCTTGACCGGCTCGCCTTCCCGCAACGAATCCATTCCGAATTCGCCAAGCACCAACGGCTTCGCGTCCGCCAGCAATTGCAGCCGGGCGAGATAGCTTTTGAACGGCTGCGGCTGGTGCAGAAAAATGTTGAAGCAAAGAAAGTCGGGCGTTTGGGGGCGCAGAAATTCCGTGGGCGGAAAATTCGTGAACGTGCAGAGGCAGTGCGGGTCCAGGCGTTTGGCCTCGCCGACCAATTCATCAATGAAATCCGCCACGCGCGCCGCGCCGCTCCAGCGGACGATGTCCGCCGGGATTTCATTGGCCACGCTGTACGCAAACACCGCCGGATGCCGCGCGCACGCGAGGACGGCGTGGCAAACGGATTGGCGGGCGGCGGCCCGACGCGCGGCGTCATCGAGGAAGACGAGATGCTTGTCCCACGGAATGTCAATCAGCAGGAGCAGGTCATGTTGCGCGGCGAGATCCAGGAACCAACGCGGCGGGAGGTGATAGACGCGGAGCAGGTTCGCGCCGAGTTCGCCGGCGAGCGCAAAGTCACGCGCGGTTTGCTCCGGCGACGCGAAGGGTTCGCCGGCCGCATTCGGTGCGAACGGGCCATAGGCGACGCCTTTGAGATAAAACTTCTCGGCGCCCCGACGAAAGAATTTTCCATCCACCCAAACGCGGGGACGGTTGGCAAACAAATCAGCCATGTTCCTCAGACGTAGCTCCCTTGGAATTTAGTCACACGAACCGGATAACAAATGGCGGGCGGCGACGCAAGCGGCGCGGTGAGCGCCAGCGGGGCCGCCGCGAGCTGATCGAATGTGTTTTTGCGTTTTTTGCGAGTTGACCGGCTTTTCGCGGTTGTTAAACTCCGCGTCCCGGTAAACCGGGTTTTATGCGACATACCATCTCAGTTCTCGTGGAAAACAAGTTCGGCGTGCTCACGCGCGTGGCGGGCTTGTTCAGCGGCCGCGGCTACAACATTGACTCGCTCAACGTGGCGCCCACGCACGACAGCACCGCGTCGCGGATGAGCATTGTCACGCACGGCGACGAGGCCACGATCGAGCAAATCATCAAGCAGCTCAACAAACTGCCCGACGTGCTCAAGGTGCAGGATTTTCACGAAGGCGAATACGTGGATCGCGAACTGGTGCTGGTGAAGGTGACCGTGAACGCCAAGTCCCGCGCCGAGGTCATGCAGATCACCGATATTTTCCGCGCCAAGATCGTGGACGTTCAGCCCAAGAGCCTGACCATCGAAATCACCGGCAACGAAAGCAAAGTGGAAAAGTTCATCGAACTGATGAACCCGTTCGGCGTGTCGGATTTGACGCGCACCGGCAAGGCCGCGATGCCAAGAAAGTAGTCTCGAGTCCAAGGTCTAAAGTCTAAAGTCGCGTTGCCACCGAACTGAATTTCAAATCGTAAATTGTAAATCCCAAATCAAACCATGCCCGCAAAAGTCTATACCGATAAAGACGCCGATCTCGGCGTGCTCAAAAACAAAACCCTCGCCGTGCTCGGCTTCGGCTCGCAAGGCCACGCCCACGCCCTCAACCTCAAGGAGAGCGGCTGCAACGTCATCATCGGCCTCTACGAAGGCAGCAAGTCCATTCCCGTGGCCGAGGAAAAGGGGTTCAAAGTTTACCCCACCGCCGAAGCCGTCCGCCGCGCGGACGTGATCTTCGTTGCGATTCCCGACACCAAGCAGCCGTCTGCATACGAGAAGGACATCAAGCCGAACCTCACCAAGGGCAAGACGCTGTTGTTCTCGCACGG
>CAYHFK010000146.1:0-2279 GCA_964355895.1 uncultured Bifidobacterium sp. | reverse complement strand
TACTTCGAGTGCTTGCACGAGTTGAAGCTGATCGTTGACCTGATGAACGAAGCGGGCATCAGCGGGATGCGCTTCTCGATTTCGGAGACCGCCAAGTGGGGCGACGTGAGTGTCGGCCCGAAGATCATTGATGCCAGCGTGAAGAAGCGGATGAAGGCGGCGTTAAAGGACATTCAGTCCGGCAAGTTCGCCAAGGGCTGGGTCAATGAATACAAAGGCGGCTACAAGAAATACAACGCGCTGCTGAAGAAGGGCGAGCAGCATCCGATCGAAAAGACCGGCGAGCGCCTGCGCGGGCTGATGCCGTGGATGAAGAAGCGTTCGATCAAGGGTACGCAGGCCGCTTACTAACTCCTGACACCTTCAAACGCCGCCGGAGCGAAAGCTTCGGCGGCTTTTTTCGTAACTTGAGACTCACCTTTACCCTGCCCTTCAATGATTCTGTTTTTCTGTAGCGACACAAACATGCTCCGAACAAGTTCTCCTTTTCATTGGCCTTGTTCGGATGCCCATCGGTCGGAATTTTCGGGTCTTAGTTTTTTAGTTAGCTCGGCCTCGTCGGATCACGAGGTAATCTCCTTTGGGCGATCGAATCAAAGTCCCGCCGAATCCATATCCATTGGTCTGCCAACTACTGGACCATGCAACTTGCGGTTGCTCGACTTTCCAATTCCCCATTCGACTTTGAACGTAATTCACGGTGTCTTCCAACGGCAGGCTGAGGTACTCTTTTACCCCCGTTGCTTTCATAGGTGGCAATTTGATTCGAGATGGCGAAAACACTGCCCACTCGTAGAACTGGTGAGCCGGTTCTCGTCCACCACCGTCGCCGGAATTGACCAATACCGCGTTAGTAGGGAACGCAATTCCAACTTGTGCTCCCAGGCTGCTCAAAACCGGGTTTTCTTTCCCACTCACTGTTGGAGTCGGTTGGCTAGACGAAACCTGGCTGTCACCGCATCCCGATGCGAACAGGACGCTGAAGACCGCAAGCAGGATGTGCGCAGCTTGGACGATTCTCGTTTTCATCGACCACCTTCAGAGACCCATCCATCGCTTATTTTCGCGGCTTGTCCCTTCTTCCACATGATGGTTTTCTTCACCGAACCGCGCATGTTAAACTCTTGGGCGAGGCCTTGCCGATGGAACTCTCCCATGAACTGGTCTGTAACTTTGTATCCAAGGATTTTTACCGATTTCCCAGTGTCCCAGTTGTAACGGTCGTAAAACTTGTACTCGAACTCCAGCGTGTATTCGTCTTTACAGACGGTCGCGTTGCCCTTGCCCCAGGCACTGTAGCCACCTTCCTTGTAGTTTTTAAGTCCGAGTGGGTCGAAGCGATTGATTGGGTTGTTGACAACGAATCCATAGAGGTTGTTTCCCCCTTGTTCGCCCATTGGATCGCGCGTAATCCAGCGTGCAGTATTTGGATCGTAAGGCCGCGCCAGATACATGACGGCGTGAGCTTGTGCGGTGAAAATTATTACGACGATTGCAAGGAGGGCTTTCTGCAATGTTTTCATGGGTGCGTTAGCCGAGTGAGTTTCTGTATTGTTCGGGATGCTCGCGGAACTTGTAGTAATGGCGGTCTGTCTCGCCTTTCACATATTTTGCCATGCCGTCCAAGCGTTCGAGGCACTGGCTCAGATTCAAGTCTTCCGCCCCCGGCAATCCTTCCGCACACAAAAGATTCATCAGGCCGATGTCGCATTGCTCAAGTTGTGCCGGTGTCAACGCGAGTAATTCTTTGAGTGTGCGTGGTTGTCTGAATGGCACGGGTGACTTCGCAACAATCCCAGCGGGCTTTTCCGGTTTCGGGCGCAGGTGATTCCAAACGACGAAGCCAGAAACAACGACAGCGATGGCAAAGAGTGGAAGAACCCAGCGGAATTTCTTTTTGCCGGGATGTTGCTTGGCCTCTCGCAGTCGTTGGCGTGATTCCCGACTCATTGTTGAAAAAGATGTCAGCTAACCGCCCACTTCAAAATCGCCTTCTGCACATGCAGCCGGTTTTCCGCCTGGGTGAAAATCGTCTCCGCATTGGCTTCAAAGGTTGCGTCGTCAATCTCCTTGCCGCGATACGCGGGCAGGCAGTGCATAACGAGCGCGCCGGGCTTGGCCAGCTTCACGAGCGACTGATTGATCTGATAGCCTTTCAACGCTTTTAGTCTTGAAGCGGACTCGGCTTCCTTGCCCATCGAAACCCAAACATCGGTGTAGAGCACGTCCGCGCCTTTCGCCGCGGCTTTCACGTCGGCGGTGCAGATGATTTTGCCGCC
>CAYHFK010000145.1:0-12130 GCA_964355895.1 uncultured Bifidobacterium sp. | reverse complement strand
TGAACGACAGAATTGTTGTTCATCGCTTTCATCGAAGGCGACGCTAAATCCGGGGTTCAGGTTTGTCGAGCCGGGATTTGCTGAAAGGCTACGGGTTCACCGAGGATTCACCTGGCTCGCCGCGCCGGACGAAAAAAGCGTGGGCGCTCGCCGCCGGGGTGGCCAAAATCATTTCCGCCAGTGCGGACGAAACCACATTCGCGAGGACGCACACACAACTGTCCGCTTCCCCGCGTCGGATCAAGTCGCTGGCTTCGGCCAACAATTCATCGCCACCGCCCACGAAACACAAGCTTGGCCCGGTGAGCCGGTGGCGGATGGCGATTTCGCCGATGGCCGCGCTGGGCAGCGTGTAGGTGAACAGCGTCGGGCTGAGTCCGCCCACGGCCTCGCGCCCTTTCCAATACTCAACATCCGTGTGCAATGAACCCGTGCATGCGGCAAGGACGATGGCGATGCGGTCGCGGGGAATAGAATCAAAATGAGCGGCGAAAGGTTCGACGGCGAGCAGCGCGAGTTGGCTCGACAAATCCATCCGCCCGAAGCGTGGGCCGAGCCGCGCGGCAGCGACATCGGCGCTCGTTACCGTGTTGCTGGCGGTGATGAAGGGGTTTGCCATCAGATTAAGATTAAGATGATGAGTAAGATTAAGATGGGCAGTTGAGAATCAGCGCGCCGTTCATGCCGCCGAAGCCGGTGTTGAGTTTTAGAATGTGATTCAGCCGGGTGACGGAGCGCGGCGTTTTCACCAGGCTCGGCGGCGTGTCTTCGGCGGCGTGGTTCAATCGCGGCGTGCCGGGCAGCAGTCGCTCCTGCATGGCCAGCACACACGCCAGGGTTTCGATGACGCCCGCCGCCCCGAGCGTGTGGCCCAACATGCCTTTCAATCCACTCACCGGCGGGCACGTTGCGCCGAACACGGTCCGCAGCGCGGCGGATTCCATCGCATCGTTGTACGGCGTGCCGGTGCCGTGGGCGTTCACGTAATCAATCTGGTCGGCGCACAATTGCGCCGCGTTCAGCGCGGCGCGGATGGCTTGCGCCAGACCGGCGCCGTCGCGCGACGGCCCTGTCATGTGATTGGCATCGTTGCTTGAACCCCACCCGCGAATGGTGATGGCCGGACGCGGGGCGAGGTCGCCGCGCACGAGGACGATGGCGGCGCCGGCTTCACCGGGACTCAGCCCGCAACGGTCACGATCGAACGGGCGACAGCCGTTTGGATCAATCGCCTTCAAGGCCGTAAATCCCGCCACGACGAACGCGGACAAGTGATCCACGCCCACGACGAGCACGGCGTCGGCCGCGCCGCGTTGAATCAATTTAGCGCCCTGCATCAGCGCAATCAGGCCGGACACGCAGGCGACGGAGATGGTTTGGACCGGCCCGCGCGCGCCGTGTTCGGCGGCCAGATCGGCGGCGAGCAGGTCGGCCTGCAAATGGCGGCGGGCAGAATCCGAACACGGGCGGCCATCGGACAAGCGCTCCAGGGCTTCAATGTTCGCCTTCGTGGTCGAGAGAACGAGGCCGATGCGTTCGGGGGGGATCTCCAAGGTAGGGCGCGTCACTCCGTGCGCGCCGTCGTTGCCAGACACGAGGTCGGCGCGCACGGAGTGACGCGCCCTACCAAAATCAGAAATCGCTTCACGCAGGGCGATGCGGGCAAGGAGGTGCGCGGGGTTGTCGTTGTCTGAAACCTTCAGCGGCGTGGCGCCGACGATGTTGGTTTGGAACCGCGGGCCGGAGAACCGCTCGTTGGCGCGCAGTCCGCTCGCATTATTCTTCAACGCCGCCCGGAGCGCGGCGGTGTTGGGGCCCGCGGCGGAAATCGCGCCGCAACCCACGATGGCGACGTCCGGTTCACGCATACAACGACAATTCGCCCGCCGCGATCACCTGGCCCGCGCACGAGATGGTACCGGCGATCAGCAGCATCGGGCCAAGGCGTTTCAACTCGCGCACTTCGATGGTCAGAATTTTATCAAGCGGCGGGCGCGCGTGGATTTTGAAATTGGAAACGGCGGCCAACATGCCGTTGTTTGCCGCACCGGTTTTTCCGCTCGCGCGGGCCCGATGGCCCAGGGCGGCGGCAACGGTTTGGGCCACGCATTCGACGAGCGCCGTCTCCAGCACCGTGCCGTCCGCCACCGCGAAATGATCGGCGGTGAAACGCGTGGTTGCATGCGCGGTGGTGTCGGTGCAATCCGTCAGCGCCTCCACGAAGCGCATCGGCTCACGGTGCGGGATGAGGGTTTCGATGGCGGCGAACATGGGTCAGGGCGAGTTGGTAGGGCGCGTCACTCCGTGCGCGCCGCCGTTTGCCACCGCCGGTCCGGACGGCGCGCACGGAGTGACGCGCCCTACCTCGCGGTTCGTGGGGAGGGTGTCCGCCCGGACGGGTGAGGGGGAAGCGTTGGGCTTGGATTGATTGTGCGGTTGTTCGACGGGCCTGGTTTCGTTCCAGAACGGGAAAAAGTTATACCACTGCAAGGGATCGCGTTTGAGGATGCTTTCCAGGTGGCGGGCAAAGTTTGCCGCGCACGCGCGCAGGTGCGCGTCGCGCAGATGATGTGGCGGGCGATGCGGATGCTGGGGCGGAAAGCCGAAGAGGTGATAGTGTCCGCCCGGCTCGCGCATACTGAAAACCGTCACCAACGGCGCGCCCGCAATCGCCGCCATGACATGCGCGCCGACGGGGAAGGATGCCTCGCCGTCAAAAAACGGAACATTTGCGGCCGGGCTGCCATACGCGCGGTCCCCCATCATGGCGACGATTTCGCCGCGCCGCAGTGCGGCCACGAGCGGGATCGCGTCGGTGGGGGCCCCGGTGAGCGGGAGGAGGCGGAAGTTCGCTTTCGCGGATTGATTGAGGAGCGAGCGGATGGCCGGGTCTTCGTTGTCGAACCCGGTGACGTTGATGGGTACGTTGATGCGGGAGAGCAACTGCCCGGCGGCTTCCCAATTCCCGATGTGCGCGGTGAGCAACAACACCCCATGACCTTCGGCGACGGCGGCGCGCAGGTGATCTTCGCCGTCGAAGGTAAAGGAAAAGTGTTTGGTGTCACCAGCGAGGACGGCGATGCGATCAATGATGGCCTGGCCAAACGAAAAGAAATGCCGGAAGACGAGCCAGCGCCGTTTCCACCACGGCACATTGCCAAAGATACGGCGATGATAATCCATTGTGGCCGGTACATCGGGCGATCGGAAGGTGAAGTAGAGCGTCGGCGGGAGGAGCAACGCGTAAGTGAGCCGCAAGCCGAGGATGCGGAGCGCGGTGATGAAAAACCAGATGCCCCGGCGTCCGCCGCGAAGCTGGCCGGTGCCGGACCAATGTTTCGTCTGGGATGCTTCGTTCGGCATGTCAGGTGTACACGCCGCCGTTGATGTTGAGGACAGCCCCGGTGATATAGCCGGCGGAATCCGAGCACAGAAAAACCGCGGCGGCGGCGACGTCCTCGGGTTTGCCGAATCGGCCGGCCGGGATTTGCGCCAGCAATTGCTCCCGCGGCAAACCGGCGGTCATGTCGGTCTCGATGAAGCCGGGGGCGAGGACGTTGACGGTGACGCCGCGCTTGGCGACTTCGCGCGCCAGTGCCTTGGACGCGCCGATGACCCCGGCTTTGGCCGCCGCATAATTGGTCTGGCCCGCCACCCCGGTTTGGCCGGCAGTGGAGGCGATGGTGACGATGCGACCCCGGCGTTGGAGCGCCATCTGTTTTACGACGGGCTGGGTGACATTGAAGAAGCTGTTGAGGTTCGTGGCGATGACCTGCGACCACTGTTCCGCCGACATGAAAACCATCAGCGAGTCGTGGCGGATGCCCGCGTTGTTGACGAGCACATCAATCCGTTTGTGGGTTTGAAGTAAACCCGTGACGGCTTGTTGGCAGGCCGTGGCGTCGGCGACGTCGAAGGGGCACAACTCACCGCTGCCGCCGGCGCGCTGAATCAACGCCAGCGTTTCTTCCGCCTCCGGTTGGCGGCTGCGGTAGTTGATCAGGACGTGACAACCACTCGCCGCCAGCGCCGCCGCCACCGCCCGGCCAATGCCCCGGCTCGCGCCGGTGACCAATGCGATTTTTTTGTCCATTGCTCACGAAACGAAGGCATGACGCGCCACAATCATCACTGAGAAAACTTAGTTCGTCGGATTCCAGACGTATTTGCCGGTCGCATCCACGTATCCAGTACGGCGGGCCACTTTCACCCGTGCCAGGCCGTCGGCAAACGAGGCCGCTTCGTCGAACTGCGGGTTGATCGCGTACTTGCCGCTCTTGTCAATGAAACCCCAGCGCCCCGCGATTTTCACGCGGGCAAGGCCCTCGGTAAAAGCGTCCGCGTCGTCGAATTGCGGGTTGATGGCGAGCTGGCCGGTGGCGTCCACGAAACCCCACAGTTTGCCGACGCGCGCGGGCGCGAGGCCCTTCGTGAAGTCATGCACGTCATCGAATTGCGGGTTGACGACGATCTTGCCGGTTTTGTCAATGAAGCCCCAGCGTTTGCCCAAACGCACCGCCGCGAGTCCTTCGGAGAACGAGCCGACTTTTTCAAACTGTGGGTTGATGATGATCTTGCCGGACAGGCCAATGAAGCCCCACCGCCCGCCCTGTTCGACGGCGGCCAGGCCCTCGGCGAACGTTGCCGCATCGTCGAATTGCGGGTTGATGGCGAGGGTGCCGCTCTTGTCAATGAAGCCGGAGCGGCGCTTGAGCTTGATCGCCGCGCGTCCGTTGGCGAACGGCCCGGCGGTGTCAAACTGCGGATTGATGGTGTATTGACCCTCGGCATTCACATAGCCGAAGCGTCCGCCGAACTCGACGGCGGCCAATCCTTCACTGAATGCGCCGGCGGTTTTGAACTGCGGATTGATGGCCAGCTTGCCGTTGGCATCAACGTAACCCCAGGTACCGCCCAACCGCACGGCGGCGAGGCCCGCCGCAAAAGCGTCCGCCCGCTCGAACTGGGGGTTGACGATGAGGGTGCCGGCCTTGTCCACGAAACCCCAGCGGTCGTTGACGACGACGGGATAGAGGTTGGCGGCGAAGGCGCTGGTGGCAGCGCAAGTCAGGGCGACGAGGGCGAGGAGTTTGGCAACGGAGTTTTTTTCCATTAAATGATTTGAATTCAAATTCACGGTTTCAGAGCGGACTGAGCAAACCGAGGTTTCTTCAGCCGCAATCAGGAAGTGCAGTTTATTTTGCCGCGAAGTCGAGTCAAGTAGCCATTCGGACGGGAGGAGCTTTGGGTGTGATTAAAAGCGGGTGAGGAGCGCCGGTCTGCGACCGGCTTTGGAGGACGAGTTATACCAACTTCCAATAAATATCGGTGGAATTGGCAGCGACTGGTAGGGCGCGTCACTCTGTGCGCGCCGCTCGTTGCAAGGTCGTGCTCCGGCGCGCACGGAGTGACGCGCCCTACCTTCTGAAATACCGATCTTCAGACGTAAATGGTATTACGAAGCGTGGCCGCGTTGGCTTTGGCATTTGAACCGCATGGCTTCACCACGCCCAAAGCCGGCTGCAAGTCGGCGCTCCGCCTTAAGTTTGTGAAATAGGCGGCTTAACTGTTCGGAAATAAAATTCTAAAATAAAGCTTGCGAGGCTAAAAAGCCCTGGCGCATGATGCGCCCCGACCAAGCTAAGTATTTCAGACCCCTCACTGGAGGGTATGTCTGCGGGCGAATGGAGATCGTGAAAGGGAAGCAACACGCCGGGCTGTTGCCAGTTAGAAGCGGAGATAAAGTCGTACCATCTCAGCTTCTCTCAAGGAAAAGTTTTGTCCCGCGCGGCTGCCCACTTCCGGCGACCGTTGCCTGTGCCGTCTGCCGCCCGACCAACCTTGTTCACCGCCCGCGCGACCCTGGAAACCGCCGTCAAAAGCATCATCGCCCGCCGCCGGGAAATTCAATTTGCCGCCGCCGCCCAATGGCCCCCCAGCAACCCGGCCAACGCCGGCATCCGCCGCGAATTCAGACTCTCGCCCGACAAGGCGATGAAATAGTCCCCTGTTCGCACTTCCAACAAATCAGATAGACCCAATAAAACACCAAATATGAAAACCTCCCATATTGTATTACCTCTGTCGCTGATCAGCTTCGCATCGCTCATGATCGGATGTCAAACGGCCACGCCCCCACCGGCGCATACCACACAGATCTCGTGCAAAATCCCGAACATAACGCCTTTACCAGAAACCGTCCCGTCACAGGAGAAAGGCGGGCTCGAAATTACCATTGTGCCAGCCAACTACAAAGCAGTGCGGCAGGACAAGAATATCATTACCCAGCCAGAACCTAATCTCGGCGAGGCCTTACTCGGCCCATCCGCAGAGAGGCGCTCGACCATGACCTTTATCCAGCAGGAGTATATTCCCCAACTCAAGGCGCAACCAAACCGTCTCCAATTCGCTGTTCGGATCAACAACAAGCTGGCGCGTGTCTTTCGTGGCCAAGGCTCGGTCGTGCAGATCAATGTGGCTGGCAAACTGATGCCCATCAACCGGGCCGACTACGCGGAGTTTGTGGATGGCATCGTGCCCCCGCGCAACGAAGCCGAGCTCAAGATTTTTGGCCCGGCGCTGGATTCCATTCCAGAGAAAGGCACGATCGGCATCTTCCTTTACGATGTAGTCACGGCGACAGACACGGCGGGGAATGTGACCGAAAAGCAGAACTACGAGTGGTATTTCAAGTACGAAACTACACTGGCCGAGGAATCCGCTGAAACCCGCGTGACGCGCGGTTGGGCTGAGAATAGCGCAATACAGCGCACACAGATGCAGAATCAGGAAAGCAAATAAGAATTCAAAAGACTTGATGCGTTTTGAGAACGAGAAGAAGTCGGAATCCAAAAGACAAATCGAAAGGTCGAAGATGAAGTCTCGTATAAGAGTTAAAGCTGTCGCTGTAATCCTCCTCATCGGAATGTCTGCTATTCAGCCGAGACAGTGCCCGGCACAGAATTCATCATCGCAAAAGACGAACTCTGCGTCCGCCCCGAGGATTCAGCAACGCACTCAGCCAGCTTATACATCGGCTCCCACTCCACCGGTTGCCGGGCCCCAAAAGCCGGCGGGCAACACTTTCCAAAATTCGCAGCCTGTCCAGAAACCGCCCCCTCTTTCCAAGAGTCAAATCGACAGTTTTGCAAACAGTCTGCCACCGAGTCCGCGAAGTTCGGGGGTCACTCCGAATCCTTACCCGAATACAATTCCGCCAAAGCCAGCAGCCAACGCTTTCCCAAATTCGCAACCCGTTGGGAACACCTCGTCGGTAGTGGCGTCCGCCCCTTCCATCAGCAGCGTGTCACCGCCCTCGATGGCGCCATTGAACGGCAACCAGAGGCTGACAATCAGCGGCAACAATTTCCAGAACGGGGCCACGCTCACGTTCGTTCCCCCGGAGGGGGGCACGATCACCAGCGCCGCCAGCAAACTGACTTTTGTTTCGAGTAGCCAGATCAGCTATCAAATCAATAACTTGAGCGATTCGGGTGCATGGACAGTGAGAGTGAACAACCCGAATGGTCAGTCATCCGGCCCGGCGAATTTTACGGTCGCAGCGGGGGCGCAATCGGCACCCTCACCAGCAGCGGCGTCCGCCCCTCCCATCAGCAGCGTACCGCCGCCCTCCATCACAAGTGCATCGCCCTCCATCAGCAGCGTGTCACCGCCCTCGATGGCGCCATTGAACGGCAACCAGAGGCTGACAATCAGCGGCAACAATTTCCAGAACGGGGCCACGCTCACGTTCGTTCCCCCGGAGGGGGGCACGATCACCAGCGCCGCCAGCAAACTGACTTTTGTTTCGAGTAGCCAGATCAGCTATCAAATCAATAACTTGAGCGATTCGGGTGCATGGACAGTGAGAGTGAACAACCCGAATGGTCAGTCATCCGGCCCGGCGAATTTTACGGTCGCAGCGGGGGCGCAATCGGCACCCTCACCAGCAGCGGCGTCCGCCCCTCCCATCAGCAGCGTACCGCCGCCCTCCATCACAAGTGCATCGCCCTCCATCAGCAGCGTGTCACCGCCCTCGATGGCGCCATTGAACGGCAACCAGAGGCTGACAATCAGCGGCAACAATTTCCAGAACGGGGCCACGCTCACGTTCGTTCCCCCGGAGGGGGGCACGATCACCAGCGCCGCCAGCAAACTGACTTTTGTTTCGAGTAGCCAGATCAGCTATCAAATCAATAACTTGAGCGATTCGGGTGCATGGACAGTGAGAGTGAACAACCCGAATGGTCAGTCATCCGGCACGGCGAATTTTACGGTCGCATCGGCGATGCAAGCCGTCCCCGCGACTGTGGCGGCGTCCGCCCCTTCAGGGAGCATTCCCCCATTGAACTCTAGCCCGAATTCTTCCCCTTCCGTTTATCCCCCTTTAGGAAACGATCCGGCAAATAACAATGTGGCTGGCACCACCCCAACGATAATCAACTCGACATCCGGGCGGCGTACTTATGGCCCGAACCCATCCGCTTCACTACCCTCCAGATCGACACCTAAGCCGGGTCAGTCATCCGGCACGGCGAATTTTACGATCGCATCGGCGATGCAAGCCGTCCCCGCGACTGTGGCGGCGTCCGCCCCTTCAGGGAGCGTTCCCCCATTGGACTCTAGCCCGAATTCTTCCCCTTCCGTTTATCCCCCTTTAGGAAACAGTCCGGCAAATAACAATGTGGCTGGCACCACCCCAATGATAATCAACTCGACATCCGTGCGACGGACTTATGGCCCGAACCCATCCGCTTCACTACCCCCCAGCTCGACACCCAAGCCAGCATTGGATCAGCCACCGACAAGCTACTACCACGCCGCAACTCCAGTCTCACCTTCGCCAAATCTTGCCCCGCTCGCTAATAATAATACCGCCCTTACGACGTCGGCAACAGCGTCCAAGTCCGACCAGTGGTTCAATTCATCGAAGCTTGGAGAGGGCTTAATCGGCATCGTATCACACGTGTCCACTAAACATAAAATTCCGCTAAAGCTCGAATCCTATACAGACACGAAGTTTGGCGGGTTGAGGGTTGCCGAGTACAAGATCACACCTGATACATCTATCGATCTCAAAGGTGTTGCAGGGACCTTGAAGGTGCTCGAAAAAGTGGAGGAAGTAAAAACTCTCTACTCCATTTATGACTATTCGAAGAGCGAGTTTGAAAGTCGTGGGATAACTGGATCCTCATTGATAAACGCCTGGGTAGCGGCTCCACAATCCGTTGTTTTTGCATTTGAGAATCCCGATGCCGGAATTAAGGCGCTGACTGAAGGTTTTACCTCCGCGTCCGCTGTCTCAATCCGATTTGCGAGCTTTGGCTTGGTTGAGGTCCACGGTCCAGATGTTGAGCGATTCGTTAACAAACTTGCTAAGTGACGCATAGCAAGAGTCGGTTCTGTCCCTAGTAAGGACCCGGGGTCATCACCCGCGCAGCGTCAATAACTAAATTCCACAACGCAACACCAAATGAAAGGAACCGTATGGCAGACAAAATAGCTAATGGCAAAACCGCACTGTCGAGTGAGGAAACCGTTGTCAGAGCAGTTCAGTTTTTCTCAACCGAAAAGTTTCGAGTCAGCAGCCAATCGGGGCGCGTGGCCACCTTTGACGGAAGACCACCGATTCCGTGGGGCATGCTGTTGCTCACAATTCTCGGTTTCTTGTTCTGCATTGTTCCAGGCATCATCATGTATGTAATGACGATCAAGAAGCTGCGTGTCTTTCAGAATTTGGTCGTCACCGCAAATCCGATCATGGGCGGCACGGAGGTTTCCATTTCACACCCACAATGGGCGGCCAAATCAGTGTCACGCTTTCTTGGCGCATTACCGCCTTTGGGCGCGGCGTTGCCGTTGTAATAGAGTGCCGAGCTTATGTCGGACGTTGATAGCAACCGAGAGCAATGGTTCGCAGTCCTTCAGCAGCAAACCCTGGAGAGCGACAGAAGCTGGGGCACCGCAGTCTGTCTCTCCATATTTTTAGGCTGGCTCGGCGTTGACAGGTTCTACCTCGGTTCAGCTTGGTTGGGTCTCATTAAGCTGTTCACGTTTGGTGGATTCTTGTTGTGGTGGATTATTGACATCATTCTGCTTCTCTGCGGAGCGGTGAGAGATGGAGAGGGACGAAGATTGAAGAGATGATCCCCAACCCAGTTGACAAGAAATCGTGCTTCGCTAGGCTGCGACCGCAGACCGCTTTGAGCGAGGTCAGGTTGCGCCGGTTGAATCGAGGTTTGCTTTTCGCGAGCCGGAAAGCTAAGGTTTGCGCGTATGAAGAAATTCACTGCCATCGTTCATCAAGGTGAACCCGACGAAGGCGGTTTTTGGGCAACTTGTCTGGAAGTTCCCGGCGCGAATGGACAAGGCGAGACGAAGGAAGAATGTCTTGGCAACCTCAAGGAAGCCATTCAACTGCTGCTGGACACCGAACGCGAAGAAGTGTTCCGGCTGGATCCCAAGGCGGAGACGGCGGAACTTTTGCTGGCATGAAACGCCGGGCATTGCTCGGCCATCTTCAGGAACACGGCTGTCAGCCAGTTCGTGAGGGTGGCCGCCATTCAATTTGGAGCAATCCGCAGACTGGTCGTAAGGAAGCCATTCCCCGTCACAACGAAATCAAAAAATATCTGGCGCGTTCCATTTGCCGCAATCTTTCCGTGCCGATTCCACCGGGCAACTGACAAACGCCGCCAGGCTGCGCCTTGCTTGAAATAACAACCCCGCCAATCCATTGACCGTCATCCCAAACGGCTTTGAGCGAGGTCAGGTTGCGCCGGTCAAAGATATTTTCGCTGCCGGCACGGCTTGAGGCGGGAAGCGATTCTCAGCCTGCGCGTGTGCGGCTTGGCAAACCCAGTTGACAAGAAATCGGGCTTCGCTAGGCTGCGACCGCAGGCTGGGGTTGGAAACGAGACCGGAACGCTTGGCAAAACCGGACGCATCTCGCCCCCACGGGATCCAACTGCGGCAGCCCAAATGGTAAGGAATCAGTTATGTGCAATATGACAAAGAGATGTTTTATCGTCGCCTTGGCCCTGGGTGTTTTCGCGTTTGCAACCGCCTCCGTGCAGGCGGCCAAGAAAGTGAAAACGGAGGACGAATTGATCGCGCAGTTGGGGTCAGCGAAGGAAAAAGAGGTTATCAGTGGCCTGCAAGAAATTGAGAAACTCTACCCCACCAGCACGAAGGGTCAGGACGCCATCAAGCCGTTGCTGGCCGACAGCCGCAAGCCCGTCGTTCGCAAAGCGGCCCGGGTGTTGGGAGTGTTGAATGCCCCGGTCAGCGAGGCGGATCTGAAGAATATCGCCGTGCTGCTTAAAGGCACGGACAAGTATGAAATCATAGATGGCCTGAAGGCGTTGCGTGGTTTGAAGGCGCAGAGCACCATTCCGGAGATCACGCCATTGCTGAACAACCCGGACAAGAATGTCATTCGCGACGCCTGCCGCACCCTTGCGGTTTTGGGCGACAAGAGCCTGATTCCAACCATCAAACCTTTGCTGGAAGCTCCCGATCTGGCTGTGCAAAAGGACGCGGCGGATGCGATCGCCATTTTGAAGGAGAAATAATCCCGTCGGGTGACGTTTTACATCGGCGCATCCGACCGGGCGGGATGCGCCGCTTTTTTTGAGGAACATGGCTGACCGCAGACCGGCGTCCCCCGTTTAGCCGAATCCCTGTAGTTGCAAGCGGCTGAGTCGCGCGAAGGCCGCGAAGCAGACGAACTGGAATCAACGGATCGGGATCTGGAAACCCGCTGCGACCGGGGACCGGTCGCGCTCCGTTTTGGTTGCGGCGTCAGCCGCGCTATGGCTTTGCCGCTTCCGGCGACCTTGGCGCATCGGCACGCAAGGTTCAACTAATCACCGGCACGCCGTATTTCCCGAACTGTTCGTCGGTCGTCACCACCGTCAAGTCGTGCAGTTTGGCGGCGGCGATAATAAAGCGGTCGCACGGGTCGTCGTGGATCGGTGGAAGCTGGGCGGCGGCGATGCAGACGTTCAATTCAAGCGGGAGCACCGCCAGCCCATGATGCTCGACAATTTTTTCAAACCACGCTGGCGGTGGACTGGGCAGTTTCAGCTTTCCTTTGGCCACCTTGAGGGCGATTTCAAAACCGCTGATG
>CAYHFK010000144.1:0-12141 GCA_964355895.1 uncultured Bifidobacterium sp. | reverse complement strand
GAGGTGGCTTGCCTCCGGCTCGCACGAACGCACTGTAATCACTCGGTATTCCCAGCCGGGGAGTCCCTTGAAAGATTGCTCGGCGGCCTTGGTTGCGTTAGTCTGCGTCAGCCTTGTGAAAAGCATACGGGTCTGTTCAGGAAATGATGGCAACGGAAGAACTCTGGGCAAGTTCGTCACCACTCGACCGACTTCAGGGAAGGCAGCCCACCCTCGCGCCCCAGTCACGTACAGCAGCTTGGCAAGGTCGCTCTGGTTCTCGTGCCGGGCATACTTTCCACTGAAACTCGTAGTCGTGCCGCTGGCTGAACGAATGATACCCGATTCGGGGCTCACGTTGGTAAGTGTGGCAGGTGGACTAACTGCGCCGCCGGTAGTGGAGGTAGACAACAACATTGCCAGCCCCAAAACCGCGTAAAGCCCGATGTTGGTTGATTTCATGTTCGTTTTGCGTTTTTCGGAACCTTTGGCGAGAAATCAATTCTCCGCCGAATGTAATCCCCCCCGTGCCAGCGCGGAAGGCGGCGGCCACGCGTTCCGAGTTTTGCGGCGAGGCGGAGGCGCAGTTCCATGGGCACGCGCCGCAGTGAACGCGTTTCTTGCGGTCGAAATCCGGCACGCCGTTATCACCGGACGTGATGGCCTGCCCGGAACAGACCTCCACGCAAAGTTTCGTGCCAGTCGTGCGGCTGACCTCACGGCGTTGAAAGCCGTGGAGTAAAAGGTGCCTCAGCCGTGAAGGCGGCGGTGCTCATGGCCGCAGCCCAACGCGACTCAGATCAATTGGCTGAAATCCCAATTTCAACGCCGGTGAATTCGCTTTCAGCCGGTAGTCGTCCTGTTGCACCGCCATGAACTCGGGATCGACGATGAGGGAGTTCTTGTCATGACCGCGGGCACGCCATTGCTCCAGCGTTCCGCCGGCGAGCTTCATGTCTTCCGCCTTCGCGCCCGGTCGCACGTCCCAATACACGTTGCCGTCGAGGACGAACTTATCATTCTTCCAAGTCGAGCCGAGCAACACGCCCTTGTCGAACAACACAATGTTGTTGCTGAAACTGAAGCTCACGTGGTCTTCATCCCGCGAGCGCTGGAGCTGCTGGTCCCGCGCGAAGGCAAAGATGTTGTTCCGCACAATGTTGGTTTCACCGTAGTGCTGATGAAAGCCGCCGTGCGTGGTGCGATAGACGACGTTGCTCTCGATCAGGATGCCGCTGCTGCCTTCGTCGGTGTAGATGCCCCAACCGCCGTATTTCGTCGCGGCCATGTCGTGCCAGAGGTTGTTGGCAACGCGCGTGCCGGGCTGTTTGCCGAGCATGTAGATGCCCGCCATGTCGCTGAGCACGGGGCCGTCACCGTCCGACATCACGCCGATGTGATGGACATGATTGAACTCCACAATGTTGTTCGATGCGAGCGCCGGTCCGTAGCCCCACGTCCAGCCGATGGAAATGCCCGTGTAATAAAAGTCATAAATCGCGTTGTGCGCGATGCGATTGTTCGGCGATTGGCCAATCCAGACCCCAATGGCGCTTTGGTAAAGCTTCCCGCCACCGTGTATCCGGCAATCCGAAACTTCGTTGCCCTGGGTTTGCTCGACGGCGTTGGTGCGAATCGCCGTTTCGCCGATCTTGATTCCCCCCGCGCCAAGATCCGCCAATTCACAGCGCGAAATCCGGTTCGACTGACAGCCGCGCGCCAGTTCCAAACCGTAAGTGCCAAGGTGCATGAACTCGCAATCCTCAAACACACAAGCGCGCACGCCCTCGCCCCAGACCGCCGCGACCACGCCGATCGCCGCCTGACTGAACCCGCCCACCTCGCTGGTCGGCGCCGGCCAGCCGGGACCGGCGTTCTGGTCGCCGACCCGCGCCAGATTCCACTCCGCATGGGCAAACGTCAGCCCGCGAAACTCGATGCGCTCCACGAACTGACCCGCTTCCGGCTTGCCTTCGAGCCGGACCACCTGCGTCAGCACCGGAGCAATGGCCTCAATGCGATCTGGTCGTTCACCCGGCATCGGCGCATAGAACAGCGTGCCGCTCTGAGCCTCGAGATACCATTCGCCCGACGTGTCCAGTAATTCGAACGCGTGCTCGACGTAGTAAAGATCGCCCTTCTGCAACTCGAACACGGAGCGCTTGCCGAAGTTCACCAGGTGGCCCGTCTCATCCACGCTCGTCACCGGCAGACGCGATTCTACCCAGCGCGTCATGGCGACCACCTCGGCGTTGGTCACCGACGGCCACGCTTTCAAATCGCTTCCATGAAACTGAAACCGTGTGTGCCCCTTCGTCCAGTCCGCCGCTTTGTCCGGGAGTTCTTCAATGCTCAAGTAGCCCTTGTTCGGATGCCGCGCGCGGACACGTCGCTCGCCGTTGACCCACAGCTCGCGGAAAAACCATTTGCCCTCGCGCACTTCGGGAAGTTCCGCCGCCCAGAGTTTCACCCCCGCGACCGTTACTTCCTTCCAACCCGTGAGGCGACGTCCACCACTGATGACCGGTCGCTCTTTCGGATACGCCACCAGCTTCAGGTTTGAGTCCTCGGGCGTGAGCGCAAGTGGTGCGGTGAGGAAATATGTCCCGCCGTGAACCCAGATGGTCGCCGCGTCAGTCTTGCTCCCCTGCCCCACCTTGAACTCCCGCGCCGCCGCCAGTGCGCGCGGCAACGTCGCAAACGGACCGTCCGTCGCTGGGCGGTTCGGCGTGGCGAGGCCGCCCGACCAGGCATCGTTGCCATTCGTGGCCACGAAGAAAATGCCGGGGCCTAGCTTGGGCGTATCTTCCGCGCCTCCGGTCGTTCGCATTCCCTCGCCGCAACCGCAAAGGAAGCACGTCACCAGGAACAATCCAACTGCAAGACGGGTCGTCATATTATTTTTCCTCGATTTAGGGTTTGGCATCATCGCTGGCATTATCTTTCAGGATCACCACGCCGCCGCTGTTGTTCGCGACGCGCAGTTTGCCCTTGATGAGATTCTCCGTGACCACAGCCTTGCGAACGGTCGGGCCGATTTCAACCTGCGGCTTGTTCTCCTGAAACTCACAGCCACGCACGATCAGGTTTCCGCCCTCAGCCTGAATCGCGTGACGACCTTCCTTCTTGCTATCCCAATGAACAAACGTGCAGTCGCTGAATCCCACTGTCCCCTTCCCCGCGATCTTCGCGATTTGATTGCACGGCCCCCAGAATGCGGAGTTGACGAAACGAACACTACCGGCGTTGTTTGTGCCCACGCGCACCATCGTCGGATCCGGGCCGTGGAACGAAACGAACTCACCGTTCGAGATCAGCAAACCGATGGGCGAACATTGCTCGACCTCCAGCGCCGTAAAGCAATCATCCGCGCCGATGCCGAGGAAGTTGCCATTGCAATCGCCGGATTTGGTTTTGATGAATTTGTAACCGACGTTGTAGCCGAAGCAGAACGTGTTGAAGACGTATTGCCAGTCGCTCTTCCCGAAGATGAACGCCTCGCCGTTCTTCTGCTGCCACTCAAACAACTTCGGCTGCATGCTCCACCACGGATTGAAATGCACGTTTTCGATGCGACCGATGTCATAGATGAAATCCACAAAGATCCCGCGCCGCAACGGCTGACCTTGCACGTCGCGGATCAAATGCCGCTCGTTCTGGGAAGCGTCAATGCCGTTGTACGGGTTAAGCAACTCGACCGCGAGCACCGCCGGATTCTTCCCGCGCATCGCAATCGCATACGGATACGGCTTCGGTTCCTCGGCGGGATTCTGGTCGGGATAGTAAATGACCACTCCTTTCAACGTGGTGTTGTGATTCAACGTGATGAACGGCGGGCCGTCCTCCTTGCCCGCGCTTTCGGTGACGAGAAAGGTCGTGCCGTCGTCCGTCGGTTTCGGTAGGCCCGCGTCACGGATTCCATTATGCGCCGGGACGGATTCCCATACGCCTTTGAGCGTGACGGCGGCCGGAACGTTGAGATGGCCGGCAAAGAAATAACTTCCGCGCGGCGCGTAAACCACACCGCCACCCGCTTTGCCAGCGGTATCCAAAGCCTTTTGAAACGCCGCCGTGTCGTCCCCCTTGCCGTCGCCCTTCGCGCCGAAGTCGGTCACGGAATAGGAGTCCGGGCTGGCAGCAACACCTTGTGCTGCGAGCATGAGACTGAAGAAAACATGGGTGAGTGTTGAATGGGTTGGTGACTTCATATTGGTATCGAGCATCGCTCGGCTCTGCGCCAGAATGCTCGGTTAGCGCCTGTTGCCGCAAGCATTTCGCGCTCGGTCGCGACAGCGGCGGCACCCTCACCCTGACCCTCTCCCGTCCGACGGGAGAGGAAACAGCCTTCGTCCGCCCGGAGATTACACAATGACCACTCGACCAACTCAGTCACAGGTTTTCGCGTGAGTCGGCGAATAATTCTCCTTCTCCCCGGGGGAGAAGGCCGGGATGAGGGCGAGCGTTGAACATGCTTGGTCCACGCGAAGATCATTTCGCCTCCACAACCTCCACAAAGCCCACATCAATGTATTGCCCACCGCCGGTCTGGTGGCAGTGGACGGCGATCAAGTTTTTCCCGGGCTTCAGCGCAGCAATGCCGGCGGCGTTCGGCGGGCGATTGAAATAATCCGACACATAACCCTTGGGATGCGCGCCAGCGACTCCGTTGATGTAAATTTCCGCATCCTCGTCATGATGAATCCACAGTTCAAGGTTCTTGAGCTTCTCCGCCGGAATATCCACCTCACGCCGCATCCAGATGTCGGGCGTGCTCCAAACCGTGCTGATGATTGCGCCGGGCGTGCCTTCCGTGCCGAAGCCGCTCTTGCCTTCCTTCCAAGCTGCGTCGTCGAAGCCTGCTTTCGCCCAATCATCCGCCGGCTTGGTCGTCGTGTAGCACCACGTCGCTGGTTGCTTGTCCGCCGCGGGAACAACCGCCTTGATTACCGGCATGGGCGGAATCGCCGCCCAGTTGGCAGCTTTGGTCTTGTCGCGGCTCGCCCACTTCTTCCAGACGGCCTTGTCGTAGAGCATCTGCGCGAACACGCCGCCCACGACAGGCCGCGCGGTGAAGCCGACCTTCTTCGCGTTCTTCGTCTCGTACCAATCGGTCATCGGCGAGCGATCCGGCGTTTCGTTCAGGAACGCGTAGATCGGATCAATCAACGCCTCGAAGTCCGCGCGATTTTGGGTGAGCGTTGCGGTCCAGGTGATCCAATCGAGCTTCGTGTAATCCTTCCGATTGTCCAGCGGCAGGCCGTATTGGTTCTGCGTCTTCCGGTAAAACTCCATCTCCTTGCGCGCGACCTCGGCGGGGAACAGATTCAGATCCAGAATGCGATCCCAGATCAAATTGTATTTCTGACTCCACGTGCCGGGCCGATCGAATGCGAGCCGGAAATGATCGCCGTCGTCAGCTTCCTTCACCCAACGCGTGGCAAACTCACGGGCCAGCTTGAAATACTCGTCAGCCTTCGCCTGGTCGCCGCGCAGTTCGCACAGCTTCGCGAACGCGCCGAGGCCGCAGATCGCCTTGGCCGACAGGTTCACGTTGTGCGCGAGGTGGCCGGCGAAGTCGTCGGTGCAAAGCTGGTTCTCCGGATCAAAGCCCTTCGCCTTGAGATACTCGGCCCATTGTTCGAGCTGTTTCCAGTACAGGCCGGCGAAATCCGCGTTGCCCTCCATCTGCGCAATAGCGCCGAACAGGATCAGCAGGTTGCCGCTCTCCTCAACGGGCATCTGGTCGCGCTCGTTGCGTTCGCCGCCGCCATAGACCTGACCGTTGGCGTGCGGGTAAGTGCCGAGGTCGTGCGGTGCGAAAGGAAACTTCCAGCGCTCGCTCGCCGCGTAATTCATGAACGGCACGAGGAACGACTTGGCCAGCGTCGGCCCGAACAGCAGGAACTGCGGCGCCATCGGATAAAACACGTCACTCGTGCCGATGCAGCCGTTGGAATGGTTCTCCTTGCAGAACTGAAGCGGCTGGCCGTTGGCGTCGGCGACGAACTTGCCCGCGGCGAAACACTGGCGATACGCGAGCGCGGCGAGCCGGGCGTATTGCTCGCCGCCAGCCTTGCGCAAATCCGCCATCAACTCGGCGTCGAACTGCTCGCAACGTTTCTTGAGGGATTCGTATTCGGCAGCGGACTTTTTCAACAACGCCGCCGCGTCATCACCGTTGCGCCGCCAATACGGACGCAGATTCTTCTTCATGTACTGAATCGAAAACCTGTCATCGTATGCGAGCATGAACCAGTGGGAAACAAGCTCAGAACTTACTGTTCCGATTTCGACGACAACTCCTAGCGCTGTCTCTTTGGCTGGCTCCGGGCTCTGGAACTCAAAAGGAGTGTCCAAGCGGCCACTTTTCACGAACTCCAGAGGTGAATAGCTGTGAACGGCACACGTTGGTCCAATGATCCCGCGTGGCGGAAGCGAAAGGAAAAAAGCGCCCCAGTCGATGCGCAAGTCGTCTCCCTTCTTTTCCAACACCGGTTGCTCGGCATGAGCGGCACGGTAAGTTTTTAACTCACCTGTTAGCCGAGGCCCACACGCAATGTCTTGGTCATGGCTATTGACAGCTATCTCGGTGAGAGCATCGAAATAGATGGATAGAACGTGCTGTTTCCCGTCGAGCGCCTGAGTGTCATAGATTAGATACGTCACGGGTCTCGCCAGCAACTCCAAATCCTCCGGCAACGCCGGCGTCATGAACGTGAGCGTCAGCCGCACGCCTTCGCCCTCGAACGTGTAAATTGTCCGCGTCGGCAGCACTTCGAGATTCGTTTGCGGCAGCGCGGGCAAGTTGGCTGGTTCCTTGCCCATGACGCGAAATCCCTTTCCATCAATATGCACCAGGCTCGTGAGCCGATGCGGCTTGCCGGTCCAGTGGACGGTGTCCGCGTCGGTCAGTTTGTCCGCCGGCGACCAGATGCTGAAATACGGGTCGTGCGTGACCAGCGGCACCGCGGGCGGGCGGAGCGGCGGGAGGTTTTGCTCGGCGGCAGCAAGCACAGACTGAATCGCGAGGAAGATTGCCACGGGCAGCAGCCAGGTAGGGCGCGTCACTCCGTGCGCGCCGCTCCTGCGACCTTCTGCCCCGGCGCGCACGGAGTGACGCGCCCTACCAACTTTGTTCAGCGCGAATGCAGCCAGGCGATTGATGTTTTTCATGCGAATCTCCTCTGGTCATTTTTGCGGCGCGCTTTCCGCCGGCGACTTGTTGTCGGTCAGAGGCAAGGGCACATTCGCGCCTCTTCACGGGCCGGCGAACTCCCAATTTTTGCCCGGCCAGCGGCTTGCCCGCCGCCGGTCGGGCGACAAGTTGGATCAATGCCCGGAAGCTACTGGCACGCGCCGTAGCCGCGGAAGTAACCGATGCACTGCGCCACGTCCGGCACGGAGTTATCCCACTTGGTCTCGTATTCGATCGAGAGATTTCCGGCGAAGCCCTGGCGCTTCAATTCATCGAGGATGCCTTTGAAGTTGCTGATGCCGGCACCGAAGGGCACGTCCTCGGTGGATTTGCCAATGGCGGTGCGTTCCTTCAGGTGGGCGCTCACGATGCGGCCTTTGAGCAGCTTGATTCCGTCAAGTGGTACCACCCCGGAGGTGGCCCAGTGGCCCACGTCCGCGCAGGCGCCGATGCGCGCATCCCGGTCTTTCACCACGGAAAGCACGTAAGCGGGATCCCACACCTTGTAGTTCGCGTCGTTCGGCTTGCGCGGGTGATTGTGAATGGCCACGCGGATGTCGAACTCCTTGACGAGCGGCTCAATGAGGTCGAGCTGGTTCACGCGTTCCGTCGTCACGGCGTACAGCTCGAGCTTTTTGGCGAATTCAAAAATCTGGCGCCACTCCGCGGCATCCTCGGCGCCGACGACGCCGTAATTGACGGCGCGCACGCCGTGTTTGGCGAGTTGGGCCTTGACCTGGGCGATGACTTCGTCCGACGCCTTGTGATCCCATTTCACGTTCGGCTGGTCCGGGCTGAGTTTCTGGCCGGGATAAAATTCGATGACTTTCGAGCCGGTCAGGCTCGTCTTTTCAATCGCCTCCATGACGCTGAAGCGGTTGAACGTGTAGGCCTGGCAGCCGACGGCGAAGCCGCCGGTTTTGCAGTCATCCGGAATTGGCGCGCCGACGGCGGCGGACACGGCCAGCAGCGTCACGGTGACGGCCAGCGAGCGGGCGATCGTTTTCATGGTAGAAGTCATATTTAAGTTCATTGGTTGAGAGTTTATGATCCGTCAAGCCGGGTAACCCCGACCCCGGACATGGCACCCGCAAAACGGCGGCGTGTCAAAACAAAATTTGGAACCGCCGGGAGAACCCCAGCGGGCACTCACCGGCGGCCCGGAGAATCCTGCGCCGGGTTGAAGGTGACCACCGCGCGCTCCGTTCGGGATGTGTCCACGCCCATTTCTCCCCGCGCAACCACGCGCTCCTGGCCCCCACGCTCGCTGACCGTGAGCACAAACTGGCCCTCTTCAATCCGAAGTTTCTTGCACTGGGTCGCGCCATTCGTGGCGGCGTCCTCACACGTCCAATTCCCGCGCAAGATCGCCAGCCGGAACTCCGGCTTCGCGGTCGGGGCTTTTGGGGCGGTGCTGTCCGGCAGCACTTCCTGCTTCTTCTCCAAAAAGTACAGACCGAAGGTCATGCCGTACACGCCCCAAAAAGCCGCGCCGCACACGAGGGCGATGAGCTGAACTTTCCCGGGCGGCAGTTCAATCCGCGAGTAGTGCGACAGAAGGAGAATGACCGCTGGAAATACGAGCGAAATTGGAATCGCATTCCACCGCCATCGTCGCGCCGCACCCAGGATCATACCGGACAGCACCGCGCAGGTGAGATTGCCTAAAAAACTGAAAAGCACCGTGAGCAAAACCGTCACCCCGACCAACGCGCACCAGACTCCAATGCGCGTCAGCCCGTGCTTGATCCATGTGGCATTCATGACCACAAAGTTTCCATCGTCAACCGCACCACCGAACCCGGCCTTCGCACATCGAGTTGTGGAAGTCTCCGCCAACGTCCAACCAACCAGAGCCAAGCCATCCGTCATGGTTGGTATGGCCGGAGTCGTTTGAGTTATGCGCTGACGTTGAGCGGGGGCGGGGATTCCGTCGCGGTCTTTCTTGCCAAATCCTGCGCAGAAATTGGCCTGTCAAAAACTCCTCGCCGACCTTCCGATTGGATTCAGGAACGCGGAGCGGATCCGCGCTCGTCCCGGACAATGGACGGAGCGCTGGATCCCAGAAGTCAGCGCAACGCCGGGGCAGCCGGCAACTTGACCCGCTCAATCCCGTACGGCTCAACCGTCAATTCCGCGCCCGCCACCGCGACCTTCGCCGGCGCGTCATTGTAGTTCAACACCAGCGCGTGGCCATCCGGCTGGACGCTGAAGAAAACGTGGGCCGGGTGTTTCGCCTCCAGCACGGCGCGCGTCCACGGATGCAAACCGCGAACGTCCCGGAGCGCTTTGGCCGCAAATTCGCCGTAAAGCTCCGGCGGTTCGGCGTCGCCCAAAAAGCGATGGAAACCACCCTTGCCGGTGTCGCCGGCGGACCAGCGATCGAACACGGCGGTCGCTTCCCCGGCAGAATGGTTCGCCCCCACCGCGTCCGCGACCGCTTCCTGCGGGCCGCGCGGATACGACGGGTAGATGATCGTTCCGCCCCGGCGCAACCAGGCGTCCACCCGCCCCTGAACATCGGCAGGAATCTGGTTGCCCCACGCGAAAACGAGCACCTGGTAGCGATCGAGGAAGCCATCGCGGATCAACCGTTCATCCAGGTAATCCACCTCGACCACCCGGCGGATTTCGCGCGCCACCGGGTTGAAACCCCAAGCATAGAGATGGCGAAACGCCGCGTCGCCGAGCTGATTTTCCGTTTCGGGATAAAACACCGCCACCTCGATCAAAGGCGCCTGCCGCGTGTCGAGCACGGGCACATATTTCAGCCACCGCTCGATCGCCATCGGATGATCGAAGACGTTATTGTGGTAGGTGAAGAGGTGATCACCGTTCGCGGCAGCGGTGGCGAAGATGCGGCTCACCGCCCCGCGCGCCGTGTGGGAACTTGCCGGTTCGTAACCCAACCCGACGCCGTAAAGCCGCGCGGCTGTCGCGGCGAGGCGCGTGGCGTAGAAGTTCTGCTCGTAGCTGTCGGTTTCATTCGTCAGGCGCGTGCCGCCGTCAACGTCCTTCATCGCCTTCGTCTGCGCTGTGTAATCCGTGCCCGCCTCGCGGAAGCCCCACCCGCCGGCGGATTGGTAGATGGGCGTTTTCGGCAAAGCCCGCCGCGACTCCTGCGCCCACCAGGCGCACCAGTCCGACATCGAGTCGGTGTACCATTGCGTGAAATCAAACCGTTCCGCCTTGCTCACCATGTTTTCCGGAAGGCGGGGGTTGATTTGCGCAAACGATTCAAACCGCTCGCCCCAAGTGTCGTTGAGCGCCGCGATGACCTTGTATCGCGCCTGCAACCAGCGCCGGTAATCCGCGCGCCCATATTCATCGCCGGCCCACCACCCGATGTGAATGTGCATCTGCCCGCCGGCCGGCCCCCAGTTGCCCCCGGCGGGATACTGCGATTCGCCATAGTTGCCGCTGGGGCCGAGGCGCACGCCCTCGAGCACGCCCATCGGCTCGTAATGTTGGCCGAAGGCCTGCAACACCCGGGTCACATGCCGGCGATGGCTCGCCGCCCAAATGCTTTGGATGGCGTTGGTCCGACCGTGTTCGAGGCAGACGAAACCGCGATTCTCCTCGCTGTGGATGAACCACTCCGGCAACGCGTAACCGGAGCCGACAATCAGGAGCGGGAACCATTTGAGGTCATATTCGGCGAGCCGCTTCACAATCGCGTCGTAGAAAGCGAAGTCAAACCCACCCTCGCGCTCCGGCTCCAGACGTTTCCAGGTCACGTAGCTCTCGATCGAAGTGAAACCCAACACACGCGCGAGCGGGGCGAGATCGTTCATCGCGTCGAGCGACTGCGCCAAAGTGTTCCGGTCGCCGAGCACATCCACTCCCGCCGTCGTGACGAGCTCCATGGGCCGCCGGAGCGTGACCGTCGGTGTGACTCGCTTCGGCACGGAGGCTTTGATGGCCGCCCAAGCCTCGACGGGCGATTCGGGGAGCAAGCGAACACCGAGCAAGTGTTGCATCCCGGCGACCCGCACCCGGACCTCCGCCTGCGCCGGCACATTGCCCGGCACCGCGAACTCAAACCACGCGCGTCGTTCCGTCCGCGTGTTGAGCCGCGTGTAGGAACTGCGCCGGCTCGCCGAAAGCCAGCCGCCCGTCGCGGCGTCGCCGAGTTGCAGCCGGGGTTCGATCAACCCCGCGCCCTGATCGAAGAACTGAAGTTCCAACGTCACGCGCCCGCCGCGGGGCAGCGCCACCGGCCCGAGCCGCATGTCCCACTCGAATTTGGTGTACGGATCGCGATCGGGATCCGCCGTCAACGTTCGCCGCCCGCCCGCCGAAGCCACATGCAAATGCTCGCGGTTCGCAATCCACGCCGGCACTTCGGTGGCATCCCCGACGGTCACCCGCGCGAGTTCGGCCGAAGCCTGACCGAAGCTGGCGGGCGGGATCACGCAGGTTACCAATCCCAAAACGAGGGTCCGCAATGAAACCAAACGGCGTCCCCACCCATAAATAGGGTCACCTCCGAAAACAACTTCTCGGACTTGAGTTGATGATGGCAGTTCGGTTTTCGGTGTGGCTGGTTTCATTTGGCGGCTAGTTCGGTTAGTGAATCGGCGATCTCATAGCTTCTTGAATCAGACCGCCATGGCGTAAACGCCTGCATCCCGCTCTGGATAGCTCTCGTAAACGTGCTCGAATACCGCAGAACATTTCTGCCGGTAAAGTTCTGGCCTGTAGGCGCGCGGCAGGCCGGTGTCGAGCAAATCCTCAATAGCGAGCTTCACCTGAGAACGGGCCGAGGCCTTCTGCCGCCAGTTGAGGACGAGCAGTTGCTTGAGCCGGCTCAACAGTTCGCGGGCGACTCGCTTGACCTCGGCGCGTTCTTCCTCGCTCAACTCCGGCGCGGGGCGCGTGTCCTCGTTCAGGTCCGGGTTCCCGAGCTGCAACACCAACACCACCTCGCCCTTCGTCTCGCGCAGCAACGTGCCGGTCGCGCCGAA
>CAYHFK010000143.1:1499-12210 GCA_964355895.1 uncultured Bifidobacterium sp. | reverse complement strand
GATGGGTTGATCGAACTCATTGATAATCTCCTCCAGCACATCCAACTGCTCGATCGAGCCGCGCGCGACGACCAAATTACGCTCATAATCAATCATGTATTTCGAGCCGGTGAAGAGATTCGTGATGGCACGTTCAAGGGCCGGCAGGGTCGGCGCGTCGTCATTGACGAATTTTTTGAACTTCTGGCTTTCGGTGACGGTCGTGACCGGCCCCGCCGTAACGGACGCCCGCGTAACATCCTCGGCCCCGAGGGCCGCCGGCAGGACAAATCCTTTACGCAATTTGTAAAAGCGCGTTTCCTCCATCAACCGCTTCTGGTCCTTGGCGTCAATCACCCACACGAGATCTTGGCCGACCTGAAACTGGACTTCGTAGTTACGCCCCATGTATTTGAAAAACTCGCCGAGTTTAACCTTGTCGAGATGCATAGTGAGCCGGTTCGTAAGCGCGGGGAGCGCTTTGTCGGCGACGATGTTGACCCCCGAGGACTGGCTCAGGTTCAGGAAGACGGTTTCGAACGGAACATTGTCGAGATGAATGGAAACCTCCTTCTCGAGTACCTTGCCCATCGGGCCTTTGGCGGCCTCAAAATCAAACAGCGGCCCTTGCTCGTGGATGGTCTTGTTGAAGTTCTTGGGAATCCACGGCGAATTTTCGATAAGGTCAACCGCGTCGCGCACGTCTTTACGCGCCGGGAGACCGCGATCTTTATTTTCGGTGATCAGATCAATGGCATTGGGATTATAGACCGAATTCTTCGCATCAATGTTGCGGATTTCGTCTTCCAGCGCCTGCTCGCGCCGCCGCTTGCCTTCTTGCACCACCCACGTATTCAGTCGTTGGAGCATTGCGTTTTTCGGATCAAACTGCACGAGTCCGGCCGATTTCGCCCGCGCCTCCTCCCACTGATTCTTATTCGCGAGGCGGAAAACTTCCTTGATTTCGGAGTCGTAGGTCGGGTCGAACTCGATTTTCGGTTCGGCCATCGGCCCGATCGGCGGCGTGGCTGTGGGTGCAACCGCCGGTGTAGTAGCCAGCGCAGGGGTCGGCGTGGCCGTCAGCGCCGCCGCAGGCATGGCCGCCGGCGGGTTTGTCGGTGTGGTTGCCGCTGCGGGCGGCGCAGCGACGACCTTCGGCGCCGACTTCGCCGCCGACTTGTGAGCGGACTTCGGCGTGGCTTGCTTCGATTGCGGTTTGGGCTGCTGGCAACCCGTGAGGAGTACCAGCGCGACGGGAATCAGGATCAGTCTTAACATGTCGGGCAATCCTTGCTGTATTGATCGGCAGCGAATTGTCGCCTAAATGAAGCAACAAACTCAAGCGCTAGAAACATTTTTTTATTCTTCCGCAGATTTTTTCCAGAACGACACAACCCGACGCGTTTCCGGTTTGCGCCTTCTCAGGTAACGCGTTGGACGTTCGCCCCGCCAGATAATTCGATCTTCCGCGCCCCACCCGCCAGCGGCACGCCCGCGAGATGCTTTCTTTCGTCCCCCCGGCAACCGCCTCAACCCCGTCGCATCGTCGCGCGTTTCATATCGCGATCCGCCTCCCGCCGTTTCAAATCCTCCCGCTTGTCGAACACCGCCTTGCCTTTGCCGACGCCGATGGAAACTTTTACCCGGCCATTCTTCCAGTAAAACGCCAGCGGGATGAGCGCGTTGCCTTTGACCGACGCCAGCTCGAACAGTTTGCGGATTTCCGATTTATGCAGCAGCAGTTTGCGCGCGGCCTTGGGCTTGTGGTTCTGGAGATTGCCATGCGAGTAATCGTCAATGTGCGCGTTGTGGAGAAAAACCTCGTTATTGTCGACGCGCGCGTAGGCATCGGCGATCTGGCCCTTGCCCGCGCGCAACGCCTTCACCTCCGTCCCGTGCAAGACGATCCCCGCCTCGAAGGTTTCGAGGATGTGGTAATCGCGCCGGGCTTTTGCGTTTTTAACGATGTCAGCCATAAACGGCAACAGCCAGAGGGTGATTCCTCTGGCTGGGCGTAATCAAGATGTTTGTCGCGACCTAGTGCTTCTTGCGCTTCTTGGGCACGGGCCGCGTGAGTTCCACGGGCTCCGGCAAATCCCAGCCGATCTTCTCTTCGATAATCTCGCGCAGGGCCACGTCGGCCATGCCGAGATTGGTGGCGTCGGCAATCAACGGACGGTTCAGGCCGCCGCCGCCGGAATTAAGCTGGCGCACACGGCGTGAAACCAGGTTGATGAGCACGTTGGCGTTGCCAACCTTCTCCAGAGCTTTTTTGCAGAGTTCAGCGTTCACAGTTTTTATCAGTCCAAATCGAGCGGAATAGAGTAACGGACGCCGCCCCGGACGCAATAGAAAAAAACAATCAACTTGCACGACCGCCGGCATTTTCCTAAAACAACCGCCCAATGCCGCAAGTCAAACAGAAGTCAGAAGTCAGAAGTCAGAGGTCAGACCTCAGACTTCCGCCCTCCGCCCTCCGCCCTCCACCCTTCGACTTGGCACCGTTCCTCGAAACGCGCACCGCCGCCGTCAATGCGGCGCTCGACCGCTTTCTGCCGTCGGAAAAAACCAAACCCGCCACGATCCACCGGGCCATGCGCTACTCGCTCTTCGCTGGCGGCAAACGGATGCGCCCGGCCCTCGTCCTCGCGGCCGCGACCGCCTGCGGGGGATGCGAGGCCGACGCCATGCCCCTGGCCTGCGCCGTCGAGTGCATCCACACCTACTCGCTCGTGCATGACGATTTGCCCGCGATGGACAACGACGATTTCCGCCGCGGCAAGCCGACGAACCACAAGGTTTTCGGCGAAGGCATCGCCGTGCTGGCGGGCGACGCGTTATTGACCCAGGCCTTCGAGATTGCCGCGCAGGCCAAAGGCTGGCCGCGTTATTCGCATCGCGACCTTATTCTGGAAGTTGCCAAAGCCTCCGGCTCGCTCCAACTCATCGCCGGACAGGTGGCTGACCTCGAAGGCGAAGGGAAGAAAACTTCCGCCGCGCAGTTGAAGTACATACACGAGCGCAAGACCTCGGCCCTGCTCTGCTGCTCCGCCCGGCTCGGCGGCATGAGCGCAAACTGCTCCGCCGGGCAACTCAAGGCGCTCACCGACTTTGGTTACCATGTCGGGCTCGCGTTCCAGGTGATTGACGACATCCTCGACGTGACGCAGACGAGCGAGCAGCTCGGCAAAACAGCTGGCAAGGACACCAAGGCGCAGAAGGCCACTTACCCTTCGATTGTCGGACTGGAAAAATCGCGAAAGATTGCGGAGGAATTGACGGCCAAAGCCTTCGCGGCGTTGAAGATTTTCAAAGGCAAAGCCGTTGCCCTCGAAGCGCTGGCGGAGTTTCTTCTGAAGCGGGACCGTTGAACGGCGGCCTTTGCCAGGAGGTGTTTGGGATTCATAAACGCGGAAAACTATGCTCGAGCACCGATTACGTCCAGAATAGTGTCGCCACATAAAAAGGATCGGCGTAAGACCTCGCCGTCCATGGCCTGTAGGCCACAGCAACCATGACCACGCGGAGCTGTCGCCAGGGGTATGGACTTCGCCCACCAACTGCTTGTTGGATTCGTCCATGCAGATGAGCGGGAACTCCGGGTCGTAGGGCGCGTGGTAAACATTTAACACATCTTCCATGCCGACCACAAAAGCGGCGCAGCCATCGGGCGGGATTTTCCAGTATTTGCTCAGGTGAGGCTTAAGTGCGGTTTTTTTAACCGATGCTTTGTCCGTCGTCGTGGCTGGCGTGGCGATCAGTTTGACGATAGAAACGATCCAGGTCTGGCTGCCAAACCGGGCTTCCTCCATGACTGACCTTGTTGTGCAACACAGCGGGAACGCTGCTTGGTGTGCTGCTAGCCCGGTCGCTACGGCTTGGCGTCACGTCTGCAGAATCCGGCTCAAAGTCTGGGTGAGCATTTATTTCGCGCCAACGAACAGAGTGCAACCCGCCAACATCTGCTGCAACCGGTCGAGAAATGCGCGCTCGTTTTCCTTCGCGGTGATTCGGGAATTGTTCTGACGGCGTTGGTCGCGCCCGCCGCCGTGCAGTTCCTCGACGCGTTCGTTAAAGAACGGCTTTCCGCCGCCCGACTCGTTGATTTCCTGGCGCAGTACTTGTTGCCAGTGGGGAATCCGCGCGAGCAGGTCGGCTACGTTGGCGGGCTGATACGTTTCCGCCAGTTTTAACAATTCCACCACGTCGTCGAGACGATACGCCTCGCCACCGGCAACGGCGGTGAGAGAGCGGGCCAGGATTTCACGGCGGGCCTCGTTCTCCCAGACGGCGCGACGGGCCACGGCCTTGAGCAGCGGACGGTCGCCAGCCGGCGCGAAGTGGTCCAGCAATTTGAAAAGCGGCCCGGGAATCGTGGCGTCAAGACGGAGGCGATGGACGTAGCGTTCGAGGGTTACATCCCGCAAGGGCACGGAATGGGTCTGGCCGTCGGCGGTGACGAGGTGCGCGCGCGTCGGGCGGGCGACGAGTTGCTGAATCAATCCGGGCCATTCGGGCGTCGGAACGGATTCCTGGCCGAGCCGTTCGGCGAAGACGGCCTGGTCTGGCAGCGTGGGCGTAAAGACCGGCGAGAGGGCCAGGTCAATTTCGTAATCCTCCAGCTTGGGCAGTTCGTTGACGAGAAAAGTGCCGATGGCGTCGCGGTCGAGACCGTAAGTGCCGCTGAGATGATTGACGACCTGCGCGGGCAATTCGCGGGGGCGTTCCAATTCGGCGGCAAGGGTTTCGAGGAGCTGGAGCATGGAAAAGAGTATCCGTTGCGGTAAAGCGAGGCCAAGGAGGAATTTTTGCCGCGTCCGCCCAGCGCAAACTTGGGAAGGGGAACCGTTATGCGGTCGCGGTGGCCATGCGGTTTTTCCGCCCCGCCATCATGAAGGCGAGGTACTCGATGAGGCGTTCCTTCATTTCCTTGCGCGGGACGATGGCGTCAATGAGACCGTGGTCGAGCAGGAATTCGGCGGTTTGAAACCCGGGCGGCAGTTCGGCCTGCGTCGTGTCCTTGATGACGCGCGGCCCGGCGAAACCGATCAGCGCGCCGGGTTCGGCGAGGATGAGATCGCCCACGCTCGCGTAACTGGCCATCACGCCGGCATAAGCGGGATTGGTGAGGATGCTGATATAGGGGAGCCGGGCTTTGGCGAGATAGCCGAGGGCGGCGCAGGTTTTGGCCATTTGCATGAGGCTGAACATGCCTTCATACATGCGCGCGCCGCCGCTGGTGGAAATGATGATGACGGGCAGACCTTTCTCCGTGCCGGCTTCGATGAGGCGCGTGAGTTTTTCGCCGACCACCGCGCCCATCGAACCGCCGAGGAAGCTGAAGTCCATCACGCCGAGCGCGACGCGGTGTTCGCCAATGCGGCCCACGCCGGTGATGACGGCGTCCGTGAGATTGGTTTTCTTCCAGTTGGCGGCGAGCTTGTCCTTGTAGGCGGAAGCGCCGGTGAACTGCAGCACGTCCACGCTGATCATCTGGGCGTTCATTTCCTCGAAGGTGCAGGTTTCGACGAGGGAATGGATGCGTTCGCGGGCGCCGATGGAAAAATGATACGCACACTTGGCGCAGACCTTGAGGTTCTCATCGAGTTCCTTGTCGAAGAGCATGGTTTCGCACTTGGGGCATTTTTGCCAGAGGCCCTCCGGGATCTCGCGTTTCTTGGATTTTGTGCCACCGAGCTTGAGCTTGCGTTTGACGAACGCGGGGGGGAGATCGCTGGCGGGCGGCGGCGTGAGGGCGGGTTCGATCGAGTCAGCGCCGAGGACTTTCTTGGTGAACGAGGTGGTGGACATGGTCAAAATCTGGGTTGGGCTGGGGGTTCGGGGCGAAAGATTCAATTCGTCGTCGTTAGCTTCACGGTCTTTTTCAAAATCGGCAAACCACCCACAAGTCAACGGGAGTATTCAAAGTCCCCGGGCCACTGTCCAGACGCAAACTTCGCCCGCGCCGGCCGCGCGCAACACGCGGGCGCAGGCGCTCGTGGTCGCGCCGGTGGTGAAGACGTCGTCCACCAGAATCACCCGTTCGCCCTGCAAGCGGCGGTCGTCGCGCCGGGCGAAGGCGCGGCGGACGTTCTCGGCGCGCTGGGCCTTGGTGAGCAGGGTTTGTGTACGCGTGGGCTGGACACGGCGCAGAAGGCGGGGGTGGAGGGGCAGGGCGAGCGCCCGGGCGAGCGGCGCGGCGAGGCGCTCGGCCTGATTGAATTCGCGCTCGCGTTCCTTGAGCCGGTGCAACGGCACCGGCACCACCAAATCCCATTTCTCCGCGCGCAAGACGGGGAGGGCGGCGCGCAGAAAGAGATCAATGAGGAATGGCTCGAACCAGAGCGCCCGGGAGTATTTGTAGCGATGGATGGCTTCCAGCACCACGCCGCGCGCGGTGACGGCGGAACGCGCGGAACGGAAGTGGAGGTCCAGGTCCCGGCAGTTGGTACATTCGAAGGCGGTGGTGATTTCGCCCGCGACGGGCACGCCGCAGCGCTCGCAGAAAGGCGGTTTGATGAAGCGGACCTGGCTCCAGCATTTCACGCAGACGAAACCTTCGCCGGGCGTCGCCCGCTGCCCGCCACAAAGTTGGCAGACTTCCGGATAAAGCAGCGCGAGGCCCGCCTGGCAACAACGGGCAAACGGTGCGGTGGTCATGGCCGGACAATAGGAATTGATTCCGGGCGCGCCAAGCCGGAAGTGAAACGCTGGTTCATGAATCGGCGGTTTGGGGTGCCAAAAAAGTGGCGATTCGCCGCGCGGCATGTTAATGAAGGCGCGTGTTAGGTATGTTCAAGAAGTCCAGTGCTCCGATTGCGTCCGGCCCCGGACCGTTCGGCAAGTTTCAATTGCACGAACTCATCGCCACCGGCGGCATGGCGGAAATCTGGCTCACCACCGACGGCAAAGGGAAACATTACGCCTTGCGCCGGTTAATCCCCGCCTTGCGCCGTGATTCCACGGCCAAAAAACGTTTTCTCAACGGCTGCGAAGTACTGGCGAAATGTCAGGGGCACGAGTGCGTGATCGGCTATCTGGAACACGGCAAGATTGACGGCGCGCACTACTGCGTCATGGAATACGTCGAGGGCGCGAACCTGAAGGAGCTTTACGCGCGGCACGATCCGGTGCTGTTGGAAAACGTCGCCCAGATCATTATTGATGTGGCCTCCGCGCTGGAACACGTCCACGAATGCGGTTATATGCACCTGGATGTCAAACCGGAGAACGTCATCGTCTCGCGCAACGCGTCGGTGCGCGTTGTGGACTTCGATCTCGCGCAACCGATCACCGAGAAGCCGCGGAAGGTCACCAAGAATCCCGGCACGCCCGCTTACATGGCGCCGGAACAATTGTCCGGCCAGCCGATTGACCAGCGCGTGGATGTGTTCGCGTTTGGCGTGGCCGCCTACGAATTGCTGACGAACCAAAAACCATTTCCCGGCGAAACTTCCGCGGAAATTCTCCGCGCCCAAACGGATCGTTCGGATTTCCAGACGCCGCGCCAGTTGAATCCCGACGTGCCTGTCGGCTTGGAGCGGGCCATCCTCAAGTGCATCGAGCGCGAGCCGGACAAGCGCTATCTGTATCTCAGTGTGCTGGTGCGGGACTTGAAGGCGGCGCTTTACGTTTGAGCGTCGTTCCGGGATTACTCCACCACGCGCTTGCCTTTTTTGCGGGCTTGATATTGTTCGCCAATCCACTTGTAGGTGGCGGCAAGACCTTTATCGAGCGTGGTATTCGGCTCCCACTTGAGCACTTGCTTGATGAAGGTATTGTCGGAGTTGCGACCCGCGACGCCCAGGGGCGCGTCGAGTTGGTAGGAGCGTTTGAGTTTCACGCCGGCGATCTTCTCGACCTTGCTGACCAGCGTGTTGATGGAGACGAGTTCGCTTGAACCGAGGTTGATCGGCGTGGCGATGAGGTCGTCGCAATGCGTGATCCGGTCAATGCCCCGTACGCAATCGTCAATATACATGAAGCTGCGGGTCTGCTCGCCGTTGCCCCAAATCTTGATGCTCAGGTCCTGCTTATCAATCGCCTCGATGACCTTGCGGCACATGGCAGCAGGGGCTTTCTCGCGTCCGCCGTCCCAGGTGCCGTGCGGGCCATAGACGTTGTGGAAGCGGGCAATGAAAGTCTTCAGGCCGCGTTCGTGCCAGTATTCTTCGCAGAACATTTCGCTGACGAGCTTCTCCCAACCGTACCCGCGCTCGGCCATGGCCGGGTAAGCGTCGGATTCCTTGAGCGCGCGGACCTTTGGATCTTTTTGAAGCAACGTGTTGTACACGCAGGCGGAACTGGAGTAGAAATAGCGTCGGGCGCCGGCCTGGTAGGCGGCCTCGACCATGTGGGTGTTGACGAGAATGGAGCGCAAGCACTCGACGCGGAAACGTTCGATGAAACCCATCCCACCCATGTCGGCAGCGAGATTATAGACTTCGACCGCGCCTTCGCAGACGCGCTGGCAGTTGGCCTCGTGGCTCACGTCGAGGCAGAGGTTCTCGACGCCGGGCGACGGAAGATACCACTCGCGGAGCGGCTTCTTATCCACGGCGCGAAGGTTGGTGAATCCCTTCTGCTTGAAGTAAAGCGCGAGGTTGCCGCCAATGAAGCCGCCGCCGCCGGTGATGACGATGCGGTCGTCCTTCTTCAGCGGGGTATCTTTTTCAACGAGGATTTGTTTGCGTTTCATCAATGGTCGTCGTGTTGGCGTAGGCTGACCGGTCAAATCAATCAAGCAGCCGCTTGGTCAGGCCGTCGTAAGCATCAATCCGCCGGTCGCGCAGGAAGGGCCAGTGCGTGCGGGTTTGGTCCACTTGTTCCAGGTCAACGGGGACGATGAGGATTTCCTCTTTGTTCGCGCTGGCCTTGGCGAGGATTTCGCCCGACGTGCCGGCGACGAAACTTTGGCCCCAGAACTCAATGCCGTCGCCGCCCACGCCGGAAATAATTTCGTGGCCGATGCGATTGACCGCCGCGACGTAGCAGCCGTTGGCAACGGCGTGACTGCGCTGGATGAGTTCCCACGCGCCGTGCTGTTTTGGGCCGTGGATTTTCTTTTCGCCCGGGTGCCAGCCGATGGCGGTGGGATAGAAAAGAATCTGCGCGCCTTGCATGGCGGTGAGCCGCGCCCCTTCGGGATACCATTGATCCCAGCAAATCAGCACGCCGATCTTGCCGTAGCGCGTTTGCCAGGCGCGGAAGCCGAGGTCCCCGGGCGTGAAATAAAACTTCTCGTAGAACAGCGGGTCGTCCGGGATGTGCATCTTCCGGTACGTGCCGAGCAACGAACCGTCCGCGTCAATGATGGCCGCGGTATTGTGATAAACGCCGGCGGCGCGCTTCTCGAAGAGCGAGGCGATGACGACGACCTTGTGTTTGCGCGCGAGTTTTTGAAATGCGGCGGTGCTCGGGCCGGGGATGGGTTCGGCCAGTTTGAAGTTCTCGTGATCTTCGCTCTGGCAAAAATATTGGGAGCCAAACAACTCCTGGGTGCAGATGATTTGCGCACCCTGCCGGGCGGCGCGTTCGGCGAGCGCAAGCGTTCGCCGGAGATTGGTCGGCGCATTGGCGGAGCAGACGGATTGGAGCAAGCCGAGCTGCACGACGGAAGCGGAAGTGGCGCGCTTCATGAGGCCTCAGATCTTGGCCCGGAGGCGGGCGGTGGATTCGAGAATCTCCGTGTTGCCGCGGGCGGGGTGGGCGGCGATGGGCGGAACGGCCTGCCCGAACAACTCGCGCATGAACTTGCCGAGCGTCTCGTTCGTGGGCCCGTAGCCGCCGTGGTAGATGTAATATTCCAGTTCATACATCAACTCATCCGCGCTGGCGAAACGTTTGCTCAAGTCGCGCGCCAGGCAGCGTTGCAAAATGCGGTTGAGCGGCTCGTCAATGCGGTTGTCGAGCGTGCGGAAGTCGGGGATGGCGGCCTTCAAAATTCGCTGGCGGGATTCCTCGGCGGTCGGGCCTTTGAAAATGTTATGGCCGAGCAGCAGGTTGCCGAGCACCACCCCGACGGAGAACAGATCCGAGCGCTTGTCCGTGATCTGAAAATCCGCCTGTTCCGGACTCATGTAATCCGCCTTGCCGGCGACGACTTCCCCCTCCTGATCGGTCAGGAAGCCGCGCGCCTTCGCGATGCCGAAATCCGTCAGCTTCACGTCGCCTTCGAACGCGATCATGATGTTCTTGAAACTCACGTCGCGATGGACGATGCCGAGCGGCTTGCCATCGGTGCCGGCTTTGGCATGCGCGTAGGCGAGGCCCCGGGCGACGCGACTGGAGATGAACACCGCGAGTTCCAGCGGCAACTGGCGACGCTTGTCGCTGAGTTGTTGGGCGAATTGCTCGAGATTCACGCCCCGGATGAGTTCCATGGCGATGAAGAAGACGCCGTTGGCCTCCCCGAGTTGATAGGTCTGGACGATGTTGGTGTGGATCAAATCCGCGACGAGCTTGGCTTCGCCGATGAAATTATCAATGAAGGTCTTCTGGCTCGCATAGTTGGCGCGCACGACCTTGATGGCGACGCGTTTGACAAAGTCGCGGGCGCCGCGCTGCTCGGCTTCGTACACCACACCCATGCCGCCTTCGAAGATTTTACGAACGACGTCATAATGGAACTCGTTTTGAATGGTGAACAGCGGCACGGGGCGATGTTGGGAAATCGTGAAGCCAAGTCAAGTTTTGCGCGCAAATTTTTCGCGCCGCGCCCGCCGCGGGCCAA
>CAYHFK010000143.1:0-1399 GCA_964355895.1 uncultured Bifidobacterium sp. | reverse complement strand
CGGGCCAAGTTCGCTCTTGTGCAAAGGGGTTGGGCCGCTAGAATTCTCGGCAAATGGCGCAAGGCTTACATCTTTCGCAACGGCTCACGCAATCCATGGTGTTGGCCCCCCAACTCCAGCAATCGCTCGCCTTGTTGCACGCTCCCACGCTGGAACTCAAGGCGCTGGTCGAGGCGGAATTGCAGCAAAACCCCGTCCTCGAAGAAATCTCGAGTGCCGACGCGGAGCTGTCGGAAAAGGCTTCCGATGGCGACAGTCCCGCTGCGGCGGCAGATCCGGCCGAACCGCCGGCGGACATGAACCCGGATGCCGCCGAGGGCGTGCCGGCGGATGATTTCCAGGTTGAGTTTGAAAAGCTGGTGCAGGCGGATCAGGAGTGGCGGGATCATTTCGCGCAGACGAACCTGCCCACGCGCGCTTCCGCCGAGGAGGAGGAGAAGCGGCAGTTCATGTTCGACTCCCTCGTCGCCGGAACGTCGCTCGCGGAAGCCCTCCTTGAGCAGGTGCGGGATTCGGGCGTGCCCGAGGCGCAACGCCCCGTGACGGAGTTGATCATCGGCAACATTGACGACTACGGCTATCTCAAGGCGTCGGTGGAGGAAATCGCGACCCTCGGCAACCTGCCCGGTGAAACCATTCTCGAAGTGCTCAAGGTGATCCAGACGTTCGATCCGCCGGGCGTGGGCGCGCGGGATTTGCGCGAGTGCCTGATGCTCCAGCTCGAACGCAAGGGCCAGCAGGAAACGCTCGAATATCAGATCGTGCGCGATTACATGGAAGCCCTCGGCAAACGGCGCATTCCCGAAATTTCCCGCGGCACCGGCGTGCCGATCGAGGACGTCCAGGATGCGCTGGAACGCATTGCCCAACTGGAACCCCGCCCGGGTCGGGCCTTTCTCACCAACCTCGACCAGTTTGTCCTCCCCGAAGTCTTCGTGAAGCGCAGCGGTGACGACTTCACGGTCACGACCAACAACGAACACATTCCCCACCTGCGCATCAGCAACGTCTATAAAGACCTGATGTCGCACAGCGATAACACGGCGGAGGTGAAGAATTACATCCGCGAAAAAATCCGCGCCGGCAAGTTTCTCATCAAGAGTCTGCACCAGCGGCAAAGCACCATTGGCAACATCGCGAAGGAAATCGTCAAGCGGCAGCGCGAGTTCATGGACAAGGGCGTGGCGCACCTGCGCCCGCTGACGATGGTCATGGTGGCGGAAGTCGTGGGCGTGCATGAAACGACCGTGAGCCGCGCCGTCTCCGGCAAATACATGGAGACGCCGCAGGGCATCTTCGAGATGAAATACTTTTTCACCGCCGGTCTGCAAACCGACAGCGGGGCGGGCGTCTCGAACACGAGCGTCAAGGATATGATCGCGGAAATCTTCAAGGCCGA
>CAYHFK010000142.1:0-12232 GCA_964355895.1 uncultured Bifidobacterium sp. | reverse complement strand
GGCGCGTTGCTGACTGGATTGGTGATACTGTTGTTTTTACGCGATTGGCGCAGCGCCCTGGTTGTCGTGCTGAACATTCCGCTGGCGTTGCTGGGCGCCGTGGTCGCGCTGTGGATTACCGGCCAGACCGTCAACATCATGACGCTCGGCGGCCTCGCCCTCGCCATCGGCATCCTCGTGGACATGTCCACGGTCGCGATTGAAAACATCCACACGCATCTGGCGCAGGGCAAACCGATTGCCCGGTCGGTGGTGGATTCCGGGAAGGAAGTCGCGCTACCTCTTTTGGTGGCCATGTTTTGTGTGCTGGCGGTTTTCGTTCCGTCGTTCTTCATGGAGGGCGCGGCCAAGGCTATGTTCATCCCGCTCTCGCTGGCGGTTGGCTTTTCCATGGTCGCGTCCTATCTGCTGGCGAGCACCTTCGTGCCGGTCATTTCCACCTGGATGATTCGGGCACATCGGAAGGAAGAGATTGAACACGCCACCAAGAGCCGCCTCTCCTTTGCCCGATTTCAAAATGCTTACAAGAGCGTGGTGGAAAAGGTGGTGCGTGCGAGCTGGCTGGTCGTGGGCGCATACCTAATTACGGCAGGACTGGTCATTGTTTTTGTGGGCCGGCAACTCGGCACGGAAATTTTTCCGCGCGTGGACGCGGGCCAGCTTCAACTCCGATTGCGCGCGCCCACCGGCACGCACGTCACGGGCACGGAGGCCATCGCGCTCCAAGCGCTGGACATCATCAAGCAGGAAGCTGGCGCGGAGAACATCGCCATTACCCTCGGCTTTGTTGGCGTTCATGCGCCGAGCTATCCCATCAACTTGATTTACCTGTGGAACGGCGGCTCGGAAGAGGGCGTGCTGCAAGTCCAGTTAAAATCCGGCGTGCCGGTTCGCATCGAGGAATTAAAAGAACGCCTGCGCAAGAGATTTGCCGCGCAATTGCCGGACGTGAACTTCTCCTTCGAGCCGAGCGACATTGTGAGCCGCGTGATGAGCCTCGGCGCTTCGACGCCGATTGAAGTGGCCGTCAGCGGCCCGAACCTGGTCGCCAATCGCGAGTTCGCCGGGAAAGTGAAGGCGCGGCTTCAGAAAATTCCTTCGCTGCGTGACGTGCAATTCGGCCAGGCGCTGGATTATCCCACGGTGGACGTCACCGTGAATCGCGAACGCGCGGGGCTGATGGGCGTCAAGATGTCCGAAGTCGCGCGCTCGCTGGTCGCCGCCACCTCGTCGAGCCGGTTTGTCGTGCCGAACTATTGGGCCGACCCCAACAGCGGGGTGGCTTACCAAATCCAGGTGCAGATTCCGCAAACCAACATGAACTCGTTGGAGGCAGCACAGAATCTCCCGGTGAGTTTTCGTGATGGCAAAGCGATTCTGCTCCGCAACATCGCCAGCGTGAAAGAGGGCACGACCGTCGGCCAGTATGAGCGCTATAACATGCAGCGCATGGTCACTGTCACCGCCAACATCGCGGACACCGATCTGGGCAGCGTGACCAAACAAGTCGCGCAGGCCCTCAAAGAAGTGGGCGCTCCGCCGCCGAAAGTGAACGTCGCCCTGCGCGGCCAGGTCGTGCCGATGCAACAGATGTTCGACGGACTGCAAACCGGCCTGCTCCTCGCGGTCGTCGTCATTTTTCTGCTGCTCATGGCGAATTTTGAATCCGTGAAACTGGCGGTCATCGTCGTCTCGACCATTCCCGCCGTCATCGCCGGTGTGGTTCTGTCGCTGTGGTTGACGAATACAACGTTGAACATTCAATCGTTCATGGGCGCGATCATGGCCATTGGCGTGGCGGTGGCGAATGCAATTCTGCTCGTGACGTTCGCCGAGCGCAGTCGGATGGGTGGCGCCGCGTCTGCGGATTCAGCCGTCGAAGGCGCGCAGAGCCGGCTCCGTCCGATCCTCATGACGAGCCTGGCGATGATCGCCGGCATGATTCCGATGGCGCTGGGCCTGGGCGAAGGCGGCGAACAAACCGCACCCTTGGGGCGTGCCGTCGTTGGCGGACTCGCAGCGGCGACGCTTGCGACCTTGATTGTGTTGCCGTCGGTCTTCGCCATTCTGCGTGGCCGCGCCAGCGCGCATTCTGTCTCGCTGGACCCGGACGATCCACTCAGCGGCCATTTCGTTTCGCCGGTCGGTCATGATTGAGTCAAACGAAAACCACATCCTTGAAATGATGCGTATGAAAAGAATCCTTCCGTGGCTGGCCAGTTGGTCGGCAGTGTGGCTGGCGCTGGCGGCTCCCGTACCGGCGGCCGACGCGCCCAAGCCCATCGATGTCAAAACCACACGGCCCTCGCGCGGAGAGATCATCCGCTACGTCACCCTGCCCGGCACCATTCGCGCCAACCAGCAGGCCACCCTCTACGCGAAGGTCGCTGGTTACTTGAAATCGTTGAGCGTGGACAAAGGCGACCGCGTGCAGGCCGGCCAGTCGCTCGGCGAAATTGAGGTGCCCGAACTGCTCGCCGACCTCGCCAAATTCAAAGCCGAGGTGAAAGTCGCTGACACCGATTATCAACGCGTGAGCGGCGCGCAACAGAAAGCCCCTGACCTCGTCACGCCGCAAGCCGTGGACGAAGCCAAAGGCCGGCTCGACATCGCCAGCGCGAATCTGGAACGCACCGCAACCTTGCTCCGCTACGCGAACATCACCGCGCCGTTCGCTGGCATCGTGACGGCGCGCTTCGTTGACTCCGGGGCGTTCATTCCGTCCGCCACCGCCGGCAGTGCGGCGCAGAATGCCGCCATCGTGACCCTCGCGGATTTCAACACGGTGCGTGCCCAAGTTGCGTTGCCGGAAATCGAAGCGTCGCTCGCTCAAGTCGGTCAACCGATAAAGCTCACCGTCGAGAGTCTCGCCGGGAAAACTTTCGAAGCGAAAATCAGTCGCCTCAGCTACGCGCTCGACGACGCCACGAAAACCATGCTCATCGAAGCGGACTTGCCGAATCCCGACCTCAGGTTGCGCCCCGGCATGTATGCGACCGTGAAAGTCGGCGTGGAAAAACACACGGACGCGCTGCTGATTCCCGTCGAGGCACTGGTGATGGAAAAGGCGAACGCATTCACGTTCGTCGCCGACGGCGGCAGGGCGAAGAAGACCGCCATCAAAATCGGCTTCAACGACGGCGCGAAAGTCGAAGTGCTGGCCGGCTTGACGGGCAGCGAGGCGGTGATTCTCGTCGGCAAACTGACGCTCGCGGACGGCGCGGCCCTAACCGTGACGGAGGCCAGGTGAAATTCTCGATTTGCGATTTGCGATTTGCGATTTATGCCGCCGGCGCGCTGGCTTTGGCCGGCGAAATCGTATCCGCCCAGTCTGCGAATGACGGCCCCAAGCCGATTGACCTTCCCACCGCGCTGCGCCTGGCGGGCGCGCAGAATCTCGACGTGCAAATCGCGGGCGAGAAACTTCGCGAAGCCCAAACCATCCATCAGAGTGCGCTGGCCCAATTCTTCCCGTGGATTGCGCCGGGCATCACCTATCGCCAGCACGACGACAAGATTCAGGATGTTTCGGGCAACCTTATTGACGTTCACAAATATTCCTATGCGCCCGGTGTGGCACTGGCCGCCCAGGTCGAACTCGGCGACGCGATTTACCAGTCGCTCGCCGCCAAACAACTGGCCCACGCGGCCGGCCACGCGCTCGAAGCGCAACGGCAGCAGAGCGTGCTCGCGGCGGCGCAAGGTTATTTTGAACTCGCGCTGGCCCAGGGCGCGGCGGCGGTCGCGCGCGAAGCCGTGCGCATTTCGACCGGTTACGAGGAGCAGGTTTCCCGGGCCGTGACCGCCGGCATCGCCTTCAAAGGCGACGCGCTGCGCGCCCGCGTGCAGAAGGAGCGCAATGAACTCGTCCTGCGACAGACGCTGGAACAGCAGCGCATCGCCGCCGCCCGGCTGGCGCAGACCTTGAGGCTCGACCCCGCCGTGATGCTGACCGCCCAGGAATCCGAACTCGCGCCCCTCAATCTTATTACCAATCGCACCCTGGATTCCCTGGTCGCCCAAGCGTTCGCCGCCAGTCCGGAATTCAAGCAAAGCGCCGCCCTGACCGCCGCCGCTCGCGACCGCAAAAGCGGCGCCACCTACGGCCCGCTGATTCCGTCCCTCGGCGCCACGGCCTTTTTCGGCGGCCTGGGCGGCGGGCGCGATGGCATTGCGGATACGTTTGGCGGACAACAGGATTACATGGTCGGCGCGAGCTGGCGCATCGGACCGGGTGGACTGTTTGATTTCACCCGCATTCGTGCCACCGATGCGCGATTGAAAATCAGCGAACTGGGCGACCGCAAACTCAAGGATGAACTCACCCGGCAGGTGGTGGAAGGGTTTGCGCGCTGGCAATCGCAAGCGGACCAGATTCAAACGGCGCGGCAGGCGCTCGCGGCGGCGGCGGAAGGATTTCGGCTCGCCGAACAACGCAAGGAGTTTGCCGTGGGCATCGTGCTGGAAACCATTCAAGCCGAGACCGACCGCACGCGCGCCCAGTTGGATTATCTCAAAGCCGTCGCCGGATTCAACCAGGCCCAGTATGCCCTGCAACGGATGATTGGCGGATTGTGAGACCTCCCGACTGCGGGCCGAAAATGGCCCCGCCGTGAACAAACCCACGCTTGCCCGCGTCCGCATCCTGCGGCATCGTCCCCGCCGCAAATGAGTGAGCGAGCCAAGTTAATGCGCGCGGCGGAACGATTCTTAAGACTCGTGCCGGCGCAAACCCGCGAGCGCGGCCGGGCCTATCACGCCACCGGCCGGGTGGTTGAAGTCACTTGCGTCAAGCCCGACCAGGCCTACACCGCGGTCGTGCGCGGCGGCGAGGATTATGCCGTCTCGTTGAATTACTCGGATCAAAATTGGGCGTCGGACTGCTCCTGCCCGATGCACTACGATTGCAAGCACACCGTCGCCGCCATGCTCGAAGTGCAGAAGCGGTGGGCCGAAGATTCCCCCGCAAAGCCCACCCCGGGGCTGCCTCCCAACAACCAACCCGCAAAGAAAAAATCTCCGCGCACCCCCAGTCCATTGGTGCCACAACCGCCGGCCTCACCGCTTTACAAGCGGTTGGTGGAACAACTCGGTCGCCCGCTGGACTACTCCGAAGCCGGCTTCATCCGCAAGCTGCAGACCCTCTACGCCAATGCTGGTTTTCGCCAACTTACGGAAAACGACCTCAACCAGTTTTTCCCCCGCCATTTCGGTTTCGGCTGGGTGGAACTCGATCTGTGGCCGAAGAAACCCAAAGACGACTACGAACTCTGGCTCTATCTGGCCGTGGAATTGCGTCGCCGGAAGATTGCCCTGCCCGATTACATGGAGGCCATCACGGACTTCACCACGCTGGAGGCCGGCATCAAGAAGTGGGAGCGACAGAAAGAAGTCGCCCACTGGCAGGACTGGTTCGCGACCCATGAGCCGAGCGTGACGCCCACCGCGGACACGCTCGACCTGCGACTGGCTTTTCTCGACGAGGAAGCCCGGTTGCAATGGCGGACCCAGCCGGACGCAGCGTTTGCCGATTTGAAGCAGGCGCAGGCCAAACGCTTCGGCGAAAATGTCGAGCGCGGCACGCTGACCATCGCGCCGGACGCGCTGCCGTTGTGGAGCGCGCTTTACAAGCCCTGGAGCTACGAAAGCTGGTGGAGCATCCGCTACAATTCGGACGCCTCCCGCCTGCCGCTCAACCGGCTGATCCGCCTCGCGCTGCCGCCCGAGCGCTTCGTGAACGCAAACGGGGAACCGCTCGCGCGCCCCGCCGAACCGCTCCGCCTCCAGTTGAATCCCCCGACCAAAGGCGGGGAGGATTACGAACTCCGCCTCACCACGGCCGACGGTCAGGCGCCGCCGCCCATTCGTTTCGTCCTGAGCGGACACCCCACGCTGTACATCACTGACACCGCAATTTACGCCGGCCCGCCCAGGAACGCGCTCGAACATGACTCGCGCAAAGTCATCCCCGCGCCCGCGCTGGAAACCGCCGGCGGCATCCGTTTTCTTCACGCGCTGAATTTGCCGCTGCCCGAACATCTCGCCGAGCGCACCAAGATCATTCCCGTCGTCGTCACTCTGACCTGCGAGCTCAAGGAGAATTATCCCGGCAGCAGCTCGGAATCAATTATTCTGCGCCCCACCGCCCGGGCGGAAGGATTGGAGAAGGAAGAATTCAGCATGATCGGCTGGCAAACGCCCAATCAGGGCTGGGGTCGAATAAAAACGCCCAAGCCGGTGAAAGGGTTCATTCCGGTTCACGACCGCTCGGCGCAGGCGCATTTTCCCCGCGTGCTGGATGCGCTCGGCGTCAAATGGGCAAATTACGGCGGTGGCTGGACGCTCCGGCTCACCAAAAAAACGCCCGAAATTTTTGTCGCGTGGCTGCAAAGTCTCCCGCCGGAAATCAACGTCGAACTTGACCGCGAACTCGCCACGCTCCGCGATGCGCCCATCAGCGGCACCGTGTCCCTCGACGTGCAGGAGGCGGGCATTGACTGGTTCGATCTCAAAGTCATCCTCAACGTGGCCGACCTGGCGCTCACGCCGGAGGAAACCAAACTGCTGCTCAACGCGCGCGGCGGTTATGTGCGCCTGGGCGCCAAAGGTTGGCGGCGTTTGCAGTTCAATCTCACACCCGAGGACGACGAACAACTCGCCCGCCTCGGCCTCGCCCCGCGCGATTTCACCGCCGAACCGCAGCGCTTCCACGCGCTGCAACTCGCCGATGACGCCGCGAAAAAATTCCTCGCGCCGGCGCGCGTCGAACAAATCCATCGCCGGGTCGGCGAATTGAAAACCCGCGTCGCCCCGCCCGTGCCGGAACTGATCCACGCGGAACTCCGCCCGTATCAAATCGAGGGTTTCCACTTCCTCGCCTACCTCACCACGAATCGTTTTGGGGGCGTGCTGGCTGATGACATGGGTCTCGGCAAAACCCTGCAAGCCCTCGCGTGGATCGCGTGGTTGCGGGCGGTAGGGCGCGTCACTCCGTGCGCGCCGTTCGAGAACCTTGAGCCGCCCGGCGGCGCGCACGGAGTGACGCGCCCTACCGCCGCCACCTTTCCCAGCCTCGTCGTGTGCCCCAAATCCGTCACCGACAACTGGGTCAGCGAGGCAGCCCGCTTTTATCCCAGCCTCCGGGTCCGCCGCTGGAGTGGCGAAACCGCCGACGCATTGACGACGGTTCGGGAGGAGGCCGACATCATCGTCGTCAACTACGCGCAACTTCGCTCGCTCTCGCCGGCCATCGCGAAGGTTTCCTGGCAGGCCGTGATCCTCGACGAAGCGCAATACATCAAGAACCCCGACTCGCAAACCGCCCAGGCCGCCCGGGCGTTGAAAGCCGATTACCGCCTCGCCCTCACCGGCACGCCCATCGAAAATCGCCTGCTCGACCTTTGGAGCATTTTCAGCTTTGCCATGCCCGGGGTGCTCGGCAACCGCGCCGAATTTCTCCGCCGCTTCAACGCGCAGGACGATCCGCTCGCCCGCCGCCGGCTGGCTGCGCGCGTCCGCCCCTTCCTGTTGCGCCGCACCAAAGGCCAGGTCGCCAAAGACCTGCCCGACCGCGTGGAGGAAGATTTGCTCTGCGAGATGGAAGGCGAACAACTCAAGCTCTACCAGGCCGAGTTCAAGCGCGCCCAAATCTTACTCCTCGGCGTCCAGACCAGCGCACAACTCAACGAACAACGGTTCAACGTCCTGACCTCGCTCCTGCGCTTGCGGCAGATTTGCTGTCACCCCGCGCTCGTAAACGATAAGTTGCACGAGGTCGAAAGCGCCAAGGTCAACGCCCTGCTCGACCTGCTCGAACCGCTCATGGAAGAAGGCCACAAGGTGCTCGTCTTCTCGCAGTTCGTCACCATGCTCGATCTGTTGCGCGAAACCGTGAAGCAACGCGAATGGCCGCACTTCTATCTCGCCGGGAGCACCGAAAATCGCGGCGACCTCGTGAAGGAATTTCAATCCGCGAAAGGCGGCGCGGTTTTCTTGATCTCTCTCAAGGCCGGCGGCTTCGGGCTCAACCTCACCGCCGCGTCCTACGTGGTGCTGTTCGATCCGTGGTGGAATCCGGCGGTGGAAAATCAGGCAATTGACCGCACGCACCGCATTGGCCAGACCAGCAAGGTGATGGCCTACCGTCTGTTGATGCGCGAAAGCATCGAGCAAAAAATCCGCGCGCTCCAAAAGCAAAAGGGCGCGCTGATGGCCGACGTCCTCGGTGAGGAAAAGTTCGCGCAAAGCCTGACGCTCGACGATCTGCGCTTCCTGTTCGCCGACTGAGAACCGGTATAGAACTCGATTTACGATCCTCCTCCTCGTCGTTCTCGTCCTCGTCCTCGAACACCCTCAACCAAATCGAGGACGAGGACGAGCAGGAGGACGAGGACGAAAACACAACGTCACCTTTCAAATACGCTCTAATCACGCCAACAACGCCATCTGTTTCGGGGTAAGCAGCCACGCGAGCGTGGCGCAACGGGCGTAACGAAGCTCCGCCGCGATCACCAGTTTGGCCAGACCGCCTTTCTTCATGGCAATCGCCGCCGCTGGACCACCGCAAATTAAGTGTGAGATGAACCGGCTCAGATCGGGTTCGTGGCCGACCAACAAAACATTCTCCGGCACCGGCCGAAGCTGGTTCATGTAACGAATCAATACTTGCGGGTCGCCTCCGGGTATCAGTTCGTCGCGAAACTCCAGCCGCTTTTTCAAATCCAACGCCGCCGCGACGATCTCCGCGGTTTGGGACGCGCGCGGATACGGGCTGGACAAAATCCGATCAAACGAAACCTCCAGCGCCCGCAGCGCGTCGCAGCAAAGCCGGATGCGCTCCTCGCCTTTCATCAGGAGCGGACGCCGCGAATCATCGGGAAAGCGCTGCGGGTCGCGCTTGACCGCCAGGCCGTGGCGTAAGAAATACAGGTTCATGGCTCTTTGTTTTTATCGGCGGCGTGGCGCGGTGACACTGTTTTCGGGGGCCAAAACGACTCCAGCTTGTGGGAGGCGTTAAGGTACACGCGGACCAACTGTTCGCGCCGTCGCACGAACTCGGCCCGCAACCGTTGCGTGGCGGGGTCGTTTTCCTCCGATTCAATGAATTTGTCCAGCGCGGCGAGCAGCACCTTCAAATCCTGAATCTCACCCATCATTGCTTGATAGCTGCGCATGGCCTGACGGTGTTTATCGGTCACGGCGAGCAGCAGGGGCGACAACGCTTCCACCATGTAACGAAAGCGTTTGAACGCAATTCGCGTCCGATGAATGGTTCGGGGGTCCGCCGCTTTCACGCGGCGGCAAAGGCGATCTACCCGCGCGAAGGCAAGTCGGATCGCGCCTTGGGCAATGCTGAAGGCCATTTCCGACACGATGCGCTTTCGCTGACAGCGCAGTTCCCCTTCAAACGCGGCGATGCTTTTTTCAACGCGCCGGGTTTTGATCTGTCGCACGGCCTGGCGGGCTTCGCGGATGAAGCGGACTTCACGTTTGCGCAACCACGCGTGGAATCTTTGCGCCGCTGGAAAAGCGCGCCGCACCGGCTTCAAGACCGCCAGTTGCACCTGGGTGTCGCGCAAGTCGTCAAACGCATCCAGATGTTTCTTCAACGCCCGCCGGGGCTTCTTGAGTTCGCACGCGGGAATGAACGCGGCCAGCAGTTCCAGGGTGGCCAGCAATCGGCGCGTCTCGATGCGCGAATCATGGACCGCCGTCGCGGAAAACTTCTGCTGGCAACGCCGGAGGCGTTTGCGATACCGCCGCCATTGCCGGGGCAGCGCCACGCCCAGATGCCGCAACACATCGGGCGGGCGGTCTGCGACCGGCGGTCCCGCAGAGGTTTTCATTTCTTGCCCGGAGGGTAAGGCGGACGCGCCAGTTCAACGCGGGGATAGCGCGCCGGGCTTTTGGCGGACGCCCCGCGCACTTTCGGGCCGGACATCGCCAGCGCCATGAATTCGGTCTGACTGCGCCGCACCGGGTCGAGGTCGGTTCGCGCCGCGCGATGATACGTTCCATCGCCGAACAACACCCGTGCCTTGGCGTTGTCCGCCAGCGGTGTGGCGAGGATTTCACTGATGATGCGGTCGCGCAACAGGCCGTCCAGGATGGGGAACACGGTTTCAATCCGGCGAAAAAGATTGCGCGGCAGCCAGTCGGCACTGCCGACGAACACTTCCGGCTGGCAGGCGTTGTCAAAATAGTAAACCCGCGTGTGTTCCAGAAAACGATCCACAATGCTGCGCACGGTAATGTTTTCGCTCACGCCCGGAACGCCCGGGCGCAGACAACAAACGCCGCGCGCGATCAAATCAATCTTCACGCCCGCCTGTGAGGCGCGATACAAGGCTTCGATGATTTCCCGCTCCGCCAGCGAATTGACCTTGGCGATGATGCGCGCCGGCGAACCGAGCCGGGCATTCTTGGTCTCGCGTTCGATGAGTTCCAGCAGCCGCCGGTGCAGATCGAACGGCGCGACGACGAGTTGGCGCATGCCCTGAAACTGGCAGATGCCCGTGAGCAGATTGAACAGGTTGGTCGCGTCCTCGCCGAAATCCGGACGGCACGTCAACAAGCCGAGGTCGGTGTAAAGTCGCGCGGTGGTGGGGTTGTAATTGCCGGTTGCCAGGTGAACGTAGCGCCGGATTTCCGCGCCTTCGCGACGCACGACCAGCGTGATCTTCGCGTGGAGCTTGTAACCCACCAATCCGTACACCACATGCACGCCGTTCTCTTCGAGCCGCCGGGCCCACTCGATGTTGTTCGCCTCGTCGAAGCGCGCCCGCAATTCCACCACCGCCGTCACCTGCTTGCCGTTCTTCACCGCGTCCATCAGCGCGCCGACGATGCGCTCGTCGCCGCCCGTGCGATAAAGCGTCATTTTGATCGCCAGCACGTCGCGATCTTGCGCCGCTGTTTCCAGAAAGCGCACCACACTGTCGAAATGTTCGTAGGGATGGTGCAGCAAAATGTCCCGCTCCCGAATGGCGGCAAACAAATCTTCCCGCCCGCGCAAGGCCAGCGGCGCCGGCGCCACAAACGGCGCGTCGCGCAACTCCGGCGAATGGTCGCCCTGATAGAGCATCATCAGCCGGGTGGGATTGAGCGGGCCGTCGATCAGATAAAGGTCTTCCGGCGTCAACCGCAGCGTCTTCAGCAGGGCGTCGCGGATGGGCACGGGGCAGCGATGATCAACCTCCAACCGCACCGCATCGCCGCGCCGGCGGTTGTGCAACTCCGCTTCCACGGCTTTGAGCAGATTACTTTCCTCCTCCTCGTCAATGTACAGCTCGCTGTTGCGCGTGACGCGAAACGGCCACCAGCCGAGAATGGTGGTGCCCGGAAAAACGTCCGCGAGGAAATGCCCGATCAAGTCGCCGAGATAAACATAGTCGCGCCGCCCGTCCTGGCGGGGCAACTGCACCAACCGTGGAAGGATGGCAGGCAATTGCACCACGGCCATGTGTTTGTGCGTTTCCCCGTTCTTCCGCATCTCCAGCCGCACGATGAGATTGAGCGATTTATTGAGCAGTTGCGGAAACGGATGGGCGGGATCAATCGCCAGCGGCGTCAATACCGGCCGCACCTGTTGCCAGTAAAACACCTCCAGCCAGACCTGATCCGCCCGGCCCAACTCCGCCACGGGCAGCAGGCGGATGCGGGATGCAGTCAACGCCGGCTGCAATTCGTCGCGCCAGCAGGCGTATTGGGCGGCAATCATCTGGCGCACGCGGCGGATGACGGCGCGCAGAGTTTCCGTGGGCGTCAAGCCGTCGAGACTGCGCTCGGCCTGGCCACTCTCGATCTCCTGTTTCAGCCCCGCCACGCGCACCTCGAAAAACTCGTCGAGGTTCGAGCTGACGATGGTGAAAAACTTCAGGCGTTCGAGCAGCGGATTGGAATCATCCCGCGCCTCGTCGAGGACGCGCTGGTTGAATTCCAGCCAACTCAACTCGCGGTTGAGAAAATGCCTGGGACTGAATGCCAATTCGTTCACTGCCATTGCCATCAGGGCGAAAGATTGAACCATGACTCCGCTTTCCGAAAGTCTGAAAAGGTTACAAATCGGGTCGTTGGGTTGGCGTTCCCCCCGGCGCGTCCCGGCGGACCCGCCAGAGTCTTTCCGGCGCCGTACCCGCAACCTTGTCAGATCCCCGACCTCTCCGGCATCCTCGGGTCATGCGAAAATTCGATTTCGAGGTTGCCATTCTTGGCGGGGGCAGCGCCGGTTACG
>CAYHFK010000141.1:0-12246 GCA_964355895.1 uncultured Bifidobacterium sp. | reverse complement strand
TCACGCCGGACATGCTGCCCGCCGACGTCATCGGCACGCAGATTTACAACCCGCAATCCGGCGGCTTCACCACGCGCAAAGGCCCGGTCTTCGCCAACCTCATCCTCGCCGACGAAATCAACCGCGCACCCGCCAAGGTGCAGAGCGCGTTGCTCGAAGCCATGCAGGAAAAGCAGGTCACCATCGGCGACCAGACCTACAAGCTCGACGAGCCGTTCCTCGTGCTCGCCACGCAGAATCCCATCGAGCAGGAAGGCACATATCCGCTGCCCGAGGCGCAGGTTGATCGCTTCATGCTCAAGCTCAAGATCGGCTACCCGACGCGCGCCGAGGAACGGCAGATTCTCGAAGTGATGGCGAAAACGAGCGGCACGCCCACCTGCAGCGCCGTCGTCACACCGCAGCAAATCCTCAAGGCCCGCGAAGTCATCAACGACATTTACGTGGACGACAAGGTGAAGGATTACATCGTGGACCTCGTCTGCGCCACGCGCGACCCGGAGCATTACAAGATCGCGGTGAAGGATTTCATCCAGCTCGGCGCATCGCCGCGCGCGACCATCGCGCTGACGCTCGCGGCCAAGGCTTACGCGTTCCTGAAAGGCCGCGGCTACGTCACGCCGCAGGACGTGAAAAGCATCGGCATGGACGTGCTGCGCCACCGCGTGGCCATCACCTACGAAGCAGAGGCCGAGGAAAAAACCAGCGAAACGGTCATTCAGAAAATCTTTGATGAACTGCCTGTGCCGTGAAAAAAACGAAATTCATTTTCTGTCTCGCTCTCGTTTTAACCGGAGTGTTGGTTGGCCTTTGCGGTGCATCTTCCGCCTTTGGCGATGATTTGCTCCAGCATCGGTTTGAGCAAATCGCCCATACCAACACCCATTTTTCGCTGACTGTCATAACCAGAAATCGCCCCTTGAGGCTATGGACTGGGAAGAATCCTTTGGCTAACGACCAGATTCGCTTAGCACAAGAACTTCGATCATTGAGCGATGATCGTGCTAATTTGGCGGCGTTGCTCAAGCATCCAAATCCGAAAGTGCGCACGTTGGCATTGGGGGCAGTTTTTGAACGCGAAGATGGCCACGACTTGCCACTGATTGCGACGCTGCTGGATGATGCTGCCGCGACATTTCCCGATTTACATGAATCCATGAATTCTGCTCCTGGGCCTCGGCCGATGGTTGAGTTGGAAAGCCCACAGTCCGTTGGAATGGTTGCTGAAGCATTGTTGAAGTTTTGGGGCATTCAGCACCAAGGCCGATGGCTAATTAGGTCGGAAGGCGGGAGCAAGATTATCACTACAAACGATTTTGCGATCTATTGGGAAAGTCACAGAAATCGAGATTATTGCGCCGGTTGGTTTGGTGTAAAGTTGGCTCGTGCCTGTAGAAGCACTTCTCCAACTCAACGAGAGTATATCGCAGATATTCTTAAAGTCCGCCACCAGATTGACCAATTACCCGCAGACGACCGTGCTTGGATTTTACTGTGGCTGTTTGGCGAATACGGTAGCGACCAACTAACGACGGAAAACGAACTGTTGGAATTGGCGAAGCAGCTTGGGTCAGAACGCTTGATGTTGATGCTACAGCGAAAGATTCCATGCACTGACCCCGACCTGCAACCTCGTGATTCCAATAACTGGCCTTACAAACGAATGACGTTGTTCGTGCTCAAAAACGCAAGCCAACTATTGAAATCAGAAGACGCAGACAAATTATTGGCTTGTAGAGCTTATGAGGCAGATCAAAACCGACATGGTGGACTTGGAGATCCGACCGATCCACAGTGGTGGGCAGTTGCAGCAGCATACTTGCAGCCAGCAATGGCCAAGCAAATACTCCACACCGCCTTCGATAACATCCAAGGCCGCGACGAATATCATGCCGAGATGCGCGCCGACCTTGCTGTGGCGCTTTGGGATGTTTGCGGAGAATCAGAGGGAAAGTTTCTGGTGAATTGGTTCTACCAAGAATTCCCCTCAAAACAACTCTGGGTAAATTGGCGCAGAAGTTTTATCGAGAATGTTTCCGCAGTTAAACAACCATCACCTAAAAAACTCATTTCTAGGTTGGTCAAAGATTCTCGATGCAAGAGCATGGATTGGGACGTGGCGTCACTACAAAGTTTGGCCAATGTCATCAATGGATGGCTTGGAGAGCCGGCTGTTCCCCAACATGACATTGACGCGATACAGATGGATGAGACGTCAAAGCTGAAAAGGCAATTGTTGGAAAACTTGCGAGCAAGCGTGCGTCAATGGAACAAATGAAATTTGATTCGTCATTCTTCATTCATCATTCTGCCTTCCCATGATTCCCCGCAAGATTCTCAAAAAAATCCGGCAGATCGAGCTGCGCACGAACCGCCTCGTGACCGAGTTTGCGGCCGGAGCGCGGGCTTCAGCCCGCTTCACCGCCCGCACGCCCGCAGCATCCAATACGAATCCGTCGCTCAATTTCATTCGCGCGTTGAAGCGGCGTGAACGCCGCGCGCCCGAGCAAACCCTCTGGACGCCACAACGAATCCGCCCCACATTCACACCATGAAATTGAAAGAAGAAGCCGTCCGCTACTTGACGAAGGCGGAAGTCGAAGCCTCCCGAGAGGAGGAGCATCGCGAGCGTGTCGCACTGCAACAGCGCGTCGCGCGCGGTGAGATCACGGCGGCGGAAGCCAATCGCGAGGCGTCCATTTTCCACCCGGATGTTTTCGATCCAGCCACGTCGAAAACGGTCAACGTGGACGAAGTCGTGGACAATCTTTTGAAACTCAGACCCCGCCGATCCAATGAGCGACGAAAGCAGCAAGCCATTCGCTACTGACGAACTTGCCATCCTGTTTCGCGCGCTCCATGATATTGAGAGCGAGTGCGTGCTGATGGGCGGCCAGGCGGTAAACCTTTGGGCGAAGCATTACGCCGCAAAGGAGCCAGTGCTACGAGAAATCCAGGACTTCTTCCCGTTCGTGAGCAAGGACGCGGATCTTCAGGGCGACCAAGCCTCGGCTATCGCACTGGCGCGCGCACTGAGAACCACGGCGCAGATCCCAACTTTCCGTCGCGCGTTTGGAAATTTGATGGCTGGTCAGTTCAAGGTGAAGCTGGGCGAACACGAGTTGATGATTGAAGTGCTACGCAAAGTGCCCGGACTGACCGACGCCGAGTTGCTTCGCCTCACCAGCCAGGAGCAGTCCGGTGAATTCACCATCCGCGTGCTCAATCCGGTTGGCGTGCTCCTGGCGAAAACCTGGAACGTCGCCAACATCACGAAGGCGGGGCGTCACGACGCGGAACAATTGCTGGTGATGATTCCCTGCGTGCGCACTTACATCCGCGAGTTCTTGAAATCGGGCGTAACTGACTCCCGCATGTTCCGGGCCGGATTGAACCTGATAAAGGTCACGCTGGCGTTCACCGAAACCAAATCGGCAGCCATCGCGACATCGCGGTGTGGAATCGTTTGGGCGCAGTTGTTGCCTCATTCCCACATTGCCGCGAGCGTGCAACCGGAGTTGATTCGACTCCGGGATAAACGAATTCCCGACTGGCTCGCGCGGGTCGGCAGTTATTCACACCCGACTTCGTTGGGCGATTCGCTGCGCCGGATGTTGAACATTCTGGCGAACCATGCGGAACCCTTGTGCGCAACGCCAGCGGTCATCCGTCGCGTTTCACGTACCCCGCGCCCCGCACCACGCCGCCCATGATCCCGCGAGAAATTCTCAAAAAAATCCGGCAGATCGAGCTGCGCACGAACCGCATCGTGACCGAAACGCTCGCGGGCCAATACCATTCCGTCTTCAAGGGCCAGGGCATGAACTTCGACGAGGTGCGCGAATACCAGCCCGGCGACGACGTGCGCGCGATTGACTGGAACGTCACCGCGCGGATGAACCATCCGTTCATCAAGAAGTTCGTCGAGGAACGCGAACTCACGCTCATGCTCGTCGTGGACGTGAGCGGGTCGGGCTTGTTCGGCTCGCGCGACCAGTCCAAGCGCGAACTCGCCGCCGAGATCGCCTCCGTGCTCGCCTTCTCCGCCATCCGCAACAACGACAAGGTCGGCCTCATCCTGTTCAGTGACGAAGTGGAGAAATTCATCCCGCCACGCAAGGGCCGCAGCCACGTCCTGCGCGTCATCCGCGAAGTGTTGTTCTTCGAACCGAAGCGGCGTGGAACTGACTTAAACGCCGCGCTGGAATTTCTCATGCACGTCACGCGGCACAAGGCCGTGACCGTGGTCATCTCGGATTTCATCGGCTCGCCGGCGGAGAAGCCCAAGGGCGGAACGCGCCGGCTGCTTCGCCCGCAGATGATGCTGCTCGAATCGCTGGCGCAGGCTTCCTTCACGATGCTTAAGCAGGCCAATCGCCGCCACGATGTGGTGGCCGTGCAAATCACGGATCGTTTTGAACTGGAATTGCCCGCGCTCGGCCGGCTGGTCCTGCGGGACGCCGAAACGGGTGAGGTGGTGGAAATCCACACCGGCGACGCCCGCAAGCGCAGCGCCTTCGCCGAGCGCCAAACCAAGGCCCAGGCGGACACCGCACGATTGTTCCGCTCCGCCGGCATTGATGCGATTCAACTGCGCACGGACCAAGCCTACGGCGCAGCTTTGGCGAAGTTTTTTGAGACGCGGGAGAAGCGGAGGTTGCGGGGATGAGCCACCTTAGTCACGAACCGCCTTCTCGTAGCGCAGGTTGGCAACCTGCTGTGTCGCCGACTGGCAGACGGCTGGACGCGCAACAATTGCGACGCTTGCGGATTACCAGTCCGCGACACAGCAGACTACCAGTCTGCGCTACAATTTTTCCCGGCGGTCGTCACAACTAACTCATGGCCACGAATCAAACAGCCTCCCTCGTCGCCACCAACGCGAACGACATCCGCGACATCAAGCCGCCGGTGGAAATTCCGAGCGGCTGGGAATGGCTTTGGTGGGTGCTGGCGGCTCTTGTCATTTTAGGACTGGCGATTTGGGCCTGGCGTTGGTGGCAAAAGCGGCGGGCGCAGGTTCTAGTTGTCCCGCCGGTGCCGGCGCACGTGCGGGCGAAGCAGAAGTTGCAGGAAGCCCTCGCCCTCATCACGCAGCCGAAACCCTTCGTCATCGCCGTGTCCGACACCACGCGCTGCTACCTTGAGGAGCGATTCAACTTCCACGCGCCGGAGCGCACAACCGAGGAATTCCTGCACGAGTTGCAACGCACCGATTTGCTCACCCGTGACCAGAAGATCAGCCTCGGTGATTTCCTGCAAAGTTGCGACCTGGTCAAGTTTGCCAAATACGAACCCGGCGAACCCGAGTTGCGCGAACGGCACGGCTCGGCGGTCCGCCTCGTCGAGGAAACCGAGCCCCAGACCGCCGCAACGACCGGCGAAAGTCACTCCGCGCTCACCACTCCCCAAACTGCCGCCAAATGACTTTCGCCCACCCATATCTGCTCCTCTTGCTCTTGCTGCTGCCGTTGGCAGCATGGCTGAAAGGGCGACGCGGTCAGCCACCGGCGTTTATCTATTCCTCCGTGCAACTGCTGCGTGCGGTCACGAATGTCACCCGCGCGCGTTACGGGGGATTCCTGGCCGCGCTGCGCTGGCTGGTGCTGGCTTTGTTTATCATCGCGCTGGCGCAGCCGCGTTTGACGAAATTCGATTCCACCAAAGCCACGGCCAGCGGCGTGGACATCGTCGTCGCGTTCGATCTGTCCGGCAGCATGGCGGCGGAGGATTTTGAGATTCGCGGGCAGCGGGTCAATCGCGTGGAAATGGCCCGCGCGGTGTTGAAAGGGTTCATTGATGAGCGCCCCAGTGACCGCATCGGGCTGGTGGCCTTTGGCACGCAGGCGTTCATCGCGTCGCCGCTGACATTGGATCACGATTTTCTGTTGAAGAATCTCGAACGGCTCGACCTGAATTCGATCAATGGCAATCAAACGGCCATCGGGTCGGCGTTGAGCACGGCGGTCAACCGGCTGCGGGAGGTGAAGTCGAAAAGCAAGATCGTGATCCTGATGACGGACGGACAAAGCAACGCCGGCAAGGTTGCGCCCCTCACAGCCGCCGAAGCGGCGCAGGCGCTCAACGTGAAGGTCTATACCATCGGGGTCGGCACCCGCGGCCAGGCACCGATGCCCGCGACGGACATGTTCGGTCGCCGGGGATATCAAATGGTACCGGTGGATATTGACGAGGACACGCTCCAGAAAATCTCGGACATGACGGGCGGCAAATACTATCGCGCGGACAACGCGGAACGGTTCCAGAAGATTTACGCCGAAATTGACAAACTTGAGAAGACCGAGGCCGACGTGAAGAAGTTTGCGCACCACACGGAGCTGTTTGCGTGGCTCATTGCCCTCGGAATCACCCTGTTGACGACGGAGATTACGTTGAGTCAAACCGTGCTGAGGAGGTTGCCGTGAGATTTACGATTTGCGATTTGCGATTTACGCGCAGGCGACAAACCGCCCACCTTAACTGTAGGAGACGACGTAAGGAGTCTCTATTCTCTTTTCAATTTGAGACTCGTCACCTCGTCTCCTACAAAGATAGATGAACTTCGCCTACGGACATATTCTCTGGTTGTTGCTGGTTATTCCGTCGCTGTTGCTCCTATTTTTCTGGTGGGCCGGACACGAACGGCAACGACTGATGACGCAGTTCATTCAGGCGCGACTTTTGCCCGGATTGATTTCCGGCGTGTCGCCGACGCGGCAGAAGGTGCGGTTCGGTTTGTTGATTGCGGCCGTGACCTTGCTGCTAGTCGCCCTAGCCCGACCGCAGTGGGGCTTCACTTGGGAAGAATCAAAGCAAAAGGGTTTGGACATCGTCGTGGCCATTGACACCTCGAAAAGCATGCTGGCCGAAGACATCGCGCCCAACCGGCTGACGCGCGCGAAGCTCGCGGCGCTGGACTTGATGCAGCAGGCGAAGTCAGACCGGCTGGGGCTGGTCGCGTTTGCGGGCGGCGCGTTCCTGCAATGTCCGCTGACGATTGACGACAACGCGTTTCGTCAGAGCGTCGAATCGCTGGACGTGAACATCATCCCCCAAGGCGGAACGGCCGTCGCTGAAGCGATCACGACGGCACTCACCGCCTTCAAGGAAGGTGACAATTACAAAGTGTTGGTGCTATTTACGGACGGCGAGGACAACGACGAGAATGCGGTTTCCGCCGCCGAAGCTGCGGCGAAGGAGGGCATGAAGATATTCACCATCGGCATCGGCACGGCGGAGGGTGAGTTGCTGCGGGTGAAGGACGCAAAAGGCCGGACGGATTATATCCGCGATGCGGAGGGCAACGTCGTGAAATCACGCCTCAACGAAGGTCTGCTCCAGCAGATTGCCGGGGCCACGGAGGGTGGCTTCTATCTGCCGCTGCGCGGCGCCAAGGCGATTGACACGCTGTATGAGAAGGGACTGGCGCCGCTGCCGAAGTCAGAAGGACAGGAGAAACTGGTGAAACGATTCCACGAGCGCTATCACTGGCCGCTGGCCGCCGCAATTTTGTTGTTACTGGTGGAGATTCTCCTGCCGGAACGCCGGGCACCGTCTCGGCGCGAAAAGAAAAGCGAACCTAAAAAGGCCGGGGCAGTGCCCGGCGCTCCGACCGTTGCGGCAACGCTTGCCCTGATTCTCTTGCCCATCTTGGCGACAGCCTCCCCCTCCAGTGCGCTGCGCGAATACAACGCGGGCAAGTTCGACCGCGCGCTCAAGGAATATCAACGGTCACTGGAGAAGACGAAGGCCGATCCACGATTGCATTTCAACGCGGGGGCCGCGGCTTATCGCGATGGGAAGCTGGACGAAGCGGCGAAGCATTTCGGTCAGGCGGCAACGGCCCCGGACCTCAAACTGCAGGAGCAGGCGTACTACAATCTCGGCAACACCCTCTATCGCGCTGGCGAATCGCTACCCGATCCAAAGAAGCAAATCGAGACGTGGGAGGGTGCGGTGAAACAATTTGAAAGCGCCATGAAGTTGAATACGAACAGCGCGGACGCCAAGTTCAATCATGAGTTCGTAAAGCAGAGGCTGGAGGAATTAAAGCAGCAACAACAGCAGCAGAATAAGGATAACAAAGACAACAAGGATCAGAAACAAGATCAGCCAAAAGACGATCAGAAGAAGCAACAGGACCAGAAGCAGGACCAAAAACAACAGGATCAGCAAAAGCAGGATTCCGAGAAACCGGACAAGAAGGATCAACAATCCCAGGACCAGGCGAAAAAGGACCAGAAGCAGAAAGAGGACAAACAGCAGTCCGAGAAAAAATCTCAGGAGCCGAAAGACCAACAGAAGAAAGAGCAGCAGCAGGCGAAAGCAGCCGGCGATCAGAAAAAGCCGGACGACAAGGAGCCGAGCGAACCATCCGAACCGATCCAGGCACATGCCATGACACCGCAGGAAGCAAAACAGTTGCTGGACGCGCAGAAGGGGGACGAACAGGTGCTGCAATTCCAACCGCAGGGTGAGCCGAAGAAGCGGGAACGACTGCTCAAGGATTGGTGATGGAATTGACCAGCCTTGGCAGAACGCAGCGACCGCGGTGCTGTCAGACCGGAGAGCCGGCAAACAATCGAAGTCGTTGTCGCGCGCCCGCCATCATCCGCCAATGAAAAAAGCCACGGCTTGCGCCGTGGCTTGGCTTGGAAAATTTGTCCGGCTTGCGCGCTTACGCTTTGACGGTCTTGGCGGCTTTCTCGCCCTTGGCGACGCGGGGCTTGTCAGCGACCGGAGCGGCTTCGACCTTTTCCGGGCGACGACCGCGCTTCTCCGTCCGCACGTCGGCCTTATCGCCAGGGGCAACTTCGACAACCGGCGCGGGCGTGGTGCTTTCAACGCGGACTTTGAGCGTGCCTTTGACTTCGGCTTGGAGGTGGAGTTCGATTTCGTGTTCGCCCAGGGTCTTGATCGGGTGTTCGAGGTGAATCTTCTTCTTGTCGAGGGACACGTCAAACTGGTGTTTAAGCTCGTCGGCGATCATGCCGGCAGTCACCGCGCCGAACATCTTGCCGTCTTCGCCCGCCTTGACCTTGATGACGCACACGAGCTTCGCGAGGCCCTTGGCGAGTTCGGTCATGGTGTTGAACTCGTGGGCTTCCCGCTCGGCGCGGCGCGTGCGCAGGGCTTCGAGGCGACGCTTGTTGCCCTGCGTCACCGGGATGGCGAGGCGTTGCGGGAAAAGGTAATTGCGCGCGTAACCGGCGGCGACTTTAACTTGATCGGATTCACCGCCGAGGCCGACGATGTTGTGGGTAAGGATGACTTCGGTCTTCATAAAATTGTTAAGCTTTGAAAGTTGAGGGTTGAGAAAAACAAAAACTGTCGCTCACCGTTTCATCAAAACGGCACATCGTCGCTCTCGGGCGGACCATCGCCCTCAATGGGTTCCGCCACCGGCGCCGTAGCGGCAGGCCGAGCGGGGCGCGGCGCACCGGGAGCTTCAGGAGCGCCGCCGTCACCGCTTTTGGAATCAATGAACGAAAAGCTTTCCAGGACAACTTTTAGTTTGCTCACCTTCTGTTTGGTGGTCTTGTCCTCCCAGGAGTCGAGTTTGAGGCGACCTTCCACGAGCAAGGGACGGCCCTTCTTCATGTATTGGGCGAGGACTTCGCCCTGACGACCCCAAGCTTCAATGTCAATGAAGCTGACTTCCTCTTTCTTCTCGCCAGCTTCATTGGTCCAGTTGCGGCTGACCGCAAGGCCGATCTTCGCGACCGCCGTGCCCTTGGGCGTGTAGCGCAATTCCGGATCGCGGGTCAGGTTGCCGGCGAGAATGACTTTGTTAAAGCTGGCCATGGGGCCTTCGATTGCTGCGAATTTACTTCGCGGGTTTGGGTTCGGGCGAATTGGTGAAAATGACGCGGAACACTTCCTCGTTCAGCGCGAACTTGCTGCGCAAGGCCGCGATCGCCGCCGGCGCGCTGGTGAAAATGATGTTCGCGTAAAAGCCCGCCGTGTGCTTTTTATCCGCGACGCGGGCGTAGTTTTTCCGGTCCATCTTCTGGACGGTTTCGACTTTGCCGCCGGCGGCGGTAATGTCGGCGGAGATTTTGTCGAGGGTATCTTTGATGCCCTCTTCCTTCGCCGCCGAGTTCAAAATGAACAAACCTTCGTATCGTTTCACTGCTTCTTTCCTTCGTTTTCGGCGTCGCTGAGGACGCCGTTGAATTGACTCATTGCTTTCTGCAGGCCGTGCGCCAGCCAGCACTCCACCTGGTCCGCCGCCCGCGCCAAAACTTTTTCCATCACCGCCATCTCGCCCGCGCTCAACCTGCCAAGCACGTGGCCGGTGATTTCCCGCACCCCGTCTTTGCGCCCGATCCCGATCCGCAACCGGGCAAATTCGCGCGAACCCAAATGTTGCTCAATGGACTCCAATCCGTGATGTCCCCCACTGCGGCCGCCCGGCCGCAACCGGATTTCGCCCAGCGGCAAATCCGCGTCGTCCACCGCCACGAGCACCCGGGTCGGCGGCAACCGATAAAAACTCACCAGCGCCCCCACCGCCTCACCGCTCAGGTTCATGAACGTTTGCGGCTTGCAAAGCACCACCCGGCGACCATCGCGTTCGCCCTTCGCAATGCGCGACTGAAACTTTTTCCCCGCGCTCCACTCCGCCTGCCAGCGCCGCGCCAACAAGTCCGCGAGCATGAATCCCGCGTTGTGCCGCGTCTGCGCGTAATCCGCGCCCGGATTCCCCAAGCCCACGATGAGATGCCAATCTTCCATGCGCGGGAGAGACGCGACGATTCACGCCGAGCGGAATCGCCGCTGAAACTATTTCTTCTTCTCGGCGGGAGCGGCGGCTTTCTTGTCGCCCGCGGCGGCCTTCGCCGGGGCTTTGTCGCCCGCCTTGGCCGGCGCGGCACCGGTCGTACCGTCTTCCTTCTTCTCCTTGGTCATTTCCACATCGCCCGCCGCCGGAGCGGCCCCTTCGGCAGTTTCCGCCGCTACTTCGACTTCGGTCTTCGGCATGGCGACCGAGACGACGGTCACTTTTTTGTCGCCCAGAATTTCGACGCCCGCGGGCGCTTGCAGTTCGCCAAGATGAATGGACTTGCCCACTTCAAGGGCGGTCACGTCCACGACGATTTGCTCGGGCAAATCGGCCGGCAACGCCCGCACTTTGATTTTGTGCAGAACGTGTTCCAGTACGCCGCCACCGGTTTTCACGCCCACGGCCTCGCCGAGGCTTTCGACGGGCACCATGATGATGACTTTTTCGGTGGGGGAAACTTCGTGGAAATCCACATGCAGCACCTTGCCGCTGAGGGGGTGATGCTGAACTTCCTGCACCAGGGCGAGGTGCTTGGCCTGATCCACGGCGAGATCCACGAGAATGTTTTCCGAAAGGGAATGGTGAATGAGGTCATCGAGTTCCTTGCCCACCAACTCCAGATTCAGGGGCTTGGTCTGCCGGCCATAAATGGTGGCGGGAACGCGCCCGGAGGCGCGCAGCTTCTTGACTTCACCGCGCCCGATTTGGGAGCGGCCAAACGCATTTAACAATACAGATTTCATGGCAAAAGTTTTTCCGGCAACCGCACTAACTGGTGCGCCCGCCCTTTGATTCAAACAGCGACGTCACCGACGAATTATTATGAATTCGTTTGATGGCTTCACCCAACAGCCCCGCAACCGACAACGTGGTTATTTTCACACCGCGAATCGCAGGGCGCAGGACGGTATCAGTTGTAATTAGCTCGTCAATCACCGATTTGCGCAATCTTTCCACCCCGGTGTCGTTCAGGATCGCGTGCGAAACGCAGGCCACAATCCGCTTCGCGCCCTTTTTCTTGAGCAACTCCGCGCCCTTGGTCAGCGTGCCCGCCGTTTCGGTCAAATCATCCACGAGCAGCACATTTTTCCCCCGCACTTCGCCGATAATCGCCATGGACTCAACCTCCGAAGCGCTCTTGCGGCGTTTGGCGATGATGGCCAACCCGCCTTCGAGAGTTTGGGAGTAGGCGTAGGCCATCTTCAGCCCGCCCACATCAGGACTGACGACCACCAGATCGGTCATTTTTTTCTTCTGCAAGTATTCAAACATCACCGGCGCGGCGTAGAGATGATCCACCGGGATGTCGAAGAACCCCTGAATCTGCTGCGCGTGCAAATCCATCGTGAGGAGCCGATTTGCGCCGGCGGCCACGATCAGGTTGGCGACGAGCTTGGCGGTAATCGGCACGCGCGGCTGGTCTTTGCGATCCTGCCGGGCGTAACCGTAAAACGGCAGCA
>CAYHFK010000140.1:0-12367 GCA_964355895.1 uncultured Bifidobacterium sp. | reverse complement strand
GCGCCGCGCTCGTCGAACACAAAAGCCAGCAGAATTGGCTTGAGGCGAGCCAGGGTTTGGATTCCTTGGGCGACAAAGTGGACGACATGGCGCGCGCCGTGGGCAAGCTCTCGAAGAAATTCAAATTCGCCGAAGGCTGGCGACGGCATTTGCATTACGGCTTCAGCGCGGCGGAAGTTGATCCGCTACGCGAGGCGCTGGGGAAGGATTATTTGGTAAACGGGGCTTACGAGCGAGGGTTGGCGAAACCCGCCGGGTAGTGGGGCAGCCGCCTCGACTGTCAGCGTCTTACCGACCGTCTCGTTTGGTGGCACAGCCTGCAGGCGGGACGCCCGCAGGGACGGTCGCAGACGTGGACGTCTGCGCCGCTATGCACTCCAACATTTGTCCAATCGGTTGTGCGTTGCGTCGCTTGCATGCCTTGGCAACAATGCGCGCGAACTTGACACCAACGAACCGACGAACGACTCCACCAATCTCACCCGCGGTCAGTGGATGGTTTTGCTCGCCGCCTTTCAGCGCGGCGGATTTCACATCCCAACGCAAATCGTTTTCCTGCTTGTCCGGTCCGTGGCAGGCGTAGCAATGCCGCGCGAGGATGTGTTGAACCTCGCGGACGGAATCAACTTTGGTTCGCGCGGGCGGCGGAAGTTCGGAGGAATCAACTTGCCCGGCAACCGCACTGGCCGCCAAGACAGCGAAGGCCAGGAGCGATGACGAAGTACTCCGGAGGCCAAGCTTTCTTGATCGTGGCGGTGTCACGGTTTTGGTTCGGCGACAAAACTACCAAGACTGTGGGCCGTGGCGACACTGCAAAAATCGGTCTGCCTGTGAGGAGGAACTTGAACTTCATGAGATTGCGATCACCTCACAACTTCTTGAGAATCTCCAGCGCCTTCGTCTCGAAGAGCCTTTGCCATTCGGGCGCCACGAGGCAATCGCAATCCTCCTGGGCGTAGCCGGTGTTGCCGCGCTGAGTCTCGGTGGGCAGGTAGTAGATGTAGCCGTTGCAATAGCCGGCCACGAAGGTGAACGGCGCAGCCGCACGCCGCTTGAGGTTGAGGCCGACTTCGACGGTCAACTCGCCGGGAAAGGCCACCATGAAGAAATCGCCGATCCGCACACCAACGATCTCGACCTCGAGCGTGGGTTTTCCGGCGGCCTGGTTTTGCGCGAGATGTTGCCTGAGTAACGCGAGGTTCACGTTCAACCGCGTGAGCCGCTCCATGACCTGGATGTTCTCCAGGTAGGCGTCGAGGCTCTTGCGGTTTGTGTCATCGAGCTTCGTCAGGTCCTCCTTGCCGAGCGCCTGATCGTGGAGATAACCCTGCGAGTAGAACGAGGGGAAGTCGGGCGACAGTTTGTGCTGCACGAACAGCGGGAGGAAGGTCTTGAAGTTGATGTCGGTCGGTTGGAGCGATTGCAGCAGTTTCGCCTGCTCGGCCTGGATCGCGGCGATGCGTCGCTCCAGGTCGGCACCGCGCGGCAACGCAATGACTTCGTTGATGATCTTGAGTTCGCCGCCGGACTTGGGCTCGATTTTTTTCAAAGCGCGCAGAATGCTGAGGCCGAGCCGGTTTCCCAGCGGCTCGGCGCTGGGCGGGTGACGCACATCCTTGTAGCGCACGGGGTTGATGTCGCCGGCACAACCCTGCACGAAGAGCGCGATCGCGCCCGCGCCCAAACTTTCCTCGATCACCTGCGAGGCAAAGCCGGGATAGTCCGCCGAGTTGCCGGTGCTCGGCGGATTCATGATGGGATGGCCCGCGAAGTTGTAGAGCACCGCCAAAGGTTTGCCGTCCTCACGCTCCAGCCGCAGCAGACCGATCTGCGGATCAATCGGCCCGACGCCCGCCACCTCTTCATCGCGCGGCATCGAGTAAGCGCGCCGCATGTCCACCTCGCTGCCGTCCTTCATCTTCAGCCGGCGATTCTCGGTGATCCGGTCCTCGCGGCCCGCGCCCGCGCCGACTTTCACCGGCACCAGGCCCTGCCACGCGTCCTTCACCGCCTGCACCGTGAGCCGCTCGGTGTCCGCGCGCACAACTCCGTGACAATGACTCGCATTGATCAGCACGCTCGCCGGCGCAATGCCCAACTCCTTCTGCAACTGCGCCCGCACGTTGGCGAGGAAGTTATTCTTGATCCGCCCAATCTCCCCGATCGCGACCGCATCAATCGTGATCAGCACCAGCGTCGTGTCCTCATTTTTCAAAACGAGTGCCTTGGCATACAAAGGATCGTTCACCGGCCCCGCCGCGCGTTCCGTGATGTCCACCCGCGCGACGCCGGCGCGGAGTTCGGCCGCTTGGGTAGCATTTAGTCCGGTCATTGCCGCCAGCAGTATGGCCGTGTGGGTGAGGAGGATTTGTTTCATGCAGATATTTCGTCGTTGTGCCTCTTTGTCGTTGATTGGTTTTCGGTCGTTTCTGGTTTTGACTTTCGCTTTTTCGACAGTGGTTCGTGGCCGCAGCTTTGTTCCTATCGGGCCGGGTTGTCAACCAAGTTGCTCAAAGGGCGGTTGCGTCGGCGACATCGTGGGCTGATTGAGCGTTGGGTCATGGCGGTTGACTGGCTGGGTTTCGCTCACTTTCTTTTCGGTTTGGTCACCACCGGTATTGCATCACTTGTTTGCAGCGTCACCGGGCCGAACAATCCGGACGGCATCAGTGGCGTGTCCTGAGTCAGCTTGCGGATGTTCGTCTTCGTGAAACGCTTCGCCGGCGGCAGCGCGTCGTCGCCAATGATGCGGTTGGGCCAAAAGTTGACGACTTCGACTTGGAGCACGTTGCCGGCCGGCTTCAACACCTCAGTGATTTCCACGCGGAACGGCGGCGTCCAGACAATGCCGAGCGAGCGGCCGTTGAGACGAACTTCGGCGAGTTCCCGCAGGTCGCCGAGGTCGAGGAAAATTTTGGATTTCGGATTTCGGATTTTGGCCGGGTCCCAGTCGAATCGCTTCGTGTAGCTCGCCGTGCCGGAGTAGAACTTGATGCCGGGGTTGCCGTGCTCGGTCCAGGAAGTGAGCTTGTCGAAGACGATGCTGCGGGTGGAGGAGAGCCGCATTTCCCGGTCGTTTCGTTCGGGCGCGCTCGTGCCGATGGGGAAATGGGCCGTCCATGGCGCGGCCAGTTCCTGCACGGTCTGGAACTTTGCCGCGTTGCTTTTCGCAGTCGCGGGGTGCCCGGCCGCCGGCTCTCTGAAGACCACGAACCACGAACCGCATGGCGGGAATTCCAACGGCAACGTCGTGCGCCCATCCGCTTCGGTGTAGGCGGTCGCGAATCGCCGCTCGCCGCTCACGGCGTCCCACAACTCCGGCGCTTTGCCGGCCACGCGGAACGTAACGATGACGCTCGTGGCGCGGTTCGTCCGATTCGCGACGAAGTAGATGTCGGCGCGGCCATCGCGACGGTGGATGTAATCAATGTCGGGCGGGTTGGTTGGAGTCCAGCCTTTGGGCTGGCCAGCCGTCGGCTCGACGGCTAAAGCCGGAACTCCAACCTCGAAATCCGGCTTCACACCGTTTGCCAACAGCACGTCGCGAGCAGTCTGGTCGGCGATGACCCGGCCTTTGTTCCACAACGCTTCGGCAATCTGCTTCACCTCCGTATCGCTGTCGCGCTGGCTAACGGCCCCCGTCGGTTTCGGGCCGATCACCATGGCGCCGGCGGCGACCAACTCCTTGACCTTCCGCAGCACGGGCAGCGAAATGGCCTTCTGGTCCCGCAGCACCAGCACGCGGTAGCTCATGCCGTCGGGCAACACGATGCGACCGTCCTTCACCGACGCGCGCGTCAGCAACGCTTCCTCGGTGATCACGTCGTAGTCATAACCGGGCAACACGCGCGCGGGATCGGTGCTTTTGTGCTGGGCGAAGTTTGGCACATGGTCGCCGTAGTAGTAGGCCGCGTCGGCCACGAACAGGCCGCGCTGGAGCATAAACTGGCAGCGGTTGACGTAGCTGAAAAAGGGCGCGGACTTCGTCCACCACGTGACATTCGGGTTGAGATGCGTGCCGGCGAAATACTGGAGGCCGGGGAGGCCTTGCTCCGCGGGCGAGCAGACGAACGCGTGCCACACGAGGAGGTTCAGGCCCTCGCAGCACGCTTTGTCGAACGACGGCTTGAGGTTGTCCCAAAGCGTCTCCTGCCAGTGCGGGCCGATCGTCGTGAAACCTTCGGCGGCGACGAGCTTGCGGCCGTAGGTATGCGCGGCGGACGCGGGTTGCTTGACGAAGAAACGATTCTGGTCGCCGATGCGATGCCGCCACGACCAGGCCCAGAACTCACCCATCGGCACGTCGTTGAAGCCGAGGCACCGCTGCGCGTCAATCGGCACCGCGTGCGGCCCGCCCGACTCCGGATGGATCAGCAGCCCGTGCTTGCGGGCGGCGGCGCGGAACGGCTGGTAGTGGTTGTCAATCGCGAGGTCGCCGAGCGTCTTGCGGAAGTCGTGGAGGAAACGGTTGCTGGCGTCGCGGCTCTCGACAATGCGGCCCGCCAGCACCGGCAGCCACGGGAGCAGGTCGTAGCCGCGGCGTTTCTGAAACTCCTCCCGCAACGCCGGCGTCCAGTTCATCGGCTCGCACTCCCAACTGTCCGTGTGCAGATACTTCAACGTCGTGCCGGCGAGCGCACCGGCGTCGGCGATGAGCGGCTCGACCACCGCATCCCAGTAGCGGCCGAACGCGCCCGCGTCGAGCACGTCGAGCGCGAACCCTTTCCATCCTTCGCTGCAGGTCTGGACGTAGGAGTTGTCGCCGATCGTGCAGCCGAAACGGAACACTTGCCACGCGCCGGCGGGCGCGTTCCAGCGCAGCGTGCCGTCCTTGTCCATTTTTGCGGTCAGGTCGAGAACGTCGGCGGCACGCGCGTCCTCCTCGCCCGCTTCCGCGGCCACATCCTCGAACAGCAGTGACGTATCCGGCGCCGAGGAATCCAGCGGGTTGTGGCCGGCCTTCTGTTCCCAGTTCTGGAGCGTCCGCCGTTTGGCGAGCTGGCCGCCGGACGCGCTTTGCTTCGCTTCGGCGGGTTTCAGCCGATACGCGACGACGAATGCGTCACGGTAATAGCCGTCGCGGCTGGCGGGTTCGGGGAGCTTCTGCTCGATTTCCGCCGGCCCTGACAGCCGCGTCTCGGACCAGGCGATCTTCTTGGCCGCGTCGTCGGCAGTGACCATCGGTCCGCCGAGATTCCAGCCGCTCTGGATGTTGAGGCTCATTTCCAGGCCGAGCCGGTCGGCTTCGCGGAGTGAGTGTTTGTAAAGTTCGCGCCACGCCGACGAGAAGAAAGTCGGCCCGTGCGGTGCGCGCTCGTTGCCGTCCTCGTTGGAACCGTCCGCATCGCAGATGAGCGCGCCGCCGAAGCCTTTGGCCTTCATCTCTTCGAGGTCGCGCGTGATGGCCTCCTTGGTGACGCAGCCGTTGAGCCACCACCAGTAGGCGCGCAGCCGGGCGTCGCGCGGCGGGTTGGCCCAGCCTTGTTCGAGTTCCGCAGCGGCGAGGGCGCCGCAGAACGCGAGGAGGATCAAGCCCAGTATTGCTATCCTGCCGAATCCTCGCGGCTCGCGGCCGGACGCTCCACCGAAAACACGGGCGCAGGATTTCCCCTCATCCGGCCTGAAGGACACCCTGCCCATGAGCCTCGTAGCAGCGGACGTGAGTCCGCTCCATCTGAAATTCTGGAAAGTCAGAGCCGACTTACGTCGGCTGCCACGGTTCAGGGGTTCAAAGCACGAATCGTTTCGGGGAATTCTCTCCATGAACCGGAACGTCGAGCACCGCCACGGCGCGGGGAAAGCGGCGCTAAAGCCGCGCGCACTCCAAACGCTTCGCGCCAACCGGGTCGCTCCGTACCGCGCGCCAGCGTTTGGAGGGCGGGCGGCTTTAGCGCCGCGCTCGTTCAGCCGCGAGGCCAACCCGCGGTTCAGGGGTTCAAAGCGCGAAATCTTGTTTCGGGGAATTCTCTCCCCATCCGATGGGGACCGGGCCGGAGTGGCGTTTCCTAATCTGCGCATGATCTCTTCGTGGAGGCGGCGTCCGGTGGCGCCGGTTGAAAGGTCGTTTTTATTTTCGTCATCCACGAGCAAGTTTGTCAGCATCACAACCTGCCCGCGAAGCCGGCCAGGCGGGTTGATGGTGGCGGTTCGGTTTTCGGTGTGGCTGGTTTCATCGCGGTTCCTTCCATTTGTATTTTCCTGACGTTTGATCCTTTGTCGTTGATTGGTTTTCGGTCGTTTCTGGTTTTTCAAATACCCGGCTTTGACCCCTTTACGCTCAGGCTAACAGCGCGACATTGCGAGCGTAACGGTCAACTGCGCCGGCTACTCAATCCTCCAGATACCAGAACGAGTGGACGATCTTGTTGTTGCGCCATTCCCAAAGTTTCTTGAAGGGCACACGCTCGGCATGTCCATCCAGCAGGGCGACGTTGGCGCCGTTGTTGTGGACTGTGGGCCGGGCGCAATTGAACGGGAATTCCCCCACGGCAACGGCACCGCTGGTGTCCATCATTCCGTCGCCATTTACGTCCTTGTCGAACGGCCAGTTCTGTGGGGCGTAAACCCAGTACGTTACGGTGTCCGTGTAGAGCATGGCATCCGCCGGCTTCTTGATGCGCGTGGCGTTCAACGGCGGGTAGTTGTCGCCGTAATAGAACGGGCCGGTGAGCGGGTTTCCGTACCCGCCATAATAGACGCCGACCCAGCAATTCCAGGTATTGAATTGAGCCGTCGTGAAACGCGAGAGCGGAGGCGGCCCGACATTGCCGCCCGGGCACCTGCGGAATTCGGATTTATAGACATCCGCGTCGGTGGAAACTGCGCCAGCCTGCGTTTGTTTCCCCATGTAGGGCGCGAGCTTCTGAAACCAATGCGTCACCTTGGAATAATCGATAGCCCCGCCATTCCATCGGTCGGCAAACAGCGGGAGTTTGTCCTCGTTGTCGCCCAGATACATGACCGTGGCGAGTCCCCACTGCTTCATGTTCGAAAGGCAGTTGATCCCCTTGGCCTTGTCTTTGGCTTTGCTCAACGCGGGCAACAGCATCGCCGCCAGAATCGCGATGATCGCGATGACCACCAGCAGTTCAATGAGCGTGAATCCGCTGCCGACTCTTGCGGGCGCTCGTCTGAATCCAAGGGCACTTCCGAAAACTACTTTTCGAAGTCGGGTTGAGGGTGGCAGTTCGGTTTTCGGTGTGGCTGGTTTCATAGCGGCTCCTTTCGTTTGTATTTTCCTGACATTTGATCCTTTGTCGTTGATTGGGTTTCGGTCGTTTCTGGTTTTAATCTTCGCTTTTCAGGGGCGGTTTGTGAGGGGCAAGTCCAACGGCAGCGCTGGCTTAAATCTCCGACCACTTTCCCGGAATGGGCACCGGGTAACGGCCGGCCGCGTCCGCCTGAACCGGCGCCGGGCTGTCGGCGGTGAGGTTCTCGAGGTCCGGACAGAATTGGAAGTTGGACGCCAGCATCTCCTCCCAGGTCACGATCCGCCCCATGTGCGCCGCCGCGCGGGCCATGAGGTCCGCCAGATTTGAAAGCGCGGCGCGCTTCGCTTCGTTGTGCGGCCGGTCCTTGCGGATGGCGTCCAGCAGCGCGTCCCACTCGCTCTGCCACGCACTGGGCTCCTGGCGTTTCGCCCGCCACGCCACGCTGTCATTGGTCATCCGTTGATCCTTGTGGATCATCACCGGCCCGGGGTGGCCGCTGCCGGGGAATTGCGCGGCGCACTTGGTGCCGTGGACGAAGGTGGTGCAGTCGTCGAAGCAGTTCGACAACCAGCGCGCCACGTGGGTCGCTTTGGTGCCGTCGGCAAACGTCCACTCGACGGCGACGGAGTCCAGGGACTGGCCGCAATCCGTGCGGTCGGCCGCCCGTCCGCAGATGCCGTGCGCCGAAACCGGATAGGCGTTCTTGATCCAGCAAAACTCGTCAATCTGGTGAATGTTCATCTCGGCAAACAACCCGCCCGAAACCCAGAAGAAATCCGTGAAGTGGCGAATCTGCCACTGAAGTTCGTTCTCCTGCGGCGGGCGCTTGGGCAGCGCGCCGACCGGCTGCATCCGGTAGCCACGGATCAGGAGCACTTCGCCAAGCTCGCCGTCGTGGATTCGCTGGACGAGTTCCTTGCGGCTGGTGGCATGGCGGCACATCAAGCCGGACGCGATCTTGAGATTCTTTTTTTCCGCCGCTTCGCCGGCCTTGATAATTCGTCGCAAACCCGGCGCATCGGGTGCAAAGGATTTCTCCATGAAGACGTTCACGCCCTTTTCGACGGCGTATTCAAGTTGCTGCGGCCGCCAGCCCGAGTAGCCGCACAGCATGGCCACGTCGCCGGGGCGCAGGCAGTCAATCGCCTTGCGCCAGGCGTCGAAGCCAACGAAGCGCCGGTCTGCCGACACATCCAGGCGGTCGCTGTATTTCTGCGCCAGGGCCGCATGGGACTTCGCTAACCGATCCTCGAACAAGTCAGCCATGGCGATGAGCTTGACGGGGCCGTTGGGCGACTCACAGGCGTCCGCCACCGCCCCGCTGCCACGCCCGCCGCAACCGATGAGCGCCAGGCGAATGGTGCTGTCTTCGGCGGCGTGGACATAGGGGAGGGCCACGCCCGCCAGGGCGGAAACTGCGGCGATCCGTCCGGTGTTCTTCATAAACTCGCGACGCGAGGTGGGGATGATTGGGTTCTCATTCATAAATAATTGCCGGAAGAGTCTCTTGCAAAACCCAACTCAAACGCCGCGTGAGGGCACGCGGCCTACAAGATATTGGCGCGTTTTCCGCCTGCTGTAGGCCCGCTGCCCTCAGCGGGCTGTGTTTTGCAAGAGCCTCGGAATTTAGGCTAAAGGAGAAACCGAGCGATCCCAGTCTCTCTTGTTCCAAATCTATTGCCGGACGCGATAATACTTCTGCGCGCCGACAGGCACCACGTTAAACGGACTGCTCGATCCCGGAATATCTACGTAAGTACCAACCACATTTGTGGACGATTGCAGTGTGCCGCCACCGGGCCACGACAGGATCAGGTCTGTGCCAGACCGTGTAACTATAATAACAGGCCCCTCGACGACCGGACTTTCTGCCGGTCCTGAATCCGTGGGCACGAAGCCGCTATCACTCGTCAAAAGGAGCTTGTCCACAGTAAATCCATCCTCCCGCATCCAGACGTTAATCACGTGCAATCCGGGCGCACTAATCACGATCGGTCCACCATCGCCAAAATTCGCACCGGTCCAATAGAAACCTTGATAAAGCGGGAAGGTGTTGAACCCAGACGTTTTGGCGCCGTCCAGACCGATGAACACGGAGTCATCTGCACTCGGACCAGGGGAACTGTCTCCGAGACCTCGCACCCAGACAGAGAACGTACCGGTGGTGGTAAACCGAACCTTGAAGTCCAAGCGCGGACTAGCTGTCGGAACACTACCGTTCGCAAAACCCCCTCTATTCACCCCGGTATTGGGGTCGGCCAACATGGTCCCATCACCCGAGAAGGTCGTGTTGGTATCCGTAGGATTCAAAAGCGGTGGAGCGGCGGTAAAGATCCAACTGGAGGATCCGCCAGCCGAATTAAGATTAAAGTGCTCCGCTTCCAGGACGAGCAGGCTATTCGTGCCGCCCAGATCGTACTCCGCGCGGACGGTGTCACTAGGCACACTGATCGTAATTTGCGAGTTGGTGGGGATCGTCATGCCACCGGCTCCCTGCACGTTATTAACGGTCAGAATATGCGTCACACTATTGAAGAGCGGCGAAGTCGTCAGCACCACAGTCATCCCGTCAGAGTTGAGACTGGCTCCGCTGATTGTGCCACTGTTATTAAGGGCGTAGTTGCTCAAATTGGTGGCCGTGGCTGCAACTAGCGGCCGGTCAAACACGACTGACACCACTGTCGCCACAAAGTAGTCCCTTGCGGCAGAAAGAATCGTAAACGGGGCCATTGTGCCTTTGGTAATCCGGCGGTTACCGGAATCCCCCACATAGACGTTGCCCGCGCTGTCCAGCGCCGCGTCGAAGGGAAAGGAGAACCCCGCCGCGCTCCCGGTGCCGTCCGCGCTGCCGGGCGTTCCGGCGAGTCCCGCCAGCGTCGTCACGTTTCCGGCGGTGTCGATCTTCCGTATCGTGTGGTTGAGGAAATCCGCCACATAGACGTTGCCCGCGCTGTCCACCGCCACGCCCTGGGGGCGGTAGAACTGCGCCGCGCTGCCGGTGCCGTCCGCGCTGCCCGTCACGCCGGGGCTGCCCGCCAGCGTCGTCACGTTTGCGGCGGTGTCGATCTTCCGTATCGTGTGGTTGAGGAAATCCGCCACATAGACGTTGCCATTAGTGTCCACCGCCACGCCGCGGGGATAATTGAACTGCGCGGCGGCCCCGTTGCCGTCCGCGCTGCCGATCACCCCGGCGGTGCCCGCCAGCGTCGTCACGGCTCCGGCGGGCGTGATCTTCCGTATCGTTAGGTTGAATTGATCCGCCACATAGACGTTGCCATTAGTGTCCACCGCCACGCCGGCGGGATAGTTGAACTGCGCTGCAGCCCCGAGGCCGTCCGCGCTGCCCTCCGTGCCGCCCGCCAGCGTCGTCACGTCTCCGGCGGGTGTGATCTTCCGTACCGTCTGGCCGTAATCCGCCACATAGACGTTGCCCGTGCTGTCCACCGCCACACCTTGGGGGTTGTTGAACCGCGCGTCGGCCCCGTTGCCATCCACGGTGGCTGCGCCCGCCCCGGGCAAACCGGCGAAGTTGGTAAAGGTGTAGGGTGTGTTGTAAATTGACTGGGCGCGGGTCTGGGGGACGGTCACGGCAAGCGTAAGCAGTGCGAGAGCTGACAGTTTATAATTTAGGAGTTTCATAAGTTTGGTTCTTTCTTTGTCGTTAATTGTTTTTCGGTCGTTGCTCGTTTTAACGATTGATTCATCTGGTCAAATTGTGAAGCTCCAATGTTGACAAAGATGCTTACTTACCGTTAGCTTGCGGCTAACAAAGAAAACACACTCCCTCATGCCGAAATCCAAACGCACCTCAAACCAACGTGCCATGACCGCTGCCGTGCCGGAGACCCCAAGTTCAGTGGTGCCACGCTTCAAGGAGGTGAGCTTCCGCCAGATGATCGGCTTCTACGAGGCGGCGCACCTGGGAAGCTTTGAATCCGCAGCGGAATACCTGGGGTTGAGCCGTCCCTCAGTGTGGATGCAGGTGCGCTCGCTGGAGCGGGAGTTCAAAACCGTGCTGCTTAAGAAGGATGGTCGGCGGCTGCGCCTCACCGCCGACGGACGTCGTTTGTCGGAATTGGTGCGCCCGCTGGTGGAAGGTTTCGCGTCGGTGAAGGCAGAGTTCAAGAGCGCGGAAGGTTCACGCCAGGAACAGCACCACCTGCGCCTCGTGACCACGCCGAGCCTGATCGCCAATGAACTGCGCCAGCCCATCACTGAGCTCATGCGGCGCGACCCCTCGCTCTGTCTTCACGTGTCCGATCGGGGACCGGAGATGGCGCTGCGCCCGCTGGTTGAGGGTGAGGTGGATCTGGCCATCGTGGGTTTTCTAAACCCGCCGCTGAAGATTGCCGGGGTGAGCATGGAGCTCGTCACGAGCTATCCCCTCACCATGATTTGTCCCGCCCAGCACCTTTTTGCCAAGGCGCGGAAGCTGGATTTCCGACAGATGGCGCAGTCACGGCTGATCCTGTCGCCGCCCCACACGAATCCCCGGGTGCGGGTGGAAACGTTCTTCGCGGAACTGGGTGTCACGGAACCGTTGCAAGTCGTCTTCGAGGCCCATCTCACTTCCTACCTGGCAAACTCGGTGGACATGGGCCTGGGCGTGTGCATCACTGCCGTGTCACCGCTGCTGCGCAATCGCCTCCTGCTCGACCGGGCGTCCATGCGCAGGATTCATATTCGCGACCTGAGCGCTTGGATGGGAGCGGAAAGCATCTACTGTCTGTGGCGGGATGACCGCCCGGAACCGCCCTGGCAGGAAGAGTTCCGGCGGCTGATGAAGACGCACATGCTGCCAAGCCAATGAAAAGTTCACGAGGAGACTCATTCAAACCGGTGTTGCCGGGACTAACAATGACACGAATCGCTCACCGATCTGCTCTGATTCGCACTATCATTGCAACGCACCTGGTCATGATCGAAGGCCACACTTCTCGTCATCCGCCGATGACTGAACCGGGGTTATCAAAAGAAACTTGACCTGTGCCTTGGCAACAATGCGCGCGAATCTGTCACCACCGAACCCATGAACGACACCCCCAAACTCACCCGTGGCCAATGGCTGGTTTTGCTCGCGGCTTTTCTCGGTTGGATGTTCGACGGTTTGGAAATGGGCATCTTCCCGCTCGTCGCCCGGCCCGCCTTGCAGGAGA
>CAYHFK010000139.1:2957-12494 GCA_964355895.1 uncultured Bifidobacterium sp. | reverse complement strand
GTGGCCAGCTCAAAATTGGTGAGCACCTTGGCGGGCACGTAGGCGCCAACGCCGGTGATGGAAACGCTGCGGCCTTGATAGTTGTACCGGGCGCGGGGATTTTTGAATTTGGGGGCGGCACTCATACAGAAACGGTATCGGGGGTCTGGGCGGCCAGGCGCTGGTTCGCCACGGCGATCTGGCGCGCGATGATGTCGTTCAGGCCGTGCTGGACTTCTTCGGCGGCCACCCGGATGGCACCCATGATGGCCCGCTCCCGGGACGAGCCGTGGGCTTTGATGACGTTGCCATTGAGGCCGAGCAACACGGCCCCGCCATGGACTTCCGGGTCGAGGCGGCGCTTCAGCGAGCGAAACGCGCCCTGGGAAAGGAAGGCGCCGAATTTGCGCAGGGGATTGGCGGTCAATTCCGCCTTGAGTATTTGAATCATTGCGGAGCTGAGACTCTCGGCGGTTTTCAAGACGACATTGCCGGTGAAACCGTCGGCGACGACCACGTCCACCGTGTCATTAAACAGATCAAATCCCTCGACGTAGCCGATGAAATTCAGATCCAGCAACGCGCACAGCCGGGCGGCTTCACGCGTGAGATTGTTGCCTTTGGATTCCTCGGCGCCGTTGCTGAGAACGCCGACGCGCGGCTTGGCGATACCGAGAATCTCCCGGGCATAGATGTCGCCCATCACGGCAAACTGGGCAAGGTGCTGCGGTTCGCAAACCGGATTGGCGCCCGCGTCGAGCAAAACGAAGTCGCCCGTTCGCGACGGCATGCGCACGGTGATGGCGGGCCGTTCCACGCCCTCGAGCCGGCGGAGCTTCATGGAACCGGCGACCAGCGCGCCGGTGTTGCCGGGGGAAATCACGGCGTCGGCCTTGCCATCCCGCACGAGTTCAATGGCGCGCACCATTGAGGAATCTTTTTTCCGGCGAATGCCCTCGACGGGACTGTCGTCCATCGTGAGGACTTCGGAGGCGTGAACAATTTGCGCGCGCGGGTCGCTTAGGCCGGCGGCGCCAAGGGCCGGGCGGATTTTATCCTCCTGGCCGACGAGCAGCACGGAAGTGATGCGGGGGTCGGCTTCGAGTGCGAGTTGGACGCCGCCGATGACGACCGCGCAACCGTGGTCGCCGCCCATGACATCCACTGCGATTCGCATAGCTGGGGGAACGCGGTCACGCCTTGCGGTGCGCCGGGCGCACCGCAATTACGCGCCCGCGGTAACCGTCAGAACCTGGCGGCCCTTGTAAAAACCGCAGGCCGGACAGACGCGATGCGGCAGGGCCGGGGCCGCGCATTGCGAGCAGACGCCGAGTTGGGGAAGTTTCAGCACGCTGTTGTAGGCGCGGCGCATGTGCTGACGGCTCGTGGACGGTTTGCGTTTGGGAACACCCATAAATTACTCGTTTCTAACTTTCAGTTTGTTCAATTCAGCCCAAGCCGACGGTTCGGTCCGGCTCAGGCTGCTCGGTTTCGATTTTTCCGGGTTCGGTTTCTTCAGACCGCCGCACTCCGGTTTGCACAACGGATGTTGCGGCAACTCTAGGAGAATATCCTCTCGGAAAAACGGCGTCAAGTCCACGAAATCGCCCGCGACCGGGACTTTTTCCTCGCCGGAAAGCGGCACGAGGCAGGTCCACTCGGGCAATTTCAGCTCGTACTCGAACGCTTTCAGGCAGCGCCCGCACTCGCAGGCGAGCGGCAAAACCAGTCGCCCGCGCACCAGCAGGTCGTCGTCGAGCTTCTGCACCACCAGCTCGTAACGCAGCGGCTTTTCGGTGCGGATCAGTTCATCTCGCAGGTCGAGATCGAGTTCGGCGACGGGCAATTCACCCTCAAGCGTGAGATCGTCCCGCTCCAGATGACGCAGGTTGATGAGCAGGGCCATGGAGATGCCTAAGCTTTCTCCGTCGCGAGTCGGGCCGCGAGGGCAGATTGCACATGCGGCGGGACGAACGGGCTGACGTCACCGCCGAGGCGCGCGATTTCCTTCACGATGCGCGAGCTGAGAAAGGTGTAGGTGTCCTTCGGCATCATGAAGATGGTTTCAAAATTTTCGTTGAGCTTGCGGTTCATCAGGGCCATTTGAAACTCGAATTCAAAATCCGAAATTGCCCGCAGCCCGCGCACCACTGCCTGGGCCGACTGCCGCTGGACGTATTCCACCAGCAGCCCTTCAAACGCGTCCGCCTCCACGTTCGGCATGCCGCGGATGGATTCCTGCACGAGCGCGAGGCGTTCCGCCACCGTGAACAATGCGTGTTTGCTGTCGCTCTTGGCGACGGCCACGATGACGCGGTCGAAAAGCCGCGCCGCGCGCTGCACGACGTCGAGATGGCCGTTGGTGAACGGATCAAAGCTACCGGGATAAATGGCTGTGCGCATCCATGGCACTGTAACAAAGCAGCGGCGGATGTCGAGAACGAGCGCGAACCCTCAAAGCAGTGCCATCCATGTTTAAGCGAAGCTCCCAATTCCAATCAAGCCTGACGCGGTAACAAAATGAAATGGACGGCGGGAAGGGTGGAGCGGCGGGGAGAAAGTTTCTGGCGAGCTTGGGGTTTGTAACGGGGCGCTTCCGTAACCCCAACTTTCAGGGGTCGGAGCTTTTCCCGGACGGTGGCTGCCACGGAACTTCAAAATTGCGGACGGGTTTTTGAAAACCCTTGGGTGTGGTGGGCGCTTGCTCGATACACGTGGCGGCGAGCGCGGGATCGTCCCGCAGGATTTGCTGATACGTGGTTTCGCCAATGATGATGCGCCCGCGCCCCGAAACGGATTCGAGCCGGCTCGCCAGGTTGACCTCGCGCCCGAACACGGTGTAGTTGAGAATGTGGGCATCCGAACCCATCAACCCGACGGTGACCGTGCCGGAATTGATGCCCGTCCCCAAAGCGAGAATGGGCAGCACCGGTTTCGGCACGAGACCGGCGGATAGCCGGGCCAGGTTCTCGAGTTGGTTTCCCTCGTTTTCCGCCGTGCGCTTCTGATTCAAAGCGGCGATGGCGCGTTGTGCTTCAATCGCCGCGCGCACGCACGTCAGGGCGTGGCTTGCGTGGGGCGTGGGCGCACCCCAAAACGCCATCACGCAGTCGCCGATGTATTTGTCCAGGGTGCCGTCGTGCTTTTTGACAATATCCGCGACGGTTGCGAGGTAGGTGTTCACCGTGTTCAGCGTTTCGCGGGCGGAATCGTTGGAGGCGGCCTCGGCGGCCTCGGCGCTAAGATTCCGGGCACGGATGGATTCGGTCACTTGTTCCTGCGCCGTGTCGGTGAGTTCGGTGAAGCCGCGCACGTCGGCGAACAGCACCGTGACTTCACAACGCGCTCCGCCGAGGGAAAGTCGCTCCCGGCCGAGCAATTCCTTCGCGACATTCGGTGAAACGACCCGCGAAAAAATGGATTTCACCCGCCGTTGCTCGCGTTGCTCGAACACCGCGCGATAAGTGACGAGCAGAACGTAATTCACCATTATCGCGCCAACGACCGGCAGCACCATCGGCAGCCAGAAACGGTTTTGCACGAAAAGAAAAATGCAGACCCCGGAGTAGAGGGCGGTCAACAGCAGCACGCTGAGGAGTCCGGGGAGGACGTGCAGTTGCCATGACAATCGTGCGGCCACGCTCCCCAGCAGTATGATGAGCGCGAGTTCCCAACCCAGGGCGGTCGGGTGGACGAAGCGATCGGTGATGACGGCGTTGGCCACGTTCCAATGCTTGCTCACGAGCAGCGTGCTTTTTTCGAGCGGGGTGGCGCCGCGGTCGGTCAGTTCGTTGCCCGTGGCGCTGGACCCGATGACGACCAGCTTGTCTTTCCAAAGATTGGTCAAGTCTCCCGTTTGGCCGGCGGAGCGGAGTTGATCCTGGCGCAGGAGATTTTCAAACGCATCGGCCGTCAGGCGCGCGTCCGTGGGCGGGATCTGCCAGTTGATGTAGAAAAACCCGTTGGCATCCACGGGCAAGGTCCGGACTACGCCGTTCGGACCACGTAACACGATTCTGCCCTGCGGGAGATCCACTTGGGCGGTGGTGAGGTCGAGGTTCAGGGCGCGCGCGGCCAGCACAATGCCCATATGCCAGACGCGGTCCACGGTAAAGGCTTTTGCTTGTTTCGGAGTGCCGGGCGGCAATTTGTCAGCGGTAAAAACGGAGAGGTCAAAATTATTTTCCGCATCCACGGGCACTTTGATGTTGTCGAGGCCGTCGGTGCGTTGCAGCACGACGAAGCCCGGTTCGAAGCCCACGCAGTTCAGATCCACACCGAAGGTTTTGTCGGCCGCCACCTGAAGAAACGCCGGATGCCAGCGACGATAGTCGTGAAACGCCCGCGCTCGGCGCAGCACGCCATCCGGGTCCGCTTCGGCGGCGATATCGCCAAGCGACCGCGCATTGGTGGCAAAGAGCGGGAGCGGCAACACGCCGCGCTCCGCCGCGAGAACGGCGGCGCCGGAGCGTTTGAGTTGCCAGGCGAAGTATTCGTCCGATTCCAGCAGGGTCAGCGTTTCGCCGCTGGATTCGTCTTTGTAGGTGGCGGGCTGCTGGCCGGGAGGCAGTTGGGCCAGAAATTCCACAAGGTCGGGCCATTGCGAAGTGGAAACCGGCACGGCCCTGTGATCGTAGCGCCGTCCGGAAAACAAAACGTCGAACGCAACGACTTGGGCGCCTTGGGCGGTAAGCTCGCGCAACACCCGTCCGTAAATCTGCCGCGGCCAGTAAAGTCCAAAGCGAAAACCGAGAGAGCCGTCGTTGAGCGCAGCGATGCTGTCGTCGCTGATAGCCACGAAGCCGAGGTTCGTAGCGACCGGTTGGGGAAATCTCACCGCCGTTCGCGCGCGCCAGTCGTAGGTCATTCGCTCCAGCCGGTCAAAGAAATCGAATTGACTGAGGCGTGCCAGACAAACCAGCAGGGTGACCCCGAACGCAATAAGGACAGGGGTTTGTTTGAAGGGCCGGTATTTCACCAGGGAAAACTAAATAAAAACCCCAGAGCAACTCAAGGTTGCTCTGGGGTTTGAGAAAACTTGAAATTATGATTGATTAATCTTCAGTGCTTGGCGACGGCGTGCTGGAAGGCAGAATTTCGGAAACATGTTCGCGGCCAAGATCCTGATAGCGCTTAAACTCCGGTACGTTTCCACCCGAAGCGTAGCTGGCATCGTTGTAAATACTCTGATACTGTTCAAAGCGAATATTGTCGATAACACTGATTTTTCCGGTGCTAGAGTCGAATTGCGATCCAGCGGGAACAACGATTGTTGACACTTTACCGGTTGGATCAGTATAGACGGTAACCACCGAACCCGTAAGGCAGACAATCAAACCGTTCGCAAAGATTAAACCAGTCGTTCCGCGAATGCCGGCGACGCCATTGGGCACCTTGACCTCGAACCGGGAAGCTGCGGCTTGTTTCTTGACCGAGAAGAAAATTGATCCGGTCCGCAAATCGAGTTCGGTATCAGTTACTCGGTCAACCCCGGTATCGGTCGCTGAAACTTTGTCGATGGCCAGCACGGAGTCGCTTTGCACCCGAATGACATCATGTTCCGGGGCCTTACGACCACCGGCAACTCCGAGCGGAGGCTGTGCGGCTGTTGGGGTGGCAGCGGAGGGGCGGGTACTCACCGCAAAAACGTTGGCCGTTGAATCTTCATTCAGAACGATGTCGGCGTACGAGTCTGCCGCCGTCTGAACCACGGAGCCAGACCTGAGAATGGTGCCGACTTTTAGGGGTTGCCAGCTATTGTTGCCCGTGGAGTAACGGGCCGCACCTTTAACGCGTACAACCTTGCCGGTACGGTCTTTGATGGATTGAGCATTGGCGCCAGCGACCAGCACGATTGAAACCATGCCAGCTACCAACCAAGTGAGGGTGTTGTTCGTTAGTTTCATAATGGCTTTTTTTGAAGATTTTTTAACTTACCCCTTAAGTCTAGGAGTGGGTTGCAACCTGTCAACCGAATTTTCATAAATTTTTCTCGTCGAATTGTTCGCACTCCCAAGGCCAATCATGCCCGTTTCAGATAGTCCAGCTTCCAAGGTGCGCGATATTGGACGCCCACGAGCTTGTCCGCCTGGGGATTGTCCACAATTCTCTCCGCGTCCGCGTTCCAAGCGATCTTTTGCCCGGTACGGAAAGCGATGTTGCCCAAATGCGCGACGGTGGAAACGTAATGGCCGCGTTCGAGATTGAGCACGGGTTGTTGCCGGGATTTGACACAGTCGAGGAAGTTGCGGACATGTGCGGGGCGCGGGTTGCCGCTGCTCTTGTGCTTCTCCGGCTCCAAGTTCGCCTTCCGATGCTCCGGAATGACCTCCCAACCGGAGTCATCCATAATGATCGTTCCCTCCGTGCCGTACCAAGCGACCCCCCATGGATGGTTGTTGATGCCGACTCCAAGCCCGGCCTTGTGCTCCCACACGAGCATGAAGCTGGGGAATTCGTAAGTTGTGACCTGAGAGTCCGGCGTTTCGGAGTTGTCGTCGAGCACATATTTCCCCCCGCTCGACACGACGTTCTTTGGCCACTCGGACGGGGTGCCCATAAAAATCATGTTCAGCAAATGCACGCCCCAGTCCGTCATCAAGCCGCCGGCATAATCCCAGAACCAGCGGAAGTTGAAATGAAACCGGTTCGGATTGAACGCCCGTTTCGGTGCCGGGCCGAGCCACATCTCGTAATCGGCGGTTGCGGGTGGAGCGCCATCGGCGGGCTTGCCGATGCTGGGCAGCCAATCAAGATACGCCCAACCCCGCGCCATCGCGAGTTTGCCGAGCTTGCCGGACTTTACGAACTCGGCGGCCTCGATCATGTGCTGGCAACTGCGCCATTGGGAACCCATCTGCACGATGCGGTTGTGCCGTTGCGCGGCGGTCACCATGGCGCGGCCCTCGTCAATCGTCTTGGCCAAGGGCTTCTCCACATACACATCCTTGCCCGCCTGACAGGCCATCACCGTCGGGATCGCATGCCAGTGATCCGGTGTGGCGATGAGCACGATGTCCACGTCCTTGCGGTCCAGTACGCGGCGGAAATCTTTCACTGTATCGGGCTTTTTGCGTCCGGCGGTCGCACAAACCTCCAGGCCCTTGGCGGTCATGGCTTCATCCACGTCGGCGATGACAACGCAGTCCACTTCCGGATTGCCGAAGAAACATTCGAGGTCGCCGCGGCCCATGCCCCCGGAGCCAATCAGCCCCAGGCGGATTTTATCGTTTGGTCCGGGTTCGCCCGCGCGGGCGGATCGTATGAACGGCCCGGCCAGCGCGGACGCGCCGACGGCAAGAGCGGAGTTGCGGATGAACTGGCGGCGGGGCAAAAGTTCCATGGTGATTGAGTGTTTAATTTTTCGGATGTTACAAAGCAGACTCGGCAGGGCAACCACGAAAACCGATGCGCAGAGAATGTAATCGCTCGGGCTCCGGGCATTGCCACGATGGACCGGCCGCGGTCCGGGTAGGTTTGCCTTGGACGGCCGCGCGTTGGGTGATAGCCTGCCGGCTGAAAATTTGATGCGACCTTATGATGGACTCCGAAGAACGTGAGATATTTTCTTACCTTAGAGAACAACGCGAACGGTTCGTGCCGGCCATTGCCATTTGTCGTCAGGCTGGCGGCAAGCACAAAGCCCGCGAAACGCCGGACTGGGCCCGGCCGGTGCTGTTGCGGATGGTGGAACGCGGCATTCTGGAAACTGACGCTGCCAACGCATACCGCCTCAAGCCCATCCCCGAAAGCGCAACCGCCAAACAATGGGTTTCGCCCCAGATCGCGAACATCCTCAAGCGAAGCGGCAAAAGTTTCAAAGGCCTGGTTGAAAACACCGGCGACGAAGAAGCCTACTACGATCAGCTCTGACCCTCACTTCCGGCCCCGCCGCCAGAGCTTGAGCTGGCCGCAATCAATCACCGCCGCGCCCGCCGCCAGTTCGTCGCCCCCCAGAATTCCGCCCACCCGGCTCAAGACCTGACCGTTCGTCCCCAGTCCCCAATCGGCCAGTGCCAGCACGGCGAAGTTCACATCCGCTGTTTCCCGTCCCCCCATTTCAAAGGACTTCACCCGCGTTACGCCAACCCCCCGCTTGCCGGCGGCAGCGGCGCCGGTGATTTGATTTGCCGACGGGAAGATTCGCAGTTCCAACGTCCGCGCGGTTTCCGTATCGAGGCAACTCCACATCGCCCCGGTGTCCACCAGCAATTCCACGTCGCGGCCATTGAGTTTCACCGCGCAAGTCAGCGCCAGCGGATCGCGGCGCGTCATTTTTGCGGCGACGTAGTTCCACCGCTGTAAAGCTGCCGCCAGTTCGATCATCGGCTCGCTCGCCAGCGCCTCCCGCCGCAGATAAAGCCGCCGGCCTGCGCAATCAATCACCGCGTGATGGCGAATCAGAAAATCACAACCCAACACCATGTCGAACGCCGTGGGCTGTCCATTCACGCGGAGGTCTTGCACCACGGCGGGTTCGTTTGGGAGCAAGACGAGGCCCAGCTTGAGTTCATCCACCATGCCCGGTGTGGCGAGGCGTTGGGCGGTGTTGGTGCTGATGGTGGTGAACGACCAGCCCGTATCCACGAGACAACTGCGGCGGCGGCCATTCACCTGGCCGAACCGGAAGAGATGATTCTCGCCCGTGCGGCGCAATTCGATTTGCTCGTAGCCGAGTTGCTTCAACGTGGCGACCAAGTTCCCCGGTTCTGCGCCAGCGGCCCCAAGGATCGTCGCCAGAAAAAAACCGGCGCGGAGGGCCAAACTCCAGTTCGACGCTTTGCCAGTGCGGTGACCGCGTTTGTGCATGTCGGAGGTTGGGCCGAATAACCCCGGTTCGCGAGCAAAGAAAAAGCGCAGGCCCCCGCCCGCGCTTTAGATTTGAAACGCCAGCTTACTTGTCGGTCGGCTTCGCCGGCTTCTCGGCCTTGGCCGGGGTCGCCGCTTTTTCGGCCTTGTCACCTTTGACCTCAACGTCCGTGGCCACGCAACGATATTGGATCGTCACCTTCGCCCCCACCTTCAGATCGCCGGCGACTTTGGTGCCGGCATCGCGGGCGACCTGCCACTTCTCCTCGCCCTTCTGCACCACGATCGTGCTGTCGGTCAGTTCGAGTACGGGCCCGGTGACTTGATACGTTTTGGCCTGCGGCGCGGCGAACGCCGGGAGTGCCAGGAACATCGCGCCCGCCAACGTGAGCGCCGGGATGGTTTGGAATGATTTCATGATTTGGTTTTGGTTGATGTTTATTGGTTCTGCCAACGGACGTGATTCATGGCAGACTCCGGCCCGGAACGCAATCTCCGGCAAAAGCCCCTGCGTCGCGCATCAGACGAACAAACCGCCGCTTCTTTTTGTTGCCATGCCTCGGTCATTGGATAATTCTCTGACTTGTCAATCAACGCAGGATACCAACTAATATGAAAAAAACCTTCCACACGCTGCTTGTCACTTTGCTCGGTTTCGGGGTCTTTTCCGCCCACGCGCAACCCGGCCTGGGCGCGCCGAAAGGCCCGCAGTTCAGTGGCAGCCTGACCAAGCTCTTCGGCGACAACACC
>CAYHFK010000139.1:0-2857 GCA_964355895.1 uncultured Bifidobacterium sp. | reverse complement strand
CCGGCCTGACGGCGTACATCGAAAGCGAATCCAAGGACGCCGAGTCCACCGACGCCGCCGGCAAATACAAGGTTGAAACCACCGAAGTCGGCAAGGAAACCCTCGACGGCCATCCCTGCGTGAAAAACAAAATCGTCGTCACCGACGACAAAGGCAAGACGCACGAATCGCTCGTTTGGAACGCCACCGACCTGAAGAAGTTTCCCATCAAGATTGAGACTGCCGAAGACGGCACCAAGATCACGATGCTCTTCAAAGACATCAAGCTCGCCAAGCCCGACGATGAGATTTTCGCGCCGCCCGCCGCGTTCAAGAAGTACGACAACATGATGGCACTGATGCAGGAGGAGATTATGAAGCGCGTCGGTGGCGCGGGTGGCCCGCCATTGGGACGCTAACTGTTACCCGGCTTCGGAATGAGAACGCCGGATTGACGGACCGGTCAGGCCAGTTTCCGCCGCTCACATTTCCAGCCGGTATTCAGCGCCGCCACCGGGCATTCATCTCGGCAATCAGGCGCAACTGTTCCCGGCGGGCATTTTCCGCCGTGACGTTCCAATCTTTCGCCTGCCCTTCAAAGTCGAACACCCACAACGCCGCCAGCGGCACGCCGTTGGTGTCGAGCGCGTCGAGCCACTCACGAAACTGGCGTTGGGCTGTGTCTGTCACCGCGCCGGGCACACCGAACTCGCCGATCAAAAGGGGTTTGCCCAATTGCCGTGACAGTGCCATCGCGGGCGACAACGCCGCGAGATCGTTGGTCGAATAAAGCCGCCCGCTCAGACTGGCGATGGGAGCTGGATTATCCGCCGCCAGCATTTCAGCCCACTGCTCGGGAGCGTCCAACTTCCAGCTCCGCTCGTGCTGCTGATGCCAGGCCGAGGGACGCGGAAAAGCATTCCCGCTGATGATCAACCGGTGCGGGTCGTGCCGGCGCACTTCGCGCGCAAACTCGGTCAGGGCGGTGCGGATGTGGGGGTGCGTCAGGTCATCGCGGGCTGAACGCGACGCGGCGGTGCCCAGCGGCGGATGCACGGGCGGACGGTGTTCCGCCGCGTTCGGCAAATCCGCCGGCAAATTAAATTCGTTGCCGAACTCCCAGGCCCAGATGGCAGGCGAGTCCCGATAACGGGTCAACACTTCCCGCACGTAAGTGCGCATGAACGTGTGCGTTTGGCTGGCGGCATTGCCCCATTGATCCACCGGTTCGCCGACCAGATCGGAGATCGTTGGTTGATGCCAGAACAACGATGGGATCAAACCGATGCCCTGGCGTTCCGCGAGCTTCACCACCGCGTCCAACCGCGTGAAGTATTCCTGGCGATTCGTCTGGTACAACCCCCAATTGACCGGCCAATAGCCGTCGGCCGCAAAACGGATAAACGGAATCTGGTTGGAGGCGAGCACCCGGAAGCCAGCTTCGACGTCTTGAATTTTTCCGTCGCCCAGCAAGCGAACAAACGCATCGTAGTAATTCACCCCGATGCCACGAAATGCTTTTCCGTTCAGCAACAACTCGCCGTGCGGTCCCGCGGACAAACCGCAGTTCGTCCGCTCCGCCGCCAACCCGCCGACTGCCATGATCCAGAACACGGCCACAAACAGCGGGGGGAACTTAAACCAAGTTGCCCTGCTGGAGGGCCGCGCTCGGAACGGAGTTGCGTCCGGTGACATCGTGCGATTCTGTGCGGGGTGATTCATTCACGCAAGCTCTTCGCTCTTGCCCGCGGCGCGTGTCGGATTGCTCAAGCGCCCGGCGTGGCTGCCGGCGGCAGCCACGGTGTTCCGATCGTCAGCGAGCGGCGGCCTTGGGTGATGGCGAAGAGCCGTCCCGCCAGTTGATGAGCCAGCGCGTTCATCTCGGCCGCTTCCCGCGGCTCGAGCTGACGGGCATTGTTAAATTCCCACAATCCAAGCCAGTGCGAAAAATGTTCAGCTTCGATGCCGAGGGAAACATGGGCTGCCCCAAACCCGCCGCGATAACGCGAGGCCCCTCCGGTTTGCAGCGCCCAGAAATCGGCGATCTTATCCAGATGGGTCGGCCAATCTTTAATGTGGGCATTAAAAATCGGTCCGAGCACAGCATGCTGCCGGACGTCTGCGTAGAAAGGTTTGATCAACTTCAGAATGCCCTCATGGCTCCCGAGCCGTTCGTAAAGCGATTTGTCCTCGCTGCTGCCGACTACGCCTTTGCCGCCCGCCCCAGCCAATGCGTCAGATGAATGTGTCGTCATAAATTTGTCAGGGTAGAACTGATTCGAGGCCAGGATTTTGCCCGGGCGACAGGAAGGTATGTGGCAAAGATGGCTGGTGAAACCCACCGGGCAAGCGTTTCGCTCGCGCGTGCCCATCTTGGTTGGGTTGAACCCCGCCGGGGCTACTTTCGCAGCCGCGCCATGAAACCGGCGTCCGTTCCCGCGAGGTCCGCGTGCCGTTGTTTCGCCAGCAATTCGCCGTAAACCCGCGCGTCGCGCACCATCATTGCCAGCCGCGTGCGCAGCGCCTCGCTCACGATCTGGCCGTCTTTCACGTCGGTTTTATCCGCGAACGCCACGCCGTACGGCAGCGACCACGCGTAGCATTGCCGCGCCACCGTGCGCAACTGGTCGGTGACGGTCAGTCCCTTTTCATGCGAGGCGACGATGGTGGCGAACAGTTTTCCGGCGAATTCGTGCCAGAAATGGTCGAGGAAATTCTTCAGCGCGCTGCTGATGCTGCCGTGATAATCCGGCGTGCCGAGCAGGAAAACGTCCGCCGCCTCCACGCGCGCCTTCAACGCCGCAAAGCCCGGCTGACCGTAGGCCGTTTCCGGATTGAACAGCGTGATCGGCTCCTGGCTCAAGTCCAGCAAGTCCAC
>CAYHFK010000138.1:1289-12597 GCA_964355895.1 uncultured Bifidobacterium sp. | reverse complement strand
CGCTCATCGCCTCCCGCAATTCCTCATCCTCGACCAATTTGCCCGCGCCCTCCATTGCCGAAAGCAGCGTCGCTTCCGAATAGCGCGGCGGCGGTTTGGTCACGTTCGCTTCAATCTCAACCTTCGTTGCCATTACTTTTTCATTCGGCTGAACCGCCACCAGAATCGGCGTGTCGTCAGTCTGGGCTTCTTTCCCATAAACTTCCAACCAGCCCGGCTTGACCAGAATTTTACCTTCGCTTTTGAACGGTTCGCCTTCAACGCGCGTGATGCGAGTAGTAATCAAAAATTCGGCAGACGGATAAAAAACCGCGAGAAACCGTTTCGTCACCAGGTCGTAAAGTTTTTGTTCCGGTTCGCTTAAAGCTTTTGGCGTGACCAGCGTAGGAATAATTGCGAAATGGTCGGAGACTCTTGCGTTGTTGAAGATGCGCTTGTTGGGTTTTACCCAGTCTTTTTCCAAAATCTGGAGAGCAAACTTTCCGTATTGCGTATCGCTCAACACTTCCATCGTTTTGCTGACTATCCCGATGTAATCTTCGGGCAACGCGCGCGAATCCGTTCTTGGATATGTCAGCACTTTATGTTTTTCGTAAAGTGCCTGCGCCAAACCGAGCGTGTTCTTCGCGGAGAAACCAAACCGTCCATTTGCCTCGCGCTGTAACGTCGTCAAATCGTAAAGCAGTGGGGGCGCGGAAGTGGAAGCCCTTTTATCATCCAATTCAACGACCCCAATTTTGCCGTGGCATTTTTGTTGAATCGCATCAGCAATTTCACGATGCCAAAGGCGGATGGCGTTACGGTGTTCTTCCCAAAGCGAGCCGTGCGCCGCCTCAAGCCGTTCTTGAGCGTCCGGCAAATTCAATTGCAAACCCGCGAGCAATCGTGTTGTGCGATCGGGTTCACTTTCTTCTTTCTTGAATTTTTCATCAAACCAGCGTCCCGTATATTCGCCGGCTTGCGCTGCAAAAGTTCCATGCACCTCCGAATAATCGCGCGCCACGAATTTTTTAATCCGCGCCTCGCGATCCACCAGAATGGCGAGCGTCGGCGTCTGCACCCGGCCCACCGTCGTGAGATGAAAGCCGCCCGACTTGGAATTGAACGCCGTCATCGCCCGCGTGCCGTTGATGCCCACCAGCCAGTCGGCTTCCGAACGACTCGTGGCCGCGTCGGACAACGGCTGCATGGAGGCATCATCGCGCAACGCCGCAAAGCCCTCGCGAATCGCGCCAGCCGTCATGGATTGCAGCCAGAGCCGCTTGATCGGCTGCCGGGCTTTCGTGTAGCGGACGATGTTGCGGAAAATCAATTCGCCCTCGCGTCCGGCGTCGCAGGCGTTGATGAGGCCATCCACGTCCTTGCGCTTGATGAGCCGGGCCAGGACTTTCAGGCGCGGCTCGTTCTTCTCAATCGGCAGCAGATCAAAGTGCGGCGGGATGACGGGCAGACACTTGAACGTCCACTTGCCGCGCGCGGCCTCGACGCCCTCGGGCGGCACGATGGTGAGCAGATGGCCGACGGCCGACGAGATGACATATTCGTCATTCTCGAAGTAATCGTCGTGCTTCTGAAACTTGCCGAGCACCTTGCTGATGTCGCTGGCGACCGACGGTTTTTCCGCGATGATGAGCTTTTTGCCCATGTGTTGGGGCAGAGTCTTAAGCCGCGCTCCGCCGTCATGGCAACTTATTTCTTTTTTAAGCCACCGTTGCCAATCCCCAAAACCGGTCGGCGCCACGGGCCAACACGACCATAATAACGGGCGGAAAGAATTGTCCCGAGCCTGGGGCGCAGCCATGAATCGCTGCGGTGCCCGGCAGACCGCCAGGCCAAGGGGGCGCAGAAACGGCGGCAAATTTCCGCCGCGGCGGTGGGGTGAATTTCCCGGGCAATCGCTGCTCCAGAATATTGTGCGCGCCTTAGAGCCTGTTTGAAAAGTCCAGCGCCGCGCCGCGTGAGGGCACGCGGCCTACAGGAAACAGCGGAAATGGCCATGAGTTGTAGGCCCGGGGCCCTCACCGGGCGGGTTTTCAAACAGGCTCTTAGAAAGGACGCTGCAACGATCCCGTTGCCTATTTGCGAGATGAGTTCTAGCCTTGCCGCTCATGAGCAAGGCGTTCACGCGCGAATCGGACGATGCGCCCGAGCCACCAACCCGGCTTCGGCCACCAGCACCCCTGCCACCCGGCACGAAAAATTATCTCACGGCGGCGGGCGCGCGCCGGTTGCAGGCCGAACTGGACCGGCTTACCCAAATCGAGCGACCCAAACTCGCGGCGGCCACGGATGACCCGGACGCGCGGCGCCGGCTGCAAAGTCTGGACCAGCAAATCCAGCACTTGCACCAGACCTTGGGAACGGCGGTCGTGGTTGCGCCACCCAGCGTGCCGTGGGAACAAGTTCGCTTCGGGGCCACGGTCATCGTGCGCAGCGGCAGCAGCGGGGAAACGCGCTACCGCATTGTGGGCGTTGACGAAACGGACCTGGATCGCGGCTGGGTAAGCTGGCTCTCGCCGATTGCCCGGGCGTTGCTCAATGTCCGACTCGGCCAACGCGTGCGTTTCAAGTTTCCTTCCGGCGAAGAGGAACTGGAAATCGTGCGCATTGAATACGAGTAATTGGCATTCGCTCCCGGACTGCGGGGCGCACGTCAACCCCGCTGCCGGGTCGCTTCGTAAAGAAACACCGCCGTGGCCGCAGCCACGTTCAACGAATTCATGTGCGACGGCATCGGGATTTCCACCGTGTCATCGCACGCCGCCAGCGCGTTTGCTGTGAGGCCCGGCCCTTCCGCGCCGAACACCAGGCAGCAGTCACCCCGCAAATCCACGGCGGCCAGTTTCTTCGCACCGGGCCGCGGATGCGCCGCCAGACACCGCACGCCCCGCGCGCGCAACGCCGTCAATTTTTCCACCAGGTTGTCCACCCGCGCCACCGGCTGCTCGAAAATCGTGCCCATGGAACCGGCCACCGCGCGGCGCTGGAACGGACTGCCGCACGTCTCGCCCACGATCAGGAAATGCGCGCCAAAAGCCGCGCAGCTCCGGACCACCGCGCCGAGATTCTCCGCGCTGGCAATGCCCTCCACCGCCGCGAGCAGCAGCGGGCGCGGGGAGTTTTCCAGCAGCGTTTCAAAGTTTGCTTGCGGCGGGATTTTGGCCACGGCCAGCGCGCCTTGATGCAGCGTGTAGCCGGTGATGGTTTCCAGCACCTTCTGTTCAGCAACGTAAACACAGAGCTCTTCCGGCCGCGCGTGCAGGAGTGGTTCGAGCTTCTCCAACCAGGCAGGCGTGAGCAGCGCGGACACCACGGTGAACCGGCTGGCCAGCAGTCGCTTGATCACCTTGGCATTTGCGGCCACCAGCACCCCTGCCCGCTCGTGTTCATCAAGGCGGCGGAGCGTCAGGTACAACGCCAACTCCGGCGCGTCGAGGGCTTGAACGGGTTGGATGTGCAAAATCGCCACGCCGGAATTAAAGCGGGCGGCAGCGGCAATGAAAAGCGCGGAGAAAAGATCCCAGCGCCAGACGTGCCTCCTCCGCCTCGAAAGGGGGAGATTACTTCTCCGATCTGCGGTGGTCCCGCAGCCGCGGGACCGGATGCCCCGCCTAATCCGTTCGCCGGTCGGGGTGCTTGAAATTCAAGACGGGCGCGAGTCGGGCGTGCTGCCGCACCAAGTCGCGTTGGGCCTTCATGACTTCACGAATGTCCCGGTACGCGGCGGGAGCTTCATCACAGAGTTCGTGCAGATGGCGGGTGTCATGTTTCACCGCGCCGAGCTGCCGTTTGAAGTCGGCGGGGCGGATTCGCTGCCGGGCTTCCGTCCGGGACATCAATCGCCCAGCCCCGTGCGAACTGGAGCACAGGGATCGCTCCTCACCCAGTCCGTGGACCACATAGCTTGGGCTGCCCATCGAACCGGCGATCAAATTTACTTCACCCTGGCTCGCTGAGTTGGCGCTCTTGCGATGGACGATAAACTCCTCGCCGAAATGCTGTTCGCGGCGCGCGAAGTTGTGGGGTGAATTGATGTAGGACTCCTCTCTCGCCGTGATCCCAAAAGCCGCCTCCAATAGCTCAACCAGTCGTGCGAGGATCGCCAACCGGTTGAGGGTGGCGTACTCCACTGCCCAAGCCATGTCGTTGAGGTAGGCTTGGCCGGCGGCGGCGCGGGTATCGAGGTGCTTCAGTCCGGTGCCGGAAGCCGTTGCGCGGGCCAGATGAAACTCTGTGATGACCTGTCCCATCGCGCGCGAACCGCTATGCACCATGAGCCAGAGCGTTCCCGCGTCGTCCTGTTGGAATTCAACGAAATGATTGCCGCAGCCCAGTGTGCCCAATTGGAACGCGCCATCCCGTCGGCTGGCCTTGACGAGCGAATCATCGCTCAAGGCCCAATCGGTCAGTTTTGCTGGCAGCATCTGCGCCGTCCGCTGCTTGAGGGCCGGCACCTGCTGGTAAAGTTGGCGAATGAGTTTCTGTGCGTTGTAATCGTCCGTGAGGAATTCTGCCGTGCCATTGAAGCCCAGCGCAGAAAACCCGCACCCGATGTCGCCACCGACCGCCTGCGGATAGACTAGGTCAACGGTGGCCGCCACACAGCCATTGTTGATCAACTTCCCCAGGTGAACGTCCGGCAGCACCACCACGAGTCGGACATCCTCCGAACTCGCGAGCCGGTCAATGTTCGCTTGGACTTTCGGCGCGAGCCGCGCCTCCACCAGCCACTGCCTGACTTTGTCGCCGTCCGCCGGCGCTCCGGTGTTCACTCGTCCACTTTCCGCGCGCCGGCGGGAAGCACCACGAACGAGAGATTCGGCGTATCCTTCCGGGTGATTTCCGCCGCCAGTTCGCGGCGCAACATGGAAGCAGCGCCCTCGATGGCCCGGTTCGCTTCCGCAATGTCCACGGGTTCGGCATCCTCCATTGGCGCGAGCACCACCACCAACGAGCCGCCCTGGGACACGACTTCCCGCACGCCCAGCCGGTTGAGAATCGGCGAAGAAGCGGTCTGAAGCGCGGATTCGATGGCCGTCTGCACTTGCGAGTGAAATTGCTCCTGCTTGTGAACCCCGTGTCCTTTTCCGGCACGCTCTTCCCGTCGCTCGCGCCGGAGCTGCTTGGCTTCTTCGCGGGGATCAATGCCGTCGCCAGGTCGGACTTCGTCCACGAGTTCTTCGATCTTGCGGGGATTGAGATCTGCGAACAGTCCCTTCTGCTTCGATTTCATGTGGCGAAAGCTGCTTGAAACCCTCATGTGACGTCAAGTTGTGAATCTTCAGTCACATTGCCGAAACAGAGTTCTCCCGCCGCGCCGTGCGCTGCGAGCTTCGGCTTCCGGGACTCGAACCGCAGCAGAATTTGCCAGTCAAGGCTTGTCCCCGACAAACCGCCGCTCTGCGGCCTACTTCTTCGCGAAAATCAACTGCTCGTTCTTGGCGGACACTTTAATAGCTTCGCCTGGTTTGAATTCGCCGGCGAGTAGCTTCGTCGCGAGCGGGTCGAGCAGGTGTTCCTGAATCGCGCGTTTGAGCGGGCGCGCACCGAACTGCGGGTCGTAGCCTTCGCTGGCGAGCAAAACTAATCTCCCCGAATTCGCGCAATGAACTCCGCGACTTTCACGATCTCGATTTCTTGGTGCTTCTTGAGTGCCAGCAGATCATTGTCGCCTGATATGATGGTTACCGCGGCGGCGGCCACAGCGCAGGCGATTACTGCGTCGTCATCGGGGTCGCGGAGAACAACGGGCGCAATCTGCGCCGGTTGGACGACGGTGGCGAGCGCCGCATAACCGGTGACCAAATCGTGCGGTTGAATCTGGGCAGCGGTCAGTCGTTTGAGGAATTTCTCGCGTTGCAAAACTTCTTCCAGTTCGGCCAGCAGCGTGCCGCTGGTAAACAGTTCCACTGTCCCATGTCGCGCTAGATTGAGGAGTTCGCGGGATGGCCCGTGCCAAAGCAAGCCGGAGACAACGACGTTGGTGTCAGCGACGACTCGCATCGGTGGCGCGTCGCTGGGTTCGGGCGGCCTGGATTTCCGTTTCGACTTCCGCCTCGGTCAGCGATGGCAAATTCTGTGAGGCCAGACGGTCGGCGGCGGCAAACAACTGATCCCCTCGATTGCGCTTCAATTCGGCGCGCAACATGCGCTCGACGGCAGGCGCTTCGAGCAAGCCTTTGTTCTTGGCTTCCAGCGCGAGGCTTTCAGACAAGTCCAATTTTAGTTCCAGCACCATGCGAGGACATTAGCAGTCGCCAGCGGTTCTTTCAAGCTGCGAATGGCCCGGCGGGATCGCATGCATTATTTCGCTTTGAACACCAAACCATCGCTGTTGCTAGTGACTTTAATCCGATCGCCCGGCTTGAATTCACCCGCCAGCAGCTTCGTCGCGAGCGGGTCGAGCAGGTGTTCTTGAATCGCGCGCTTGAGCGGACGCGCGCCGGATTGCGGGTCGTAGCCTTCGCTGGCCAGCAACTCCTTTGCGACGGCGTTCACCGCAAGGTTGAGTTGCCGCTGCGCGAAGCGTTGCTGGAAAATCCCCAATTAGATGTCCCTGATGCGCACGCGTTAACTTTCGCGATCGTATAATTCTGTTTTGGGACAAAACATGTATTATAAGGATGTGAATCTTGGAACAGGAAAAACGGAGGATGGAAACTGAAAGACGACGAAAGACACTTGCACCCAATACGGAGGCGAGTCAAAATTCTGGAAAACAGCCCCCGCTGGCTGTGGGCAAAAAATCAAATGGAAAATCCCGAATGACCTCTCGCCTAGTCTGCCTCCTCCTCCTGACGTTCCTCTCCGCCGCCGCGGTAGCAGCAGAGGTGGTCATCAATGAGATTCATTATGACCCGGGCGATAACACGCTCAAGACCGAGTTCATCGAGATCTGGAATCCAGGCCAGGAAGGAGTCGACCTGTCGGGATGGTCGCTTGCCAATGCGGTCAATTTCGCGTTCCCGAATGGGACTCAACTCGCCGCCGGGGGATTCCTTGTCATCGCCGAGGATCCCGATGCCATCTTCGCGGAGTACACCGTTTTCGCGATGGGTCCTTACGAGGGGAAGCTCTCCAACGAAGGGGAGCGCCTTGAGCTTCGCGATGGCTTCGGGCCTCTTCGGGATGAAGTCGATTACCAAGCCAAGTTCCCTTGGCCGCTGGGCAGCGCGGGCCAGGGAAAATCGATGTCACTGATTAACCCATCGCTCGACAACGACCTGGGAGGAAGCTGGCGCGCCGCGGATCCGACGCCCGGAGCAACCAATGCGGTCTATTCCGCTCTGTCCCCCCCCGCGATCCGTCAGGCAAACCACACCCCAAAACAGCCCAAGTCCAACGAGCCGATCGTCATCACCGCCAAGGTGACCGATCCGGAAGGTGTCCTGTCTGTGAGGGTTCTTTACCAGATCGTCCGCCCGGACGACTTCATTCCCTCGGAGCTCCCGCTGACTCACAACCAGCTTCTGGCGACACCCACTCTGGCCAGAACCCCCAACCCAGTCTTCGAGGACGCCACGAATTGGACCGAGGTGACCATGGCCGATGACGCCTCGGGAGCGGATCTGATATCCGGCGACGCGATTTTCACGGGCACGATCCCGGGGCAGGCCAACCGGACCCTGGTGCGTTACCGCATTGTGGCCGAGGATGCGGACACTCCCACCTCATCGGTGCGGGTGCCCTATACCGATGATCCATCCCTGAACTTCGCCTGCTTTGTCTACGATGGTGTCCCCCCCTATGTCCCGACCGACCGGACAGTTCGGCCCGAAGGCCTGGGATACGCCTACAGCTCGGCCGTCATAACCTCGCTGCCGGTTTACATGCTGATTACCCGTGCGCCGGACCTTACCGAGTGCATCGCGTATGACTCGAGTCTCCAGATCCCGAGGACCAGTATCGCGGCGAGAGACTGTTTCAACTGGGAAGGGGCTTTTGTTTACGATGGGGTGGTCTATGACCACATCCACTACCGTCTGCGCGGCTACAACCAGCGCTATCAGCTCCGAAACAAACGCAACATGCGCTTCCGTTTCAACGAGGGACACTACTTGAAAGCCCGCGATCAGAAGGGCCGCGAGTATCCAACCGAATGGCGCACCCTGAACACCTGCAAAATGTTCGGACCGCGGGACGATGGCAACTATGGATTGGCGGAGACCATGAATTACTTCCTGTTCAACCTGGTGGGTGTCCACGCGCCTTTCGTTCATACCTTCCATTTCCGCGTCATCGATGGCGTTGAGGAGTCCCCCACCGGCGCCGGTGGCCAGTACAACGGCGATTTCTGGGGCATGGCGCTGGCCATGGAGGACTATGATTCGCGCTTCCTGGAAGCCCATGGAATGGCCAAGGGCAATCTCTACAAACTCAAGGATGGGGAAACCCGCGGCCTGGAAGAGGAACGCTACCAGGCACCCGATGCGGTTTCCAACGCCGAGGATTACACCAACATCGTGGCGAACCTGCACCACAGCAAGAGTGAGATTTGGCTTAAGACCTACGTGGACTACGACCAGTGGTACCTCTACGAGACAGTCCAACAGGCGATCCGCCATTACGATCTCGGCATGTACCCCGAGCAGGAGAACCGCATCGCGCCCGTGGATACCGACGCGGGAAAGAATATGGCCTGGTACTTCAAACCTACCGCGGGAAGCGCCTATGGGATGCTCTGGCACCTTCCCTGGGATACCGAGCAGAGCTGGGGACCCAACGGCGCCCACCAGGGGTGGGACATGGCCCTGGTTGCGGTGATTGATCCCACGGTCACCGATGGCAGGGCCGCGCTCAACTACACGGGTGGTGTGAACGTAAAGACGAATCTGTATCTGAGCTATCGCAACACCCTGCGTGAATTCTGTGATCTGGTCTGGAATGAGGAAACCCTTAATCCGATCATCGACCGTTTCGCGGCGGTCATCACGAACTTTGTACCGGCCGACCGCGACCGTTGGAAAGACCATCCGCTGACGGGAACTGCCAAGAGCGATTTTGGTTCCCTAGAAGCCATCGTGACAGACATGAAGAAATTCGCTTTTATTGGCGGGACGAATTGGCCGGTGCTTGACCGGCCCCTTACCTCCATGGTCGCCCCGGGTGGACGCGCGGTGGAACTGGAGAACCGGGCCAACTATGGCGGCGATGCGACCAATATCCCCAACAAGCCAACGGTCACCGCCAAGCATACCAACGATTTCCCAATCAACGACCTCGTTTTTGTGACCTCGGCCTTCTCCGATCCGCAAGGAGCTGGGACTTTCGGCGCGCTGAAATGGAGGGTCGCAGAGGTGACCGACCCGACCGCCCCCGCGTACAACCCTGACGCGGATCCACTCTATGAGTGGAAGGCCACCTGGACCTCGGAAGAGACCACGACTTTCACCAACGAGATCCGCATCCCTCCAGGCGTGGTCGGAGTGGGTCACGCCTACCGGGTGCGGGTCCGGATGAAGGACAACACGGGGCGCTGGGGGCATTGGTCCGATCCAGTCCAGTTCATCCCCAAAGTGACCACCAGCGCTATCACCGGGGACATCATCATCACCGAGTTCTTCGCTGACACCGCGGGCCCGGACGACAACAAGGAGTGGTTCGAAATCTACAACACGACCGATCACGACATTGACATCACCGGCTGGACGATCGCCGACAACGACACCGACAGCCACACGATTGGCGGAACCGGCCCGGTGATCGTTCCAGCCAAGGATTACTTGGTTCTGGGCGGCTCAACCTCGACCTCGACGAATAGCGGCACGCCTGTGGACTACGCCTACGGGACTAATTTTACCCTCGGCAACAGCGGCGATGAGATCATCCTTCTGGCGGGAGGCACGGTGATCCACTCGATCGGGTACGGAAGCCATCGCAACACACCGCATGCGATTGTTAGCATTGCCGGCGACTCGCCCACGCAGGGAGTGGCTACTGGCATGGCGCTGGATTACTGCCAGGGACCGGTCAACTCCTGGGCGTTGCAGACCACAACTTATGGAACCTTGGAGAACAAAGGGACGCCCGGGACGGACAACTCGGGAGTGACTACCTGTGAGCTGTTGCCACCAGAATTCCTGCCGCCAACCCTGTCAGGGAATCAGCTTATTCTCAACTGGACTGGCAGCGGCAAACTGGAGTGGTCGCCCAGCGTGTCCGGGCCCTGGACGGAAATGGTCCCCGCCTCCGCCCCGCCGCAAACAGTGAACGTGGTTCCGGGAGAAAACAGGTTTTTCCGTATCAAGGCTCAGTAATCAAGATGGTCGTATTCAGCGAGTGTGCGCAGATCCGTGCGCTTCGTGTCCATTGGTGGTTTGCCCGCACTTCCGCGCCTTTGCGTCTCTGCGGTTCAAATCATTTGGACTTGAAGGTGAGGCTACCCCCATTCGCACTGACTTTGATCTTCTCACCGGGCTTGAATTCGCCCGCTAACAGCTTCGTCGCGAGCGGGTCGAGCAGGTGTTCCTGAATCGCGCGTTTGAGCGGGCGCGCGCCGAATTGCGGGTCGTAGCCCTCGCTGGCGAGCAGCTTTTTCGCGGCGGCGTCCACGTCGAGCGTGAGGTTTTGTTGCGCGAGCCGCTGCTCCAATCGTCCGAGTTGTATGTCCACGATGCGCGCCAGTTCGCTTTCGTCGAGGCTTTGGAAGATGATCACGTCGTCCACGCGATTCAGGAATTCCGGGCGGAAATGTTTTTTAAGCTCGGCCAGCACCTTCTTCTCCATTTCTTCCGTAGGAGACGAGGTGACGAGTCTCTGACTGGATTTCCCACCGGAAGTTAGAGCCTCCTCACGTCGGCTCCTACCAGTGTCAAAGTATTCCTGGATGATCAGCGAGCCGAGGTTGCTGGTCATGATGACGATGGTGTTTTTGAAATCCACGGTGCGCCCCTGACCGTCGGTGAGCCGGCCATCGTCGAGCACTTGCAACAGCACGTTGAACACGTCGTGATGCGCCTTCTCGATCTCGTCGAATAGGATCACGGAATACGGTTTGCGGCGCACGGCTTCGCTGAGTTGCCCGCCTTCCTCGTAACCGACGTAACCGGGCGGCGCGCCGATGAGCCGCGCGACGGTGTGTTTCTCCATGTATTCGCTCATGTCGATGCGCACCATCGCCTGCTCGTCGTCGAAGAGAAATTCCGCCAGCGCCTTGCAGGTCTCGGTCTTGCCGACACCGGTCGGGCCGAGGAACAGGAAGCTGCCGATCGGCCGGTTCGGGTCCTGCAAGCCGGCGCGAGCGCGACGGACCGCGTTGGCCACGGCGACCAGAGGCTCTTCCTGGCCAATCACCCGCTTGCGCAGGTCG
>CAYHFK010000138.1:0-1279 GCA_964355895.1 uncultured Bifidobacterium sp. | reverse complement strand
ATGAACGAACCGATGGGACGATTCGGATCTTGCAGGCCGCTGCGCGAACGGCGCACGGCATTGGACACGGCGACCACCGCCTGCTTCTGCCCGATGACACGCTGGCCCAAACGCTCCTCCATCTTGAGCAACTTCTCGCGTTCGCCTTCGAGCATCCGTGAAACCGGAATGTGGGTCCACGCCGCCACCACGCGGGCGATGTCTTCGTCCGTGACTTCCTGGCGGAGTAAAGTAGGACGGGCGTCTCGCCTGTCCTCTTCCTCGGAATGGGCAGGCGAGACGCCTGCCCTACTTTCTATGGTCGCAAGTTTCTTCTCCAAGTCCGGGATGCGGCCGTACTGAAGCTCCGCTGACTTCGTTAGATCACCGGCGCGTTGGGCTTTCTCCAATTCGATCTTCGCTTGTTCGAGTTGTTGCTGAACGATGCTGACGGCATTGACAGCGGTTTTCTCATTCTGCCATTGTGCCGTAAGGGCCTTGGATTTCTCCTTCAAGTTCGCGAGGTCTTGTTCAATGCGCTTCAACCGCTCTTTGCTCGCCGAATCCTTTTCCTTCGCGAGCGACATCCGTTCGATTTCCAACTGCAATATTTGCCGGTCAAGCTGGTCCAGTTCCGTCGGCTTGGAGTCTAGCTCCATCTTGATGCGCGACGCCGCTTCGTCCACGAGGTCAATCGCCTTGTCCGGCAGAAACCGATCCGTGATGTAGCGATGCGACAACATCGCAGCGGCCACGAGCGCCGCATCTTGAATGCGCACGCCGTGATGCACTTCGTAGCGCTCCTTCAGCCCGCGCAAAATCGCGATGGTCGCCTCGACCGTCGGCTCGGCCACTTGCACCGGCTGGAAGCGCCGCTCCAACGCCGGGTCTTTCTCGATGTGCTTGCGATACTCATCGAGCGTCGTCGCACCCACACAGCGCAATTCACCGCGCGCGAGCTGCGGTTTCATGATGTTCGCCGCGTCCGTCGCGCCTTCCGCCGCGCCGGCGCCGACCAACGTGTGCAACTCATCAATGAAGAGGATGATCTTGCCCTCGCTGGAAACAATCTCCTTAAGAAACGCCTTGAGCCGATCCTCAAACTCCCCGCGATACTTCGCACCCGCGATCATCGCGCTCAAATCCATCGCCACGAGCCGCTTGTTCTTGAGAGATTCGGGAATGTCCCCGCTCACGATGCGCCGCGCCAAGCCTTCGGCAATTGCCGTCTTGCCAACGCCCGGTTCGCCGATGAGCACGGGGTTGTTCTTCGTGCGCCGCGTAAGCACTTGCATCACCC
>CAYHFK010000137.1:0-12607 GCA_964355895.1 uncultured Bifidobacterium sp. | reverse complement strand
CCCTTGGCGGCGGGCCGTCCGCTCGGACAAGCCCACTACGAAATGATCGCGGATCAATCGTTGGGACTCGACTTGGGCGAACAACTCAAGCTGGGCAAGGATACTTACACCGTCGTCGGGATTGCCAAGGGGATGGTTTCGTCGGGCGGCGACGGGATCGCCTTTTTCACGGTTCACGACGCGCAGGCTGTTCAGTTCGATCTCCCGGGCGAGGCGTTGCGCATGGAGCGAGCCGCCCGGGTGCGCCGCGGGGCCGCGCAAGATGTCGGCCGCGTGCAACCGCTGCTGCTGGAGCGGGGCGGCGGTCCGGTCGCGGGCATTCCGGCCCTCGGTCCGGCGATGGTGAGCGCGATCACGGTTCGGCTGGCCGAGGGCATTGATCCGCTGGCGGTGGCGGAAACGATCTCGGCCTGGCCGGATGTTTCCGTGCATACCCAAGCCGGTCAACACGAGCTGCTGGTCTATGGAATGATTGACAAGGCGCGGCGGCAGATCGGCCTGTTCCGCGTCCTGCTCATCATCATCTCGACGATTATCATGGCGCTGATCCTCTACACGCTCACCCTCGACAAGATTCACGACATCGCCCTGCTCAAGCTGATGGGCGCTCGCAATTCCATGATCGTGGGGTTGATTCTCCAGCAGGCGCTGTTGCTGGGGATCATCGGCTACGGCATCGCGTATTTGCTGGGGCAATGGGTCTTCCCGAAATTTCCCCGACGCGTGCTCATCGCCGCCGAGGACTTGTGGGGACTGGCGCTGGTGGTCGTGGCCATTTCCGTGCTGGCGAGCCTGCTCGGCATCTGGAAGGCGATGCGCGTCGAGCCGAACAAGGTTTTATCGTGATGAACAACCATTCAAAGCCTGTGAAACCCGCAACGCGAAAAAATTGCAAGGTAGTCGGCGCGCACCGTAGCGCAGGTTTCCAAACCTGCTGTGTCGCCGATTTCCAAATCGGCGAGGCGTGGAATTGCCTGGGCGCGGTGGCCGAGCGGAGGCCATGCGGGTTTGGAAACCCGCGACACAGCAGACTTGGAAGTCGGCGCTACTCTCTCGAATGAATCCCGCCGACAACAACACCGCCGCTGTCGAGGCCATTGGCCTCACGAAAATTTACGGCGCGGGCAACACCGAAGTCGTGGCCATGCGCGACGTCTCGCTGCGTGTGGCGCGCGGGGAAGTCATCGCGCTGCTGGGCCCGAGCGGTGCGGGCAAGTCCACGCTGCTCACCGCCATCGGCCTCATCAATCCGCCCACGTCCGGCCGCATCCACATTGGTGGCGAGTGGGTCATGGACGCCGACCAGGCCAAGGTGGACTTGCGGGAGTTCCGCCGTCGCCATCTCGGCTTTGTTTTCCAAAAGGCAAACCTGATTCCGTTCCTCAATGCAGTCGAGAACGTGCAAGTGGCGCTGGAAATCAACGACGCGTCGCCTCGCGCCGCGCGCAAACGCGCGCTGGAGCTGCTTGATTACCTCGGCGTCGCCGACCGCGCGCAAAATCTTCCCGATGCCCTTTCCGGCGGACAGCAGCAGCGCGTCGCTGTGGCCCGCGCGCTCGCGAACCAGCCCAGCCTCATCCTCGCCGACGAACCGACCGCCGCGCTCGACAGCCATCGCGGGCGGCAGGTGATGGAGTTGTTCCGCAAAGTCGCCCATGAGCGCGGGTCGGCGGTGATCGTGGTGACGCATGATCATCGTTCACTGGATGTCTTCGACCGGACTTACGAAATGGAGGATGGGTTGCTCCGGGATGGTTGACGCGAGCTGCTCCAAATCCAGGGGTTGTGTAACTTTTCGCCCTGCCGCGGCTCAGTAAGCGGCAACGAAGCTATGAAAGAACCAAACTGCACATCCGGGGCCGGCGGCGGCGACGACCGCGCCGAAGCCAAAGCCCGCTGGAATCCTTACCTCGTCGGCATCGGCATCGGCGTGCTGAGCTGGTTTGCGTTCGGCCTCGTTAACCAGCCGCTCGGCATTTCCACCGCGCTTTCCTCCGCCTCCAGTGTTTGCGCGCTCCCGATCATGGGCAGCGAGGGCGTGGCACAGAACGCCTACTGGGCCAAAACTCCATTCAAGTGGGACGGCGGCATGTTGTTCCTGGTCGGCACATTTCTGGGCAGCCTGCTGAGTGTCATCGCCAGCCGCACGTTTCGGTGGGAGAAAGTCCCCGCGACGTGGTCGCAGCAATTCGGCAATTCAACCCCCAAGCGGCTGGTGGCGGCTTTCCTCGGCGGGGTCATCATCATGTTCGGCGCGCGCATGGCCGGCGGTTGCACGAGCGGGCACGGCATCAGCGGTTCACTCCAGTTGGCGCTCAGTAGTTGGACCTTCTTCCTGACGATGTTCGGGTCCGGCATCCTGACGGCGCTGGTTCTCTTCCGCAAACGTGCGGGCGCATCCAAGTAAACCCACCATTCTGAATTATGCATTTTCCTGTCTCTGCTGAAACCGCCCGGTGGCTGGCAATTCCCATGGGCATCGTCTTCGGCGTCTTGCTGCATCGCGGCGGCGTCGCCAATTACAACGTGATCGTGAACCAGTTTCGGCTCAAAGATTTCACCGTCCTCAAGATCATGTTCACCGCGATCATCGTCGGCGGCATCGGCGTGCTGCTGCTGAAGGATGTGGGCCACGCGCAATACCATATCAAGCCCGCCAACATGCTCGGCGTGTCGCTGGGTGCGGCGCTCTTCGGCGTCGGCATGGTGTTCTACGGTTATTGTCCGGGCACCGGCGTGGCAGCCATGGCCACGGGCAGTCTCCATGCGCTGACCGGTTTCTTCGGGATGCTGGCCGGCGGCGTGCTCTACGCGCTGAGTTTCACCTGGGTGGAGGCAAACATTCAAAAGGTCGCCGCGCTCGGCAAGGTTCGCCTCCCGGAGGTGACCGGCGTGCCGGACTGGGGTTGGTTTGTGATTCTCTCCGCCATCGCTGCGGTGGTGTTCTGGCTGATCGAAACCCGCTTCAAGCCTGACCCGGCAGTCAAAACCGCTAATCTTCGCTAATCGCCGCTAATTCAAGAGGGATTGGACGCAAGACACCGGAAATGTCGGCATTGAGTGATTCCAGCGCCGCCCTTCCTTCGTTAGCGTTTATCAGCGCTGATGAGCGGTTCAGGATCGGTTTTCGGGTTCGAGCCGAATTCGGGTGGGGTTGTCGCCACCCGAAGTGTGCCTGAGCTCCACCGGCTATTTCTGGGTTTGGGCCGCGCCGTTCACCGGACAGTTGCCGGTGCCGGCCCGCGGGCCGGTGCCATCGCGCAAGCCCTGCCGTGCGCACTGTCCATTGGCTTTGCCCTGCCCCTTGCCTTGACCAAGTCCCGGGCAATTGGCGCGCGGTCCGCCGTTGGGGCAGACGCCGTCTGCCGCGCCGCGCTTGGACCTGTTGCGGGCGGGCACCATCCCGCCGACCACCGGGGTGGTGGTAAAATGACCGCGCAGGGCGGAGTCGAGGGCGCGGTGGAGGCGATGCGGTTCGGCGCGCTGGATTATCTGGTCAAGCCGTTCGCCCCCGCGCTGCTGCCGCTCGTGATGCGCCGCGCGCCGCCGAACACATCCAGGAGACGGAAGGCGAATTGCGCTTCTTCTTCGGCGACTCGCTCTCGCGATTGCGCGAGGAACTGGACAAGATCATCGCCGCCGGAGTTGTTACGCTATCGCCGCGTTATTGGCGCGGAGTCCGTGCAGGTCTGGGCGGACGTGAAAAAGAAACACAGTGCCCACGCCATCACGGCGGATGGGTTCATCGTCGGCTCGGAGTTCAAGCAAGGCGGACACTGGTCGGGCGCGGTTGATCCAAAGCGAGTGGAACGATTCATGGCGGCGCATTCCAAGCTTTCATAGCCGCCGACGTAAGGAGGCTCCGACTTCCTGTTCCGGGTTTCACGTTCCGAGTTTCAAGTCGAAGTGAGCCTCCTTACGTCGGCGGCTACGAAAGAATTTGCCCTGCCTTCAGCGGATGCCCGGCAAGAAAATCCGCCGCGCTCATGCGCCGGCCGCCTTCACGTTGCAAGGCCGTGACGCGCAGCGCGTCTTGGCCGCAGCCGATGATAATCCCGCTCTTCTCGGCCTGAAGGATTTCGCCCGGCGCTCCGGGCTGGGAAACAATTTCGGCGCCCCAGATTTTCAGAAGCTGCGAGTGCGGTGTCCCAGGCAGAACCGTGAACGCGCCCGGCCACGGGGTGAAGGCCCGGATGCGATTCCAGATCGCGCGGGCCGGCTGCTGCCAGTCAATCCGCCCATCCTCCTTCTTGATTTTCCCCACATGAGTTGCGCGCGCGGCATCCTGGGGCTGCGGCAGGATTTTTCCGGCGACGTAGTCCGGGATGGTTTGCACGAGCAGTTCCGCGCCGAGTTGCGCGAGCCGGTCATGGAGCGTGGCGGCGTTGTCCTCGTCGCGGATCGGCGTTGCGCGTTGGGCGAGGATGTCGCCGGTGTCGAGGCCCACGTCCATTTTCATGATTGTGACGCCGGTTTCGGCGTCGCCATTGAGAATCGCCCACTGGATCGGGGCGGCGCCGCGATACTTCGGCAGCAATGACGTGTGAACATTCAGACAACCGAAGCGCGGTAACTCCAGAATAGCCATTGGCAAAATCTGTCCAAACGCGGCCACGGCGATGAGGTCGGGCGCTAAGGCGCGCAGTTCGGCAACGAATTTTTCATCCCGTGCTTTCTCCGGTTGCAGCACCGGCAAACCAGCGGTCACGGCGAGTTGCTTCACGGGCGAGGGTTGGAGTTTGAGCTCGCGGCCCTTGGGCCGGTCCGGTTGCGTGACGGCGGCGAGCATTTGAAAGGTAGGTTCCCGCAGCAGCGCGGCGAGACTGGTGGCGGCCAGTTCGGGCGTTCCCATGAAGATGATTTGCAGTGCAGCCATGCCAGAGCCAAGCCGAAAACGGCGCGCGGCTAAAGCCCAAAAGCGTCGCCGCCCTCAGCCGCGCGGCGTAACTTGCGCCTTCTCCAGGTGGCGCAGGATGTCGCACAGCACTTTGGTGGGCGTTTGGGTGGAGTTGATGCGATGCACAAGCTTCGGACCGTAGAAATTCAGCACCGGCTTGGTTTCCTGATCGTAAACTTTCAACCGCTGGCGGATCACGTCGAGATTCGCGTCGTCGAGCCGGTTTTCTTTCAGGGCCCGGCGCTGAAGCCGATGGACGAGCGAGTCGAAATTCGTGCAGTGCAGATAAAAAACCGCCTTCACGTCGAGCGCCTCCGCGAGCATCTGGGCCTGGTGGAGGTTGCGCGGAATGCCGTCGAGCACCAGCGTGTCGGTGGCCGGATTAAAGCGGCCCGCGCGCTCGCGGCGGATGTATTGCCGCCATAATTTCACGGTCGGCTGGTCGGGCACCAACTGGCCGCGGCTGGTGTAATCAATGAACACCCGGGCGAGCGGGTTCGAGGCGCTCAAGGACCGGAAGACGTCGCCGCACGCGCAATGGAAAAAGTTCGGGATGGTGCCCAGGATTTTTCCCTGCGTGCCCTTGCCGGCACCCGGCGCGCCGAAGAGGAGAATGGTTTTGTATTTCATAGCGCGATGCGAGGCCGACGGCGGGTTGATTTCAAGTTTCCCGGGGCTTGATTTGAATTTCCAGAATTTCGCTGAACGGAATTTGCACTTCTTGTGAAGCGCCGGCCCGGTGAACGTCCACGTGCAGGTCGTTGCTCGCAATCCGCGAGATCCGGGTGACGATGAACTCGCCGCGCGCGGACTTGATGAGCAGCACCTGGTTCTTCTCCGCGTCCCGGCGGACCATGCCGAAGAAGCCGGAGAATTTCGTTTCGATGAACCGGCGATTGAAGGTGAACTGGCCACGCTTGAACACCTGCGTCTCGGGCACCGCGCTGGCGGCGGGGGCTTCCGTGTGCGCCAGGGACAATCCCCCGTGGGCAGTGGTTGGGGCGGCTTCGGCATCCGCCGCCGCCGGGGCCGCCGCCGGGATGACTTCTTCCTCGATGGCTTTCATTTTCGTGGGCAGACAAAGAAAGACCACCGGACCAATGATGGGGGCGACGGCCGCGATACCGCACACCATCCCCGCGGGATAGGCGCGAATGACGGAGATTTCGTAGCCGGCGTAAATGTTCGCCGCGTACAGCAGCAGCAGGGCGATCAGGCCCACGGAGGAACCAAACAGCGCGCCGAGCAGGGAACCCTTCACGGGGCGTTCGAGGCGCGGCACGGGCTTGATGACGACTTCGGTCTTCTTGATCGCCGCATCTTCCAGCCCTTCGAGGTACGGCTGGATGAAGGGTTCGAGCTTAAGTTTTGGGTCACCGGCCAAGTCCTTGAGCGTGGTCTGCGATAGTTTGTCCCACGCGATTTTTTCATAGCGGCTGCCCTCGACGCGGATTTGAAGAAACTCCGGTTTGCTCCCGCCCTGGACGATTTCGCCCTCGACCTTCGTTCCGTCCGCGTACTCAAACGTCGCCGCCCGCACGCTGGCAACGAACCACACGCAGAGCCACAGACCAACCGTCATCAATTTGCAATTTCGCACTTACGTTTTTCGTAGCAGATGCGCGCGGGCAAAGGAAGTAAAAACCCACTGACCGCGCGCTAGTTCACGTTACCCAGGTCGTCCGCCAAATCTTCCACCGTCCAGTTGCGCTGTTGCGCCGACAAGCCGTCCGCCGCCGCGCCGTGTTGCCAGACGGCATAGCGCAACGTCCGCCCCACGTCCGCCGCCAACGCCGGTTGTGCCAGCAGACCCGCGATGAACCCGGCCAGCAGGTCTCCGCTCCCGCCTTGCGCGAGGTGCGGATTGCCCGACGAGTTCACGAAAAGTGCGTTCATGCTGCGACCAATCAGCGTTTGATGGCCCTTGAGGACCACCCAGCAATTGCCGAAGCGCTTGGAGATTTCGCGCACGGCGCACGGACGGTTTTCCTGGACGTGCGCGGGCGTCGTCCTCAGCAGCCGCGCTGCTTCGCCCGGATGCGGCGTGAGGACGCGGATGGCATTTTCTGGCACCGGATCCAGCGGCAACCAGTCCAACGCGCTGGCGTCCACGATGACCGGCAGCAACGAATCGCGCCACAACTTGCGTGTCGTGGTCCGCAGTTCTTCCGGCAAATCCGGCGCGGCCAGACCCGGCCCAATGAGCACGGCGGAAAATTCTCCGGGAAAAAGGGTCGCGGGGGACCACGCGTTGACCATCGCCGACTGCAATTGCGCCGCCACCGGGCAATAGGCCGGCTCGTGGGTGAGCACGGTGAGCCGCCCGGGTTGGGCGCGTAGGGCGCCGCGCGCCGCCAGCACCGCCGCGCCGTGATAACCCACGCTGCCGGCGATGATGGCCAGATGACCGAAACTCCCCTTGTGGCTCGCAACGGGTCGCGCGGGCGGAAAGCCGCGGAAGTCCTCCGGCAACGTCCAGTTCAACTCGGTAGTATGGGGACACGGAATCAAGCCCACGTTCGCCGCCACTTCGAGCCGACCGACGAACGTCCCCGCGCTGGACCGCAACAACCCCGGTTTGGGTGCGCCGACGGTCAGCGTGATCGTCGCTTGAACCGCTGCTCCAAGGGGTTCGCCGGTGTCGGCATTCAGCCCCGACGGCACGTCCACCGCGAGGATGGTGGGATGCGCGCCGTTCAGGCGTGTAATGAAGGCGCGCCAATCTTCGTCCAGCGGACGATTCAGTCCGATGCCCAGCAAGCCGTCAATGATCAAGGCGGGATGGTTCCCCAGTTCTGCTTCGAGTTGCGGCAGGCAGGCGGCGGGCGAATTGATGTTCAGCAATGCGACGCGCCGATCGGCGAGCTGCGCTTGCGCCGCGCGCACGTCATCGCCGTTGTGACCTTTGCCGGCCAGCAGGAGAATCAAGTCGTTGGGGCGCGTCAGTTGCCGCGCCCGTTGCGCCACCCACAGGCCGACGCGGCGGATGACTTCTGCTTCCGTCTGGCCGGTGGCCCAAGTGGCGCGTTCCCAGTCGCGCATCTGCGCGATGCTGATGATTGGTACCGACATGGCGATAGCTTACCGAGGCCGCCACCTTCTGAAAGCGAAATGCAAATGCACCGCCCCGAAAAACGGAAAGTCCGCCAAGGGTTGCCGAAGCAATTTTTCCCCTTGGCGAACTTGGCGGACACTGAAACCGGCAATGACCCGAGCTTTGGGTCTAAATCGCCCAGCCTTTGCGGTTGGTGCGTTTGACGTATTGGGCGGCCTCGGGCGCATTGGTGGCGCGCATGTTCGGGCCGTCCCATTCCAGTTTCTTGCCCGTGCGCAACGCAACACAGCCGAGCAGGATGATTTCCGTGAGGTACGCCGCGATGTCGAAGTTCGAGTAGGGAGTCGGGCCGCCCTTGCACCCCGCGATCCATTCGAGGTGGTGGCGCTTGTCCGCGTCGCCTTGGAAGGCGTTGCGCGGGATGGTTTGCGGGATGGCCTTCACCGCTTCATGGGCTTTGCCGTCCAGCAATTCTTTTTCGCCCTTGAGCTTGACGAAGAATCGCGCGCCGTAGTCGTCCGGCGAAAAAAGTTTTCCCTTGTCGCCAATCAATACGCACCCGCTGCCGGGTACGGAACCGGTCAACTCCTCGATTTCAGCGGTGACTTCCTTTGCCGGTTTGTTGTTGCCGTCGTGGGCATACGGATTGTCGGCTTTCGGATTGCCGCCGTCGTACCACCAGAACGAAACGGGCACGAGACCTTCACGCGCGGGAAATTCAAAACGAATCTTCGACTTGAGCGGGTAGGTCTCCTGATTGATGCCGGAAGACGAGGCTTCGACTTCGGTCGGGTAGCCGAGCTTGAGCGCGCGGAACGGCATGTTCGCCGTGTGACACGCCATGTCGCCCAGCGCGCCGGTGCCAAAATCCTGCCAGCCGCGCCATTTGAACGTGTGGTAAACGTCTTTCTTGAACGGGCGCAATTTGGCCGGGCCGAGCCACAAGTCCCAGTCCAAATTCTCCGGCACGGGGTCCGAGCCTGCCGGACGATCCATGCCCTGCGGCCAGACGGGACGATTGCTCCAGACGTGAACTTCGCGCACCGAGCCGATCAACCCGGCCTGCACGACTTCCACCGCGCGGCGCAACCCGTCCTCCGCGCTGCCTTGATTGCCCATTTGCGTGACCACGCCATTTTCCCTGGCCAGCTTGCGCAGCAACCGCGCCTCGTAAACGGTTTGCACCAGCGGCTTCTGGCAATAGACATGTTTGCCCATCCGCATCGCCGTGGCCGCCACCATGGCGTGCATGTGATCGGGCGTGGCGACAATGACCGCGTCGAGGGATTTCTCCTTCGCCAGCATCTCGCGCCAATTCTGATAAGTCTTCGCGTTCGGGTATTTTGCCTTCCGGCTCGCCAGCGTGTTGGTGTCCACGTCGCACAGCGCCACGATGTTTTCGCCCGCGCAGTGGTCGGTGTCACTGGAACCTTTGCCGCCGGCGCCGACGACGCCGATGTTCAGCTTGTCGTTGGCGGAAATGCGCCGCGGGCCGCGCGTGGCGCAACCGCTGAAAGCCGCCGCGCCGGCGATGGCGGTGGTGTAAAGAAATTGACGACGGGTGAAGCCGCTTTGCGGCCCAATAGGAAGATTATGTAATGCCATGCCGGTTTTTTACGCACCCCCGCGCCCGCACACAAGATATTTTTTTTCAGAATTGACCACCCGGGAGGCGCCCGGCCTCAGGCGTTGCCAAATTCCACGTTCGGCACTTCCGCCACGGACGGGGGCACGCTGAAGAAATCGTGCGGCGGAAAGTTGAACATTCCCGCGACCAGATTGCTGGGGAAGGATTCGCACTTGTTCCGGTAATCGCGCACGTTGCCATTGTAAAACCGCCGCGCGGCCTGGATGCGGTTCTCGGTATTAATCAGCTCGTCCTGGAGCTTCAGGAAATTCTGGTCCGCCTTGAGCTGGGGATAATTCTCCACGAGCACGAACATGCGTTTGAGCGCAGCCACCAACTGACCTTCATCAGACGCCTGATCTGCCACTGGCCCGTGGTTCGCCGCGCAGCGATTGCGCAATTCCACCACGCGCTCCAGCACTTCCCGCTCGTGGGCCGCGTAACCTTTCACCGTGGCGACCAGATTGGGGATGAGGTCGTAGCGGCGCTTCAGTTCCGTGTCCACGTTGCTCCACGACTCGGCGATGAAATTGCGCAAACCGACGAGCGAGTTGTATTGCACCACGAACCAGACGACTGGAACGAGGGCGAGCATGAGGACCAGGATGGCGAGGGGCAGCATAATCAGACCTTGGTAAACAAATAGTCCGGCAAACGGGAGCGAATCGCGATCAGCCGCTGCAGATCCGATTCAATCTGACCGGCCGACAACCGCGTACCAAACGCCAGCGCCAGCGCGCGGTCCTCGATTTCGATGCTCAAGTCCCGATTGGCCAGCAGGTATTCCATCATTTGGGCGTGGCAGACATCGTAGGCGAATCGTTTGTCCTTTGACCGCACGCAAAATGCCCGCGAGAACTCCGCCGACTCGAGATCAATGTCGTCAAAGCCGAACGCCTGCGCGATTTTTGCGAGCCAGCCTTCGCGCGTAATGCGCAACTCCGGAAAACTCCGCGGGAGCAGGAGGATAAAGCACGAGAAATAGTGGTGATGCGTCTGCCGGTGACCTTTCGAATCGGTGGAATGCGTTTCGTAATGATAATCAAAGACCAGCACCTCGTGACTCTGATACGTGCCCGAGAGAATGTTGAATGCGTAACGATTGCTGCCTTGCGCCAGCGCATTGAGAAACGCGAACCGATCGGCCAGTGAGCCATCGTTGTCTGCGCGGTAATTCAAACCCAGCCGCACCGCCAGCACGGCCAGTTCCTCGCGCCGCTTTTTGGCCGCCCGCGCGCCAAGTACGGCCGCGGCGATGATGATCGCCGCTACCAGGATGAAGATAAAAATGCCGCCGCTCATTTGCTGCCGCCGGAGCCGGCCTCCAGCGTTGGAATTACTTTTCCAGCAGCGGCTTTACAATGCCAGCCCACAGTTTGTAGCCGGCGTCGTTCAGGTGCAGTTGGTCGCCGACAAACAATTCCGCGCGCGGTTGACCGTCAGCGCCCAGCATGGGTGTGAAAACGTCCACATAGACAAGCTTGGGATGGCCTGCGATGAATTCCCGGATCAGCCGGTTCGCCGTCTTGAACTGATCCAAGAACTTTTTGCGCGAAGGACTGGCCTTGATGGAGATGTAAGCAATGAGCGTTGCGGGCCGGGCCGTATGTACTTTCGCCACGAACGCCTTGAAGTCAGCCAACACCTGTTCCGGCGATGTGCCCGCGGCGATGTCGTTGTCACCCGCGTAAAGCAACACCAGCTTCGGTTGATAGGGAATCACGATCCGCTCAACGAACGCCACGGAGTCAGCCAGGTGAGAGCCGCCGAAACCGCGATTGATGAGTTGGTGCTCCGGGAATTGAGTGGGGGCGTCCTTCCAAAGCCGGATGCTCGAACTGCCAATCAGCAGGATGGCATTCCGCGGCGGCGGATTGGTTTTGTCGGAAGTCTCAAAGACTTGAATTGCGCTCTCCCACTGCAAATGGTGTGGAAGATTCGTGGTGACGGCCCGGGCGGAGGTTGCTGATGTCCCATAAAGTAAACCAGCCAGGAGCAGGCACGGGAGGCAAAGCTTTGTTCGCATGGGGAAATCCTCTCAGCCCCGCCGATCTCCGGGAAGCTTTTTCCTTTTCCCGACGGTGGGTTGACGCCATGTTCGCACCGTGCAACCGCTGAACGCCCGAGAAATTCGCACCGCCGTTCGCGCCGCGCTGGCCGAGGACATCGGTCGCGGCGATGTCACATCCCAAGCCACGGTGCCGTCGACAGCTAGATTCACGGTGGTTATACGTGCCCGCGAACCGTTGGTCGTCGCTGGTCTCGCTTTCGCCGAGACGGCCGTTCGCCAACTCTCTCCGGCGGTACGCATCACACGCTTCGCTCGTGATGGCCAGTGCTTGAAGGCCGGCGCGAGTTTGTTGCAGATCTCCGGATCGGCGCGCGCGATTCTCAGCGCCGAGCGGGTCGCACTGAATTTTGCCCAGCGGCTTTCCGGCGTGGCCACCCTCACGGCGCAATACGTCGCTGCCATCAAAGGCACGCAGGCGCAAATCCTCGATACGCGCAAAACCACGCCGGGCTGGCGGCGCTTTGAGAAATACGCCGTGGCTTGTGGCGGCGGTCGCAACCATCGCTTCGGCCTGTACGATCTGGTGCTCATCAAGGACAACCACCTGGCGGCGCTCCGGGAGGCAAAGCCCAATGCCGTGGCGGCCGCCGTGCAGCGCGCGCGCCAGAAATTTCCCCGGCTCCCAGTCGAAGTAGAAGCGGATACCCTCGCGCAAGTGAAGCAGGCGGTCGAAGCTGACGCGGATATTATACTGCTCGACAACATGACGCCCGCCCAATTGCGCCAGGCGGTAAAGCTGGTCGCTGGCCGTGCCAAGACCGAAGCCAGTGGCGGAGTAAATTTGAAAACCGTTCGTACCATCGCGCAGACCGGGGTGGATTTCATTTCCGTTGGCGCGCTGACTCATTCCGCGCGCGCCGTGGACATCGGACTGGATTTTGAGAGTTGAAGGTGTTGGCGGATGGGTGAGGCGGGTTGGGAAAACAAAGGGGATGCATGTGGATGCGTCCCTGTAAG
>CAYHFK010000136.1:0-12676 GCA_964355895.1 uncultured Bifidobacterium sp. | reverse complement strand
GGCGCACTTATGGCCAAGTTGCTTCAACCGGTTCTTGTTGTGATTGACGACATTGACCGATTGAGTCCTGACGAGATTCTTCAGGTGTTTCAGCTCGTGAAGGCTAACGCAGATTTTCCACGCCTTGTCTTTCTGCTTTTGTTTGAGCGAGGAGTAGTTACCAAAGCATTAGATGCCATCTCCGGCAATAAGGGTGGCGAGTTTTTAGAGAAGATTGTTCAAGTCGGCTATCACATTCCTCATGCCTCGCGCGCAGCGGTTCAAAAGGCACTTTTTGCTGGTCTCAACGCTCATCTTAACGAGGAAGCGATAAACAAACGATGGGACAAGCACAGATGGAGCGACATTTTTACAGACGGGATTTCTGGTTATTTCCAAAATCTGAGACATGTGAAGCGGTTTCTTTCGTCGTTTGCTTTCCACATCCGGCAACATCGTACTGAGAATAGTTTTGAGGTTAACCCGGTGGACCTTATCGCACTGGAAACCTTGCGGATTTTTGAGCCTGCTGTTTATGAGCGTTTACCCGGCGCGAGAACGATTCTCACCCGCTACGAAGGGCCGAGTCTTTTTGGAGAAATCAAGCAGGAGGTGATTGACCAAGCCCTATCGCAGGTCGTTTCCGTGGCGTCTCCAGATACGCAAGACAAGGTAAGAGCGATTCTGAATATGCTGTTTCCACCGCTTTCGTCTGCTTACGGTGGCAAGCATGAAGTATCGCGCCACCACCAAGACTGGTTGCGAGAACTCCGAGTCTGTCACCCTGACCTGTTCGATAAGTATTTTACCCTGATGGTTGCTGACGATGACCTGTCGCAAACCGAACTCGATAGTCTGCTAACGATCACGACCGACCCAAACAGGTTTGTGGCCGCGTGCGAAGCGTTGAAGAAGCGTGGTCTCTTGAAGGTCGCTTTTGATCGCTTGGACGCCTACAAAACAAACATACCACTAGAGAACATGCCTTCGCTCATCCAAGCCTTATGCGACATGAGTGACGGCCTTCCTGATCGCCAGCCCGGATTCTTTGAACGTGATCTGAATGCGGTCGCATGGCGGCTTTGCTACTTTGGACTAAAACGAGAGCCCGACAAGAAGAAGCGATTTCAAGTGTTGCACGACGCTATATCACGCGCCGTTGGACTCGCCCTGCCTTTCGAGTTGGTGAGCCTTGATGACCGGGTCGCAAATCGAGAAGCGAGTGGGCACGAATTTCTTCTCGAAGAAGCCGACGTTGAAGTTCTCAAAAAGATCTGTGTCGAGAAGTTCCGGGAGGCGGTAAAAAATTCCAACCTTCAGCAAAGTCCGCAATTCCGTATCATCCTCCTGAGGTGGAGTTCATGGGAAGCACCAAGCGAAGTCAAATTACTGATGGACGGTCAAATCCGCGCTCCTGCAGAAGCGCTTTGGCTGATCTCCACTCTCCTCGGTGAATCTCACTCGTATGGGCACGAGCACAAAGTTCGTTATTCTATAACGCTTGGACTGCTTGAGCGGTTCTCAGACATTGCGCGACTGGAAGGCCTTTTGGGCAAGCTCAAATCAAGCAAGTTGACCAAGCGACAAACAATCGCAGTCAGGGAATTCCAGAAGGCACTCAAGAGGCGGGCAGACGGACAACCGGACATCGTCGGGGATGTATTCCACGACCCAGACGAGGAAGTTGTCGGGTAAGATTTTATGCAACCAACTTGTTGCAGTTCCGGCCTTACAGGCCGGTGGGACTGTGATGTTGTCACGGGTTCTTGGCCCTTCAGGCCAAGCTGTTACATTACGGGCTTTCAGCCCTGTTTAGTTTGACGCCATGAAAACCTGGAAAGAAACCAAGCCCGCCGGCAACATCCACCGGCAACAGTTGTTCTATTGGATGGGGCGGTCCATTGACGATAAGGCGTTGCCGGAAAGTTTGCTCAGAGATTGTCGTCACGAACAGTCTTCGTTTCCTGTTCGGCGCCGCTTCCAAAGCCAAAAGCTTGCAACCGCCGGCGTACTTCGGTCGGGCTACTGTCCGAGCGCTTGGCGAAACTCGGGATGCGTTTGCTGGAGAATACTGGAGATGCGAGCCCGTTCTTCGCCGCCAAGGTAGGCATACTGCGGATCGGGATTTGTTGGATGGAGCGCGTGAATGAGCCGGCTATACACCCGGTGTTTCAAGGCTTCGGGCAAGGCAAGAAAACTTTCCGAGTAGATGAGATAACTGCAGCGGTTCTGAAACAAATGTCCGCGCAGATGGAAATCCTTGAGCGAGTGGCCTTCGCGGTCGCGGGGTACTCCGGTTTGAAACGCGCTCTGAAAGGCCGCTGCGCCTTCCAGGCCTTGAGGCAGGTGGGCTTCGTCCTTGAAAAGCAGATCGTCAACCACATCCTTCGTCGCGCCCTCGAACACGCGCTTGACGCTGTCGTAGGTCAGTTCCTCGGTCACCGGTTCTTTCAGGTCGTGTTGCAGATTCTTTTGGTACGCCAGCATGCGACGGCAGTCCTGAGCGGCGCGGGTGAGGGTGTTCTGCATGGCCAATTGGTGCTCGAAAACCAGCAGCGCCACGATGTCGCTGCCGGGCGTGAGGTACACCTTCGTTTCAAAGAAATGGGAAAGGTCCGCGACGTTGGCCCCGCGCTTCAAGTCCACCACCAGTTCGCCATTTTTGTCCTGGGCCAGAACATTGCCCCGGTGCAACGCCGTTCCGTGTTTGCCCGTCACATACCACCCGGCCCAACGATTCGTGAAGGGCGTGCGAAAATCCACCACCTCCGAGCCAAAGCGCAACAGCGGTTCCCCCTCCGCGTCGGTGAAGACCGAGCGGACAAAAACGCCGGGAATGCCGCGCACAAAGTTGCCCCCATGACAACTCAGACATTCGTTGTCCCGCACAAACTTCGGCGCGTCGGCGTTGGGATCAAAGCTGTAAAAGATCGGCCCCAGTTGCGGATCAATGGTTGTGATTTCCACCAACCCCCCGGGCACCCAGCCCACGTAACCGGTGTCCGAAAAATAAAGCGCCCGCGGATGGTCCGGGCGAATGCGCGGTCGCTGAAAGCTCGTCTTGGAGAAGACCAACAACTGGCTCTCGACCGGGATGTGCAGTTCCCGCAACAGGCTTTGCACAATTTCCTTCCCGCTGCCGGTCAATTTCAGCTTGCCCGCCGCCAACCGGGTTTGCACCTGCGCCAGCGCGTCGCGTGGTTGCGTGGCGGAGTAACTGATCGGCGGTTGTTCGTACGTCTCGGTGCCCTGAGCTTGGCTCGCGTTCGTGGTCAGAACCACAAGCGCCGTCATCGCCGCGAACTTCAGTCTTTGCATCATATCATGAATTGCCCGGGTTGAGCCGGCACCCAACGCGTGCCGCAGAAACCGTCAGCCCGGTCTGATCGTAGGACAACCTGCAAGGGGCTGAATTGACTTCCGTCAACCTTTCACGAGGGCGGACGAACTCAGAACTCTCCGTTGCCTCACGCGCCCGGTAATTTTGCGCGGTAGCGAGTGGGGGATTCGCCGGCGATCCGGCGGAAGACGCGATTGAAGTGGCTCAAGGATTGAAAGCCCGCGGCAAAAGCGATTTCGCTGATGCGCAGGTTCGGATTGAGCAGGAGATTCCGGGCTTTCTCCACGCGCACGCGCGAGAGGTAATCCGTGAAATTCAACCCCGTGGTCTTCTTGAACATTTTACAGAAATAAAACGTGCTGGTGTTCACCGCCTTGGCGACGTCGCCCAGCGAGATTTCGTCGGCCTGATGTTCCTTGATGAACTGTTTGGCACGGGTGATGGCGGGCGGCTCGGCGTTGGCGTTGCGGACGAGCAACTGGTTGCTGACGAGCGAGAGGTGTTGGGCGAAGATGGTGAGCAGCCGCACGACGGACTCGTATTGCTTGGGCGAAATGACGCGGGTTTGAAAGTACGCTTCTTCGAGCCGGCGCAAATCCACCTTCCAGCCCCAGTCCACGAGTTGCTTCGCCGCACGGGCAAACTGGGCGCGGCTGGGTTTTTTGAGAAAGATCTGTCCGGTCTGGAGGAAGCCGAGCAACTCCTCGCCGATCGAAACCGGCACGCCGGTGTCGCACAATCCGGCGAAACATTTCACCGTGCGCGGGCCGACGCCGGCGGCCTCGGTGATTTTCTGCTGGGTTTCGAGACAGGCGGCGCAGGCGCGGTTGTTTTCGGCCATGATGGCGCAGAAGGGGTTTTCGGTTTTTTTCCCATGATGGGTCCGTTGCCACGATTCCAACGGACGCAGCGTCAGCGGCAGGCCGGTGGTCTTGCTGAAGGCGCGTTCGTAGTCCTGGTAAATCTGCGAGCGCGTCAGGGCTTCGATGAACCGTTTGTTGGCTTCGTGTTCCACCCGGGGACATTAACGACGCGCCCGCATCGCGACAAGCTGCAAAGCCGAGCCAGGATCCCGCTCCCGGCTGCCCGCGGCGTAAGTTACCCAATCAGATCGCAGACCCCTGGCATTGGCCACGGCCAAAACAGAGCTTGCGTTCCGTCAGGGTTTTCGTAGGCTGCCCCCGCTCTTTGTGGAAGCGAGCGTAGCTCAGTCTGGTAGAGCGTCACGTTGCCAACGTGAATGTCGAGGGTTCGAATCCCTTCGCTCGCTCCAATTTTTACCCTTCATCCCCCCATTTCAGGCCTGAGTTTATTGGTGTTTATGCACTTTACGCGTTTTTCTCGCCCGTCACTGCAACACGGCGAACTTCCGGCAATTTCCCGAAATTCTTTTGATGCGCTTCATTCTGGAGATCGGGTCGTTACCTTGTACGCTGGGCGCACGTTCGAGACGGTTTCAGCCGCTCCGGGTCAGGGTTTTCCGGCGCTGCCAAGACGACGAATATGTTTAAGAGTAGCGATGAAAAATTAAGAATGAGGGCGGGGCTACGGGTCCGCATTTTACCTTTTGCCATTTGCCTTCTTAGTTCAGCGATTTTGGGGTCGTTGACGTTCGCTGCAACGGAAGCTGCCGCAGTCGTCGCGCCCGGGGGGGAAAGTCCGGTCTCGGTGACCTACGTGACTCTCGGTGGGGCGGAGTTGGCGGAATTTGGGCTGCCCCCCGGTCCCCAGCCCCAGCCCGTTGGTCGCAATGACCGCAGAATTCCGGAGGTCACCGGCTTTGCCAACCTCGGTGACCGCGAGTTGATCGCGCGCGCCATTCCTTTGCCGAAAGCCGACACGCTGGCCGCGCGCAATTTTTTTGCCGGCCGTTTCGGATGTGTCCAGACCGAAAACGCCACGCGCTGGTTCAATCCCGGAATCATCCTCGTCAAGTTTCGGAACGCGGGGCAGGTCGCGGCTTTGCGCGTCGAACCGCTCCGCGAACTGGACGCCATGCGGGCGGTGCGACAGCGGAGCGATGTCGAGTTTGCGGAACTGGATTTGTTTGAGCGGCGCCAGTTCAACCCGAACGATGCGCTCCTGACCAATCAATGGCATCACGCCGTCATCGGCAGTTTTCAGGCGTGGGATCATTCGTTGGGCCAGCCGTTCGTGCGGGTGGCCATCGTGGACACGCCGTTCCAGATGGATCATCCCGATCTGGCGTCGCACACGGACCCAGGTTGGGACGTCGTCAACGGCGTGCCGATCACATCAAGTAGCGGCATTGACCACTCGACGCTTTGCGCGGGAATGGCAGCGGCGGTGATTGGCAATCAACTCGGCGTGGCCGGCGCGTGCAACTGTCGAATCTTGCCGATCAACATCAACGGCGCCATCAGCGAAATGTATGACGCGGTGGTCTGGGCCGCCGATCATGGTGTGCGCGTGGTGAACATCAGTTGGGATGGTGCCTACAGCGACACGTTGAACGCGGCGGGCAGCTATCTGAAAGCGACGGCGCGCGGTATTCTGGCCATGGCGGGCGTCAATGGCTCTGGCTTCCTGAATTACACCAATCAACCAGCCATTTACTGCATCGCCATGACCGATGCGGCGGACAACCCGCGTTCGCGGTTTGGCAATCACATTGATTTTGCCGCGCCCGGGTGGGCGATTTATTCGACGGTCACGAACGGCGGCTATACTTTCGGCAGTGGCACCAGTTATTCGACGCCCCTGTTCTGCGGGGTGGTGGCGGCGCTCTTCAGCATCAACCCCACGCTCGGCCCGGACGAAGTGATCGAGCTGCTGAAGACCAGCGCGGCGGATTTGGGACCGCCTGGCTGGGACCAGTATTACGGCTGGGGGCGGATCAATTTCGCAGCCGCGGCGGCGGCGGCGGATGCGTCCCGGCCAGCGATCGCCAGCCTCCGGTTGAGCAACGGCACGGCCGTCGTGACGGTGACCAATCAGCCGGCGTTGTCCTTTGCGCTGTGGAAGACGCCGGCCTTGGGCGTGGCGACGTGGGGAATCGTGACGAATGTTGTCTTGTCCACCAATGCCGGCGTTCTCATGCTCACCGATCCCGCGCCGGGCATGGTCGGAAATTTCTACCGGGTCGAGGCGCGGGTGCCTTGATGCCGGCCGGGGAGTGGCGCGAGCAGCCCGACGCGGGCACGCGGGGAAGATTTGGAAAAATTTGCAGAATTAGATTGCTTCGCCGCCGGACTTTCTGAGACGGTCGCTCTAATCGAATCCTGAACTGCAAAAGCAAAACGCGAATGGCTTTTCTGGCTCTACGAAGGTGGGTGAGCGGTGTTTGTCTGAGCGCGGGTGTTTGTTTCCTACCCCAAGCTCACGCTCAGTCCACGAATTGCCTCCCCACGCCGGCCGATTTAGTCGCTTGGTGGCCGGGCGAGTTCACCGCCACGGATTTGCGGGGTAGCCATCATGGGACGCTCGAAAGCGGCACGACCTTTGGCGCGGGGAAAGTCGGCGCGGCTTTCAGCTTTGACGGCGTTGATGATTTCGTGGCTTCAATTTCTTCGTCGCTGACGGGCGTCTCAAACAATTTCACGATCGAATTCTGGGCCTGGCCCAACCGCAGCCGCAACGCGACCACGGAAAGCACCTCCGGCATTGTTGGCACGAGCGCCCAGCGGTACGCCATCGCGCCGGAATACGGCGGCACGAGCGGACCCGCAGGCGTGGGCGTGTCGGTCGGGACCAACGGAATCAGCGTCTTCGAGCACGCCGACAGTTACCTCCCGTCCCCGCTCGTGTACGCGGCAACGCTGACCAATTGGACCCATGTGGCGGTGGTCTATGAAAGCAAAACGCCCAAGCTCTATATCAACGGTTCGCTGGTGCGCACAGGGCTGGCCAGTCCGCGCGTCCTGGTTTTTCCGTCCAAGACCTTCGGCAATGTCGCCACCTACGGCCCGTATGGCGGTTTGTTGGACGAGGTCTCGATTTACAATCGGGCGTTGAGCGCGGCGGAGGTTCAGGCGATTTTCGACGCGGATACGTACGGCAAATGCCAGACCAACTCCAGCCTCCCGGCGGCGGCGGTTCCGTATTTCACCGACTTTGAAAGCGGCATCGGGCCCGAATGGTTGCGGCCCGTCGTGGACGGCACCGAGCCGGGTAGCTTCTCGCTTTTTTCCGGCCGGTTCGGCAACCTGACGCAGCCGCTGACCCTGACCAACCTGATCGTTGGCCAATCCTACACGGTTGGCTTCGATCTCTATGTGATTGATTCGTGGGACGGCAACAGTGGTTCGGGCAATTACTTCAACGTCAGCGTCAACGGGCTGCAACTTTTTCACTATACCTTCGGGAATGCGACTTTGACGCAGAGTTTTCCCGGTCAGCCCGATGAAGGCCGGGCGCAACTGGGGTTCAACGCGAGTTATGTGGACTCGATTTACCGCAACGTGGAGGTCGCGTTCTTCGCCTCAAACACCGTCGCCACGATCGGCTTCAGCGGCCAAAACCTTGAGGCTCTGGATAATGAGTCGTGGGGCCTCGACAACGTCAGCGTCAAACTCACGGCCGACCTCGCGACCACGACCATTCGCAGCGCCGCGCTGCCGGCTCACGGTTCGACCAACAGCATCGCCATTGATGTGTTCGCTATTTCCGCCAGCCGCCCGTTGCTCGCTTCGACCGCCAACAACGCGGCCAATTTCAGCCTGCGCGAAGCCGGGCTGAACGGCATTTTGGGGGACGGCGACGACGTGATTTATGCGCTGGCGCCGGTGTTTACCAGCGGGCGCACGGTCGGTTTCACGTTTGTCAGCTCGCCGATCCAGCCCGGGCGTTACCGCTTCCAGACCACGAGCGGCTTGCAGGACACGAATGGCACTGCGGTGGCGGTTTTCACGCGCGACTTCACGATTGCGCATCCGGTGTTGGGGCGGATTGAAAACACCGGCAACGACTCGCGTATCGCCGCGACGGCGTTGCCGACGACCGAGTCGCCGGCGGCCAGCGGATTTTTCACGGCGTTCGGCGTGGGCACGCTCGCTTCGACGAGCGACGTGGACTACTGGCGGTTCGATGGCGAGGCGGGCGACCGCATCACCGTGCGGGGCGAGGCCGAAGTGCCGGGCACGTATCCGCAACTCCAACTGCGGAACTCGTCCGACGCAAACCTCCAGAATATCAGCGGCAGTTACGATGGCGTCGCGGGGTTTCAGAACTACGTGTTGGCGTCGCCGGGAACTTATTACCTCCGGGTCTTCAGCACGAGCCGCAGTTCGCGCTACGCCTTGCGCGTGGACCAGTCGCGGGGGGCGCAAATGGAGAGCGAAGCCAACGACACGCAGGCTGCGGCTAACACGATCAACCTGACCTTCAGCCCCGGGTTGTATCAGGGAAAAATCGCGGGCGCGTTGCCCGCCGAGGACGCCGCGGGGGACTTCTTCCGGCTGGGCATGCTCAATGTCGGCAACGCGATCAGCGTTACCGCGCTCTTCCCGACCGGTTCGACATTGACGGGAAATCAGACGATCCTCTCCGTTCAAGCGGAAGGAAACCCCAGCCCGCTGGGGACGAGTCCCAACGGGACGCTCAATTTCACGGTGACCACCAACGCCGTTCATTTCGTCCGCATCGAAGCGACCAATCGCAACCTCCGCGCGCAATACCTCCTCAATTTTGCCGCCAGTGACGGGGTTACGCCCGCCGTCACGGCCGCGAGTTTGCCGGGGGAAGGCACGACGACGGCCGGCATCGTGGATCGCTTCAGCCTGACTTTTTCCGAGGAGATCGTGGGTTCGAGCCTTAGCAATTCGGCCAACTATGAACTGCGCGCGGCGGGCCCGGACGGGTTGTTCGACAACGGCGACGACCGGCTTTACACCGTGGCGAGCGCGGATTATGCGGGCGGCTTGACGGCCCCGTATGTCGTCAACGATGGCCCGCTTCAAACCGGCAACTACCGTTTCAAGGTGCGAACCAATCTGCTGGATCGCGCCAGCAATCCGCTGGCGGCCGAGTTTGTCCGTAACTTCGCGGTCACCAATGTTCCGGGTTTCGTCTTGGAAAATCGCGCCAACGATGTCGGCGGCCTCGGGACTTCCATGAGCCAGAATCCGGGCACGAATTCCGACGGCACGGTGAGTTTCCTCGGCACGATGGGCGTTGGGGTGAATCCGCAGTTTGTGGTGGCGGGCCGGTTCAATAGTGACACGAACTTGGACTTGGTGACGGCCAATTTTACCAGCGACGGGATCAGTGTGCTGTTGGGGAACGGGGACGGGACGTTCGAGTTGACGACGAATCTGGCGACGGGCGACGGGGCGATCAGTGTGGTGGTAGGGAATTTCAACACCGACACAAACTTGGATTTGGCGGTGGCCAACTACTACGCCAACACCGTTAGCGTGCTGGCGGGCGACGGCAGCGGCGGGTTTGTGGTGCTGAGCAATTACACCGGGTTCAACCGACCGCGGAATCTGGCGGCGGGGGATTTCAACCAGGACGGGAAGCTGGACCTGTCGGTGCCGAATGAGAACGGGGGCAATGTGAGTGTGCTGCTGGGCAACGGGGACGGGACGTTTGGGGTGCGCAGCAATTACAGCACTGGCAGCGGACCGTGGACGGTGGCGGTGGGCGACGGGAACAATGATGGGAAGTTGGATTTGGCGGTGGCCAATGTGAACTCGGGCAACGTGAGTGTGCTGCTGGGGAACGGGGACGGGAGTTTTCAGGCGGCGTTGAACCTCCCGACGGGACCGAGTCCGCGATCCGTGGCGTTGGGGCGGATGAACGGCGACACGAATTTGGATTTGGTGGTGCTGAACGCGAGTGACAACACGGTGAGCGTGCTGTTGGGCAATGGGGACGGATCGTTTCAGCCGCGGCAGGATTTTTCCACCGGGACATCGGATCCCTATCAACTCTTGCTGACCGATCTCGACGGCGACAACCGCCCCGACGTGGTGGTGCCGGGTTTCTACAACGGCTTTGCTATTTTGCTGAACAACGGGAACGGCGCGTGTACGAACTTGTACACCTATGCCGCCAGCGGCTATCCCATTGCCGTCGCTGTAGGCGACTACAACGGAGACGGGCGACGCGACCTGGCGTTTGCCAATTACTACGGGAACAACCTCAGCGTCTGGCTCGGCAATCGCACGAACCCGCTGGCGGAAGCCCCACCCGCCAGCGGAGTGAGGTCGGCGTTCGCTCGTGGCAATCTCTCCAGCACGGCGGATGTGGACTATTACCAGTTCACCGGCACGGTGGGTGATGTGGTGGTGCTGGCGGTGGACGTGCCGGGGAATCCTTCGGGGAGTTCGCTGAATTACCGGATCCAACGCCCCGACGGCAGCCAGTTGCTCTCATTCAACTCCGACTCCTTCGGTTGGGGCCAAAGCGCGCCGCTGACGCTGCCGTCGTCCGGCAACTATCTCGTCCGCGTTGCCTCCAGCCAGGATTATGAAGGTGAATACCGTTTGCGCGTGACCACCGTAAGCCTCCCGACGCAGTTTGAAACCGAGAACAACGGCTCCGTGGGCACGGCGAATTCGCTCACGTTCACTCCGACCAACAACCATCAGGTAGCCACCGTCGCCGGCTACGTCAGCTTTGGGGACGGCAGCGGGGATTTTTACCGGCTGGGCAACCTGGCGGGCGGGGCGACCATTACCGTGGGGCTTCAAAAACCGTCGGCGAGCGGTCTGGCGGGGATTTTGGAAGTTTACAATGCCGCGGGCGTGGCCGTGGCCAGCGGCGGCGCGGGGGCCACGAACCTGGGGTTCACGGTGCCGAGCGGGCAGGACGGCGTTTATTATGCGCACGTCGTGGCGGGTGAAATCGGTCACGGCGGCGGGCCGGGATCCACCGTCCGGCTGGATGGCGTGGATGATTACGTGAACATTACCAATTTCGGCAACACGGTGCCCAACTCGGAGGTTACGGTCGAATTCTGGCAATATGTGACGGGGGCCCGGGGCCAGTTCACCTTTGTATTGAGTCCGGATAACACCGGGAATCGGTTTTCGGCACATGTCCCCTGGGCGGATGGAACGGTGTATTGGGACTTTGGGAGCTACAGCGTCAACGGGCGTCTGACTTACGTGCCGAGTTCCTTGGTCAACTCTTGGCAGCACTTTGCGTTCGTCTCCAGCCAGAGCGGAAATTTTATGCGGATTTATCGCAATGGCGTGTTGGAAGCCTCCAAGACCGGTGCCAGCGCCTTCGTTTCCGGCAGCGCCGATTTGCGGATCGGCGGTCTGCCGGGCACCCTGTTCGGCGGGGCGATTGATGACTTCCGGGTGTGGAATGTGGTTCGCAGTGCGACGGAGATCCAGCAAAACATGAATCTCCGGCTCGCGGGCACCGAGCCGGGGTTGGTGGGTTATTGGCCGTTCGATGAGGGCGCGGGCACGAACACCAGTGATGCGACGGTCTTCGCCAATCACGGCACGCTGGTCAATGGTGCCACCTGGGGCCTGGACGCAACGAATGTCGCGCAGCCATTCGGCCTCTTGGCCCAATACCTCCTGAGCCTGGACTTGCAAGACACGCTGTCGCCGGTGATCACGGGCGATACCTTGCCGGTGGAGGCGGCTTCGGTGACCAGCATCATTGACCGGCTCTCCGTCGGCTTCAACAAGGACGTCGCGACGAATTTCAACGCCTTGAACCGTGTGGTGCTGGCTTACGGCGGCCACAGTTATCTGGTGACGGACACCGCTGGTTCGTGGCTGCAAGCCGAAGCGCAGGCCCAGGCGCTCGGCGGACATCTGGCCACGATCAACGACGCGGCGGAGAACGATTGGGTCAATCAGACCTTCAGCGGTTACGGCAGTGTGTGGATCGGCTTGTCGGACCAGGCGCAGGAGGGGACTTATGTCTGGGCCGGCGGTGAAGCTTTCACTTTCGCCAATTGGAATTCGGGCCAACCGGACAATTCTTTGAACGAGGATTTTGTCGAGCTGCTGGCTTCGGGGCGCTGGACGGATCGGGGCAATGTTGGTTTGCGCGGGGTCATTGAAGTTTCGTCGGTTGCCGACACCGACGGTGACGGATTGGTGGACAGCCTCGACCCGTTCCCCGCCGACCCGCTCAACGCGTTCGACCTGCGCGCGGCCGGGACCGACGGGCTGTTCGACACCCCGGATGACGTCGTTTACAACCTGGACACGCCGGGCTACATCGGCGGGACAAACGCCTCCTTCGTGATCGTGGATGGGCCGCTACAAACGGGCTCCTATCGCTTCAAAGTCACTCCTTCGCTCAAAGACCGCCACGGCAACGCGCTGGCCGCGCCGTATGTGCGGACCTTCACCATTCTGCCGGTCGGCGGTTTTGTGTTGGAGAGTCGGAGCAACGATGTGGCGGTGGCGGCGACGACGTTGA
>CAYHFK010000135.1:0-12789 GCA_964355895.1 uncultured Bifidobacterium sp. | reverse complement strand
CGTCGCTGCCCATGAGTTCCTTGAAGACGAATTCGACCGTGCCCTTGAGGTCGCCCACGGTCACGCCCTTGTCCACGTAAAGACCCTCGATCTGATGGAACGTCGGATTGTGCGTGGCGTCGGCATTGTCGCGGCGATAGACGCGGCCGGGCACAATGATGCGCACAGGTGGCGGCTGCGATTTCATCACACGGATTTGAACGGAACTGGTGTGGGTGCGGAGCAAAAGAGGTTTACGCCCGCCCTCACCCCGGCCCTCTCCCCCGAGAGAGGGAGCAGTGTTCGCCGCTGTTGTTCCAATATAAAACGTATCCTGCAAATCGCGCGCGGGATGGTCGGCGGGCGTGTTGAGCGCGTCGAAGCAATGATACTCGTCCTCAATCTCCGGCCCATCGGCGACGGCGAAGCCGATCTTCCGAAAGGCGCGCACGATGTCCTCGGTGACTTGCGTGAGCGGATGCAGCTTGCCCAGCGCGCGTCGTCGTCCCGGGAGCGTGAAGTCAGTCGGTTCCTTGGGCAGGGCCGCGGCGAGTTCGAGTTCTTCGCGGTGCGCGGCGAGCACGGCCTCGAGTTCGATCTTGGCGGCGTTGATCAATTTGCCGGCGGCGGGTTTCTCTTCTTTGGGCAGCGTGCCGAGTTGTTTCATCAACGCGGTAAACTTGCCGTTCGGGCCAATCCACGCGCCTTTGGCATGATCAAGCGCGGCGAGGTCAGCCGCTGCCCTGAGTTCCGCCATCGCGGTTTGTTTTAACGGTTCGATGTCGTCAAGAAATCCAGCCATAACGTTGGAAAGGTTAGCCATGAGCGCGCGCAATGAACACAAAGAAAATCTTCGGCCCCGTCGCGTAACGCAGGGCGGCAACCAGCGGTTTCGCCAACCGGTAGTCACAGTGTCGTCCGGGATAACGCCCCGCTGGCGAATTGCCACTCCGCAACCCAGCCGCCAGCCAGTCTGCGCTACAAAGAAAGCGGGCGACCATTGCTGGTCGCCCGCTGAGAATTGTTGCCCGATTGAATTACGCCTTGGCCAAAGTGGCGGCGGGCTTGTTCTTCAGGGCGTTCTTGGCGACGTTCACGATTTCAATGAACGCGGCGGCGTCCGTCGCGGCAAGATCGGAGATGATCTTCCGGTCGAGTTCGCACTTGGCGGCCTTCAAGCCTTCAATGAGCCGGCTGTAGGTGATGCCTGCTTCGCGCGCGGCGGCGTTGATGCGCGCCTGCCAGAGGTAGCGGAACGTGCGCTTCTTGACCCGGCGGTCACGATAGGCGTACTGCCGCCCGTGATCCACGGCATCGGAAGCGTAGCGATAAAGTTTGGAGCGTTTGAGGCGAAAGCCTTTGGCCGCTTGCAACATGCGGTTGCGGCGTTTTCGGGAAGCGGGCGCGTTAGTTACTCGCATAATAAGATTTCAGGTGCGGGGCGGGGAAAGGTTGCTTAGTGGCTGAACGGAAGGTTTTGCTTGATCCGATACACGTCGGTCTCGTGAACGAGGACCGAACCGCGCAGACTCCGACGCCGTTTGGCGCTCTTGCCTTGGCAGAGGTGACGGCGACCGGCCTGATTGCGCAGGACCTTGCCGCGGGCCGTGATCTTGAATCGTTTGGCCACCGATTTCTTCGTTTTGATACCTTTAGGACGTCGCATAAATTGTGTTTCTTTCCAAAAGAGCGCGCAGTCTAGGCCGGGCGTGGGCCGGGCGCAAGAAGTAATTTCTCGTTTACAAGAACGTCGCGCCGGTTAGCATGACTTCAGTCTGGCGTGTTCGTCTATCGGTTAGGACACGGCCCTCTCAAGGCTGAAAGACGGGTTCGATTCCCGTACGCGCTACCAACTTCGATTTCGATCAATGAAATCATTGCTTCCGTGAGTGTTTCGGGTTTCTTAAAATCTCCAGTGCTGAAGCTTGGTGCTAAAAAGTCCACCCTTTTCAGAGACGTATCGAGACGAATGCCTGTGCGCGAGTGAACAAAATACATGCCCCGCCGAGCCGGGACTTGTGCGTTGCTTGTAACGGGTTTCGCGTTGCTCCCTTGCCCATCCCGAATGCCTTCGGGTGCGCCTCTTTTGGGGTGCAAAATAATTCCAACTGATTGCACAGGTGTTCTCGCCCGCCATTGCAACACCTCATATCTCTGGTTGGCAGGACTGGCCAGTTGGGAACTTCTGTTAGAGTTGTTACGTTCAGCGAAGGTTGATGAGGAGCAGTTCCGGGAGTGCAGCCGTATCGCTGGTCAAGCTCCTGTCCGAGTTCTTGAAAAGAGATTGAAATCACTACCCTGACGCCTGATCCCTGCCGCAGCGCCTATGAGGGTTGTCAACAGTTGTGAGGGGTTGAAGTAAAAGTTTTTTCCAGTGAGACGCTCGCCGCGCGGAGCGCAACGGAGTGGAGCGGAGTCGCGCACGTAGCAGTTTGATTCATTGCCGCCCACTGCGAGCCGATCTTTCATCACGGGTCAACTCTTCGCCATGCACCAACCGGCATTGGTTGGCATTGAGTTTTGCCCCGCGCTTTGGCATTAATGTCGGCATGTCGCTTCCTACCCAATTGTTCTCCCGGCGCGAATTCGTCTCCTGTCTGGCCCAGGCGGGCATCGCTGTGTCGTTCGCCGGCAACGCCCTCGCCCAACCCGCCGCCGGCGCCCGGCCCGATCCGGTGATCCAGTTCCCCGCCCAATGGTCGTTCATGTTGCCGCGGGCCAGCATCATTCTCGTGAGCGACCAGCAACTCGACGAACTCACCGATCCCGACAAGGAAATTGATCTCAGCCTCAGCAGCACCCCGAACAAGACGACGCTGCGCAAGTTGTGCGAACAACACCAGGCCGGCGGCGTGAAGACGGTGATCGTGGCGTTCGACGAGTTCTGGAGCGCGTATCGCCCGGGTCAGGGCGGTCAGCCGCGCGCGTTCACGCCCGACATGCCGGATTACCTCACGCGCATCAAGCAGATCAGCGACTTCGCGGGCCAATACGGCATCGGCCTCGAACTCAGCCTGCTCAGCCCGCTCGAACTGGGCCGCGCCTACCAGCAAAAGACCGGCTTGCTCCGTGGAATAGAGCCTCGCCTTGTCAGCGATGCCTCCGCCTCGCTTATTCCACAGGGCGAGTCCGGTCGTTGGGTGCAGTATCGCGAAGGCTGGCGCGACCCCAAGACGGGCGAGTTCACCGTCCAGCTTTGGGAACAACGCCAGTGGACGAACAACAAGGGCACGATTCTCCTGACGCGCACCGGCGTGCGCCTCTTCGCGTATCGCGAGCGCCGCATCGGCAACACGGATTTCTACGCGGTGGACCCAAAGAGCATCGTTGAACTGAAAACGCCGCCGCAAATCTCGGTGAGCGAATCCGCCGGCAGTGGTTCACCCGCACATCGCCTCACGCTTCAAGGTCGCGGCGAAACGGAAGTGGCCGATCTCGATCGCGTGCTGGTGGTCGTTTCCTATCAGACACCGGAGATGGACTATTTCAGTCCAAAAGCGTTGCCGTATCTCAAGGAGCTGGTGCAGGACTATCACCGCGCGGGCGTCCGCCTCAACGGCCTGTACAGTGACGAGATTCACATCCAGGGCGACTGGAACTATTTCGGCCACCACGACGAAGGCGAGTTCACGCTGCGTTACCTCACGCCGAATCTCGCGAGGAAGTTTGCCGAGCTTTATGGTGCCGAGTTCGCCGACTTTGAGAAATACCTCGTCTATTTCTGCCGCGGCCAGCACGGCTTCCTGCCGAATCTCGATGCGCGCGCGCCGGCCCAGCACGTTCTCGGCAACACGCCCGACGACGTCCAGCGCACCTGGCTGCTGCGCCGCCGCTACTACGATCTGCTGGAGAAAACCGTCGCCGACCTGTTCGTGCAGGCGAAGCAATACGCCGAGCAACTTTACGGTCACGAACTCGAAGCCCGCGCCCACGCGACCTGGGCGCAAAGCCCGACCATTGACCACTGGCGTTCCGGCGGCAGCCCGCACGCGCCGCGACAATACGACTACACACCCAACTTCGTCTGGTCGAACACCGTCCAGCAGGCCGCCTGCGCGTGCAGCGATTATTTCCGCTGGAACGAATTCCTCACCGGCGGCGGCAACGACCACGCCGAGGGCGGCTGGTCCGATCGCGATTATTACGGCCTCGCGCTCGCCTGCTCGACCGGCATCCTGAACAAGTATCCCAACTCCTACGCCGCGGCGTGGGGCATGCCGAACGTCGCCTTGGCGCGGCATCACGCGCTCGAAGATGCCTTTGGCGCCTGGGGCCGGCCGCAGTTCATGGCGGTGACCGAAGGCGTTCATCGCGACATCGAAGTGCTCATGCTTTACCCCATCTCACTCGTCGCCGCCGACGAGCGATTCGGTTCCTGGATGGTGCAATATGGCTACGCCAACTATGTCACGCCCGAGAAACTGCTCCAGTACGGCCATGTGAACGACAACGGCACCATCACCATGGCGGGCCGCACGTTCTCGACGCTCGTCGCGCTCTTCGAGCCGTTGCCCCCCGCCGGGTTGATCGAGTTCCTCGAACAATTCGTCGCGCGCGGTGGCCGCCTGATCTGGTCCGGACCGCTGCCCCGTTTTGATCTCGCCGGCGCCGACGTGCGCGCCCGCTGGCAGACGCTCTGCGGCATCAAACGCTACGACGTGGCGCACCAGGGTCTCATCGCCGCCGGCGCCCGCGCCGAGTTCGCCGGACCGCTCACGGCCGTGCCCGAACAAACGATCCTCACTGACTTCATCGTGGATTGGATTTATCCTGTGGACCCGGCCGACGGCGTCGAGGTGGTGGCGCACGCGTACGGCCGCACGGTCGGTCTGCATCGCAAAGTCGGCGACGCCGGCTTGGTGATTTATCTCGGTTTCCGCCCGCGCGACGACCAAAGCGCGTCGCTCGGCTACGAAGCGCGAACGTGGTTTGAAATCCTCCTAGCCCTCGGCGCCTATCCGATGACGCGCGCGGGTCTGTTGGCCAATGACAATCCCAGCGTGATCTCCCGCACGACGCCCTGGCTGGCGACGCGCTTCCCCAACGGCGCGACGATCATCGCCGTGCATTACCGCAGCCACGTCGAATCCTGGCCGGGCGGTTTCCATCGCGACGAAAAGCGCGACGCGGAAATCATCCAGCAAAACCCGCTGCCCGCTGAAGCGCTCGAATTACGCGACCTTGATGTCAATGGCCACCGCGTCAGCTATCAAGGTCGGTTGATCGTCGCCTTCCGCCTGGACGCCAATCAACGTCTCGTTGCTTTCAGCGGTTACGATTGCGCCGCGATTAGCGTGGACGGACGCGAACATCGCTTCACCGATCAACCGTTCGCCACCATCGGCTGGGCGCCCGTCCCGGCGAACCGCCGCGTTCCCGGCGGCGCCATTTTGGAAGTGTGGATTCAAGGCGAAGGCGAAGTGCGCCTCCCGCTCGCCGAACCTGTGCGTTCCCCGGCCCTGTTCTTTGCCCACGGTCGCGCCGGCGCCCTCGCCGAGGAAATTCCGTGCGAAGCAAAGGACGGCGGCCTGCGGTTCACCGCCAAGGCCGGTTGGGGATTGCGGAAGTTGTTTCTGCTCCCCGCGTAGGTCGTGAACCTGGAAAACGCCTGGCATCTCCGTGCCGTCGGCGAAAACGGAATCAAGGTCCGAGTGGTTGTGACGCTCGCCCCCATCCTGACGTGGACTCGCTCGGCCCGGTCGGGCCTCCGCTTTCAGCGAATTCCTTTCGCCGTTTCCCAAGCGGTTCAAGTCTCCCCCCAGGAGAAGGAACAGCTATCGTCGGTCTTTTATTCTCGGATGACCGCCCGGCAAGTCCAGTCGCGCGATTTTCCATGAGCCGGCGGAGGATTCTCCTTCTACATGGAGAGCAAGCCGGGATGAGGGAGGTCGTGAAATAAATTCCAACGCAAAGGCGCAGCACGGCCATACCGTAATCCGAGCGACGGTGGTTGATTCGGAGGCAGTCCTCCCACCCCGGACGGCGATCCGTTCAGTTCACCCCAGCCGCCCCGGCCGCGCGGGTTTCACCCCGTGGATCAAAACGCAGTCCGGGAATCTCGGAGCCGTCAGCCGCCGTTACACGCAGACTCATGCCGCAACCGCCGCCGTTTTGGGTGATCTTGGCGAGGAGATCATTCCAGCCCGGGCGGAGTTTGCCCTTGGCCCGGTCTTGGCCGGGCACCACGCCGCGATCAATGTTGTTGGCGTGTGTCACCTCGCCGTTGATCCACAATTTTATGCCATCGTCCGATCCGAGCTCGAAGCTCACCGCTTGGGCCGCCGGCACAAAGACGCGCGTTTTCAGGTAGATGACGCAGTTGTCGCCGGCCGCTTCGCCGGCCAAATCCACCACGCCCGCGCTCGAAAGGTCGGTGGCGCCCGCGACCGGTCGCCAAGTCACCGCGCCCAGGCCGGGTTGCTCCGGCGCGAAGGCCACGTCGAACAGATCGCGCCCGGACTTGCCGGGCTGGCGGTACGGCCCGGCGCACAGCCACCGGGAGGTAAATTGCTTCACCAGCGCCTGGGCATTGGTGCGCACATTGTTGTCGCTGGCATTGGCCGCGAGGCGATTGAGGGAGGCCTCGGCCAGGCGGGGGTCCGACCCAACCAACGCTTTGGCGATTTGCAGCCACGCGATTTCCGCCTCGGCCTTGACGGTCGCATCTGCGGAAAGCTGTTCCGCCAACGCCAACGCGTCGGGATGCGGGGACGCGGCCAGACCGGCTAGGATCAACCGCTTGTCTTCCGCTCGGGCGGCGAGGGGCAGCGCCTGTTTCAGCAACGCCACGCGCTGTTGCGCGGTCACATTGAGGCGCTCATGGTCGCATGCCAGTCGGACGTAACCTTCCAGCGCCAGCGCGCGGAGGTTCAGCTCCCCGGCGTTGCGCGCGAGTTCGAGCAGGTCGGGCATCAATTTCACATCGCGCGTATTGCACATTGCGCGGGCGGCGGCGTTGCGGATTTGGGCGTCCGGGTCGTTCAAGGCGGCGCGAAAAGCCCCGCGCAAGCTGGCGTCCGCGAACAAGGCGCTGACCTGTAACAAGGCGATGCGGGTCTCCGCGTTGGCACCAGCCATTCCTTGGAAGATGGGCGTGACATCGAGTTTCTGCCCGTCAGTTGTCCGATCCGCGAGCGCTTCAAAAACGCTGCGAACTTCGGCGCGCGCTGCCTCGTCTTTGGCGAGCGTCAGCAGTTGCACCAAGGCCGGGAGATCCGGGCCGTCCGCGAATTGTTCCATGCCGCGCAGCGCGGCCCGGCGTGCCGACCCGGTGTCGGTGCGCGCCAGTTCCAACAACTTGGGGGCGGCTGATTTGTCCTTCCGTGCCGTCAATGCCCGGATCAATTCCACCTGCACGTTGAGGTTCGCCGAAACCAACTGCGCGACCATGGCTTCACCGACCGCGCCGTGGCGCAGTTCCGTCAATGCCTGGCGGGCCGCCTTTTGTTCCGCCTCCTCGCGCGACGTTGCCGCGTCGGCCAGCAGCGGAATCGCCGTCACGTCACCCAACGTGCCCAGTGCTGTCAGGACGGTGCTGCGCACGTAGGAATCCCCGCTGTGAGCCAAGGCGGTCACCGCAGGCGCGGCGGCGGGATCACCGCGCTGTTGCAACAGTCCAATCAAAGCCGCCTGCATCGCTGGCGACGCGTTCGACAGCAAATGGGTGAACGCACTGGTGACGCCGGGATCTTTGAGGTCGCGGGCCAAGGACAACGCCACTTGCTGGCGGGCCGGGTCGCTGCCCTCAATGCCAGCGGTCACGAGCGCGAGCGCCCGGTCGCCGGCCGCGCGTATCAACCCCGCATAAGCGGCCGTGCGGACCGGTTCTTTTTCCTGCGGTTGATTAAACGACTCAAAAATGCTGGTGGCCCCGGCACGATCTCCGTCGGCCAGCAATTGCACGGCGCATTGCAACAAAGCATCCACGATGTCGCCGCGAACCGGATCAGCCGCCGCCGTCACGACTTTGCGCAATCCGCGGACGGCTTTGTCGCCGCCGATTCTCCCCAGCGCTTTCGCCGCCGAAGCCGCCAGGAGCGGATCGGCGTTGCTCAACTGGTGGACCAACTCGGGCAACGCCTGACGATCCCGCCGCTCACCCAACGCGTGGATGATTCCGGCCTTGGTTTTGCCCGACGTGGTTTTGAGCGCGGCGCGCAACGCGGCCCCGGATTCTTCAATCGGCAAAGTCTCCAGCGCATCGCACGCAGATTGAGACAAATGCTCATCGGCCAGCAATGTTGCCAGCGCGGGCACGGCCTTGGCGGTGCCGATGAGTTTCAACCGCCGGCACGCGTCCTCCTTCTCCGTTGGAGTGGCCACCGATTGGACCACCGCAATCAGCCGCGCTTCCTCGTCAACTTCCGCCTTCACCGGCAAAGCCGTCGCCGCGCAAAACACCAGAACCACCGATGCAAATATTTTCATTTTATCTCGGATTAGATTTCCCACGGCGTGCGGTAGGCGGCGGAGAGCAGCCGATTGGCTTCGTCGTCATTGACGAAATGTTCGCTTTGGGGATCCCACTTCAACGGGCGCTGCAATTGCAGCGCGAGACCGCCCAGGAGCACGGCGCTGGCGGAACGATGCGCGGTTTCGACGTCGCAGATGGTTCGTTTGCGCGTGCGGACGCAGTCGAGAAAATTTCCCGAGTGACTGTCGCTGTGATAGAGCCGGGGGCCGTTCGGATCCAGGGGCCGTTCCAGGACCCCGGCGGAACTCGCGGTGAGATGCTCGCGATCCACCGCAATCCAGCCTTCCGTACCAACAAAGCGCGCGCCGCCGCTCGAACCGGTCGAGTCGCCGGGAAAGTGTTCCGCATGAACGACCACGCCGTTGGCGTAACGGTATTGCAACACCTTGTTCTCGAAGAAGAGTTCCACGGGACCCGAGCGGTCGGCATCCAGCACCCACTGGATGATGTCGTAATGATGCGGCCCCCAGTTGATGTCGCCGATGCCGCAAAACATGTGCGCGTCCGCCACCCCGGCGTAGGGCTGCCACGGCGCGGGCCCGAGCGCGAGATCCCAGTCGAGGCCGGCGGGTACGGGCTTGGGCGGCCCAAAATGCTTCCACTCCACCAAGCCGCCGGGTCGGCAGGCATAAATCTCTTTGAGTTTTCCAATCGCACCGTTGCGGACCAGTTCGCAGGCGCGGCGGAACTTGCCGCCATACTCCGAGCGTTGCTGCGTGCCGGCCTGATACACGCGGCCGTAGCGCAGCACGGCATCCTTGATGGCTTGGGCTTCGCGGATCGTAATGGCGGTGGGTTTCTCGCAGTAAATGTCCTTGCCGGCTTTCGCGGCCATGATGGCCATCACGCCGTGCCAGTGAACCGGGGAAGCGATCAACACGGCGTCAATGTCCTCCCGCGCCAGCACGTCGCGGAAATCCCGATAGGCTTCGCAGGAACGGTATGTGCCCTGACCAAACAATTGCGCGTAGTTTTCGTTCACCCGGCGCGTTGCGTTGTCGCGGCGGTTCTGCCACGCATCGCAAACGGCCAACACCTGCACGTCGCGGCGGGCACTGTAGCCGCCGGGGACATACGTCCACGCGCCGCCCAACAAGTGACCGCTCCCCTGACCGCCCACGCCGATGAAACCCATCGTGATGCGTTCACTCGGAGACTTCACTCCGCCCCGGCCCAAAGCGGAAGCAGGAATGATCGTAGGGGCGACGATTGCAGCGCTGAGGGCGGTGGCACTCCGCCGCAGAAAACGGCGGCGGTTGATCAAGGGGTTGGATGTTTTCATGTGGTTCCCGGCTACTTGATGGGTGTTAAAGTTGTCCCGTCGGTCGCGGAATACACGCTATAATTTCCACAAGTCGAAGAGGGGGTATGCACTTTTTCCTTCAGCCGTGTTGAATCATTTGCACGACGGCATCGCGGATGATGGAGAATTTTTCCGTTCGCAGTTCGCCGACTTCTCCGGCAACCAAACTGGTGTGGGCGGTGAAAAGCTTCCCGGGACGCGCACAACTCTCCAAGCGAAGCGACCCGCGCGCGAAATCGGCCGGAGTCACCGGAATGGCGCGGGTGTCGCCGTAGGATTTACTCGTGATCTGACAGAGAATCCAATCACCTCGCCCAGCCTCGGCCAGCACCACCGCCGGGCGCAATTTGGACGCGGTGAGGTCGGAGAAGGGAAAGTGAACTATGACGACTTGACCGGCTGCAAATGTGCCCATGCGGCATCCTCCTCGGCGCGATTCCAATCCTCCGCGAGCGCCGCCTCGCTTAACAACGCGGTGTCTTGCACGGTTGGCGCTTCCTCGAGGATCGTGACGAGGGCCCGGCGCGGTGACAGCACATGAACCGGCTCAATCAGCCGCACTACGCCCGACGGTTCAATGACTGCTTCGACCGTTTTCATTTCGTTCCAACTCTAACTCCGCCTTCCGCCGCTGCAAAGGGAATAAACGACCGTGGACCATGAGGGGTTGGTCAGATGCGTGATTGGATACTGGTTTACTTGACCACCCGGAACAATCGCCCGTCCCCAGGCGCAAGTTTGAATTTCACGGTGCGTTTTCCGCTCAGGCTTTTGGCGCGCGTCCATTTACCGGTCGCGCGGTCAAGTTCCTGGAGCTTGCGACCGGGCAGGGTGATTTTCACCGTCGTTTCCCCGTCGTGTTTGTAATTCCGGTTGACGATCATGAACGCATTGGTCTGCGCCGCCTGACCGAACAAGCCGAGCACAAATTCGCCTTCGCCCAGGATTTGCACCGGCGAGTTGGTCGGCATGGCCTCGCCGCCGTACGGCAACGGCGCGGTGTGATAAACGCCGACGGAGTTCAACTCCATGAGCGCTGGCCCGAACTTCGCGATCTCCTGGTTCAGCGCGGCGACATCTTTGATCAGCGGGGCCGGTTTGCCGTCCTGATAAAGGCCGTTGTATTCCTTCGGCCCCCAATACGTGAAGTAGCTGATGCCGCGTCCGCCGTAGGCCATGGTCGTGAAGACCAGCCAGCGCAGCTCGTTGGCGTTCGGCAGCCGCCAGGTTTTTATGATCGTGTCGGCTTGGATGATGTTCAGGAAGGGCCGGTTCGCGCCCAAGGCCGCCGACCGGATCATCGCGAGGTTCAGAAAGTATTCCTTGCCGTCCTTCTCCCGGCCATCGGTCTCCTTGAGGAAATGATAATGGTCGTAGCTGATGAGATCGGGCCGGACCGTTTCGATGAACTGGTTGAGGTGTTTCCGGTAGCGCACCACCGTTCCGGAATCGGTGGCGATGGCGCCGGAATCGGTGGGTTGACCAACCTTGGCGCGCTCGGCGGCATCGGCGCTGACGCCAAGTTGCTGCTCGTTCGCGTAGGTGGGATAGAGATTGATGTAGGCCAGGTGCGTTGGGTCGCGTTCGCGCAGGTAGGCGACGAGTTTGCCGAGGCCGGGAAACGCGCCCGCGCCCGGTTCGTCGGTGAGGTAATACGCTTCGAGCGCCGGATGGTTTTTCACCCGGGCGATGAGCGCATCGAGTTCCGCCCGCTTGGCCGCGTCGTCGAGCGTCTCCGGTTTCAGCAGGTCGCTCGTCAACATGGCGCGCAACCCGTGGCGGGCTGCCACGGCGAGACCTTCCGCCGGGGTCCAGGTGAGATTGAACCCTTCCGCCGCCACGGCGGCGAGATTCTCATCCGTGGCCGGCGGCGGACACCAGAACGTGATGAGGAAATCTTTTTGCGTCCACCGCCCGGCCGGTTTCGGCAGGGCCCCGAAGGCGGAAGCGACGGTGAGCAACAGGACGGCGGGAAGCCAATGAATTTTCATGAGCCGATTGTTTGACGGTGGCGGGCCGGCGTCAACCGCAACTTCGTCAAGACCGCTAGTCTAAATACGGCCGGAGAGATGGCGTGATGGATCGCGCGATTCCTGTTTAGGAGCGCCCCTTCCGCGCTCGTTGGATGATTTTGGCCAAGTCAACGTCCATCGCCTTCGCCACACGCAAAACTGTTTCCAACGAAGGGTAACGCAATCCATTTTCCATGTATCCAATGGCTTGTTGAGAAAGCCCCGATTGCTGGGCCACAGCGTATTTGGACAAGCCACGCCTTTCCCGCTCCACTTTAAGAAGCTGAATTATTCTCTCGCACTCGGCTTGAACGTCTTTGTCCAAAGACACGCCGGGCAGTCTCTTAAAAAACGCTTGACGGTGTTACTTCCCAGTTGTTACCTAGTCCTGACATCGGTTATGAGCCGGATTTCTTTCGGCAGGATTCGGTTTCCGGCCAACAAATTTAATCAGACAAGAAACCATGAAAAATTCACGCGGAACACTGTCGGTGGGAGGGATGACGCTGGTTGCCAGTTTGATTTTGTTGTCGAGTTTGAGTTGGGGGCAAATCTGGACGCGCATCGCCGCCGAGGAAAATGTGTCTGCTCAGGCTGTGCCGGCTGACAAAGTGCCGTCCCACGGAACTTTCTGGTCATTTCAACGCACCAATTGTCCGCCGTGGCCGCTTTACCCGCCGTTCTTGCGCGAGCTGGACGCGCCGGTTTACCTGCTTGATGGCAAGCGCGGCATTTTTATTGTGGATGACAGTAGGATTGATTACCCGGCAATTTACAAACAACGAGAAGCAGAACAGGCATTGCGGAAATTGGAATGGGAAGTCGGGTTGTTGAGTGACGACGAGTATTGGGCGCTGGAGGGCGGCGGGCCGGCGATGATGATGAGCAGCCTTTCGAGTAGTTATGCCTACGGCAATCCAGTTTACCTGACCAACCTCGTTGCTTCGCTCGGCGGTGCCCAGCCAACGGTCGCGATCTTCAGCATCGCTGGCGGCACAAATAACGTGCCTTATGATATTCTG
>CAYHFK010000134.1:0-12818 GCA_964355895.1 uncultured Bifidobacterium sp. | reverse complement strand
CGAAAGTCAGAGCCTCCTTACGTCGGCTGCTACTTACAAAACAGGCTCAACTTATTCTTCAGCAACCGGGGAAATTTGAGACTCGTCACCTCGTCTCCTACAAAGTAGAGGGTCTTTCATCGGCCCGTTAACGGTGTCGTCGGACGCAGCGACACGCGATCATTTCGTTGCGACAACTGCGGAAGACGGGCAGGTCCTCGCGGATTGAGGAGCAGACACGGGTTCGGCTTTTCGATGTGGGCCGGCGGCACGTTTACTCCTTGGGCCGCAAGCGGGCGGTTTCCGGTTGGAGCTGCAGAAATCCGTTGGGGCGGGAAATGCCGAGTTCTTGGTCCAGTTGCGCTTCCAGTGGGTCCGGGCCTGACAGGTTCAGCCGCTGGCGAACCTCGCGGCGTAACCACCAGAACCCGGAATTCCAGCTATACAAGTGGTGACCGTGCGGCTGGCCTTTGACAGTGTTCAGCGACTCGTGGAAGGCGGGCATGTAGATGAGTTCCTTGCCGAGTCGCCAGAGCAGGCGCTCGTCCACCCACTTCGGATCCATGCCGTGGATCAAACCGTCCAGATAGTTCGCGCCGTCATTGAGAAACCATGAGCCGCCGAAAACGTAGGTGCCGCTGTGGCCCTCCAGCAAACTGCCGTCGGGGTTGGATATCACCCGCATCCCGTACGGGGTTTGGATCCGAACCGAGGTTTCCAGGTGCCGGCGCACCATGTCGTCCGGCAGCAGCCGCCGGCCGAACACTGCGAACGTCAGAACCTCGCCGTAAAGCGCGTCCTGCCCGACATGATTCTGCTGCTTCAAGCTGGTGGCGAAATAGCTGCCCTGGTCGTTAAACATGCGCCGGTAGCCGGCGATGGCCCGCTCGATGTCGGCATCGGTCACGGGGAATCCCAGTTCCTTGGCCGCGAAGAGCGCGCCACAATGGAACCCTTGGTTGGAGGAGGGCGCATCATCGTCATCATACGGGAGCTGATCGTGGTACGTTTTCATGATCGGCTTTTCCGGGATTAATCGGGGCGGAATGAACAGCCCATCGTGTTCGTGCTCCCGGATGAAGCGATAGGCCCGACCGACCGTGCGGGCATCCAGATCGCCACCCGCACGTTTCACGATTGCCGACCAGATCAAATAGTACTGGGCATTGTCCTCATAATTGATGCGCTCAAAAAAAACGGCGGCGTGCGCTTGTGCGTCGTAGCGCGCGTCGTCCAGGCCGCGGCTCATCCAGAAGCCATCACTGACCCACTGCTTCCAACCGTAGCCCACGCCGGAGATGAACAGGTGGTCGCTCTCGGGCCGCAGCAGGTTGCGCCGCAACAGCAGATACGAAGTGTTGCGCAGGATCGCTTCTAGGCCCGATTGATTGAAACCTTTCGCATTGGCGAGCGCCAGGTGCGCGGCGAGCTGAACGTCATAAAGGGATTTCACCGGCGAAGCGAAGATCCAGGTTTTCCAGGTCTGGGTCTGGCCGCTCTCAATGTGCTGCCAGCCATCGAAAGCGGTCCGGTAAACGGTGGTGGCATCCACTTCCCGCGGGATGGTGATGACGCGGCGGGCGCTGCCATCACCATTCGCGAGGGACAGCGCTCGTTTTTCGAGATCGAAGCGAAAGAAGCACCGATTCTCCCACAGCCCCGGGGAATCGCCGACGATCCCGTAAAGCGTGTTGCTGGTGCGGCAGCCCAAGAACGGAAAGGTCTGGTACGAACCGCCGCCGAACTCCGGTCCGGCGCAGGTCGGCGTGTAGCTTTTCGTCGCCTCCTCCTTGCCAATAAAGGAATAGAAGCCACCTTCAACCGCAACGGACCAGCCCAGATCCAGATAGTACCGCTGGTCGGTCGTGGCAGTGACGGTGACCGTGCGCTCGATCAAGTCGGACGTGACATTTCGGAACGACTCCGAAAACGCGAGACCGTTGGTGTTGACACCGAGCAAGGTTAGTTTTCCGTCCTGCCACTTTGACTCCGGGTAGCTAATCGCCGCCCGGCCCGTCGGCTGGACGAGGAGCAAGCTGGTGTCTCGGGTGATGCCTTCAAAGACCGGACGTTCACCATCAAGGATGCGCGCCGACACGCCAGCGGGCGAGCGGTGCTCCACGAAACGCAGCGTTCCTGCCCGCGCTGCCATTTTTGCGTTCCCGGAGGCTGCGCTGCCATCGGCATTCGTGCCCGCGCCGCAACAGGGATGAGTCGCCAGCGTGGCGAGGACGGCCATCAGCGGAAGATGGGAGATACGTGGCAATTGCGCCCACTCATTGAGGCGGTATTTAGTATTTCGGTGAAGTTTCATCACACAATTACGGATCAACCGCCGGTCACTTTTTTGTTTCATATCGCAGACGTGGGGCTTCAAGATTTCGCCGGTGCCGAGGGCGGCACGCGATTCCACTGCGGCGCCAAGAGCACGCCGCCCAGCGCGAGCGCCACTCCCAACCAGAGGAATATTGGATTCCAAATGTTATGCCCCTGGCCGACCAGTTTGTCCGCCCAACCGGGCAGCGTGACGCCAATGATCTGGCCCACGGAGCCGAATCCATTGATGATGCCGCTGGCAGTGGAAGCGCCCTTCTTGGTGCCGAAATCCAAGGCCGCCACGCCCGAGATGAGGGTGTCGGGCATGAAAATGAGAAAGCCAATCGCAAACATCCCGCCGCCAACCGCCAGCCGGGTCGCGGGCAGAAAACGAAACGTGACCATCAGCACCGCGAGGCTGAGCAAAGCAATCACGCAAACGGGCATGCGTTTCGATTTGAACAGCCGGTCGGAAATCAGGCCCCCGGTGAGGCTGCCAATCGGACCGGCCAGATCAAACAAGCTGCTGAGGAATCCCGACGTTGCCGTGCCGGTGCCGAGGAGTTCGTTAATGTAAACCGGCGACCAGAAGAGCATCAGGTAGCGCGTCGGCTTGATCAAAAAATAAACGCCCGCCAGCAACCAGACCATCTTGTTGCGCATCACTTCGACCACGATCATCCACGAGCCTTCGGGCTCCAGGGCCGGAGTTTTTGTCGGATCAATGACGGCTTCGCTTTCCCCATGATACTGTTCAATGGACACCAGGCCGACGTCTTCCGGACGATTGCGCTGAAACAGGAGGAACAGAATCCAGATGACGAACAGTCCGCCCGCGGGCACGAAGAAGGCATAGCGCCAGCCAAATTTTTGCGCCGCCCAAGCGGCCAGCGTCGAGGCCACGAAGCCGCCCAGCGCATAGTTCGTACACCAGAAGCCCATCACGCTGCCGCGTTCCCGCCGCGAAAAGAATTCGCCCACATTTTTCGTCAGCGGCGCCCAGCCGCTGGACTGGCATAAGCCTTGAACCGCAAACAGCACGCCCATCAGCAGGACGCTGGAGGAATATCCCATGGCGAGCGCGGTCGTCACCGACGCCAGCATGCCCACCAGAACAATGACGCGCGGCCCGAACTTGTCGCCTAGCGGCCCCCAGATGAATTGACCCACGGCGTAAGCAACCGAGTTCGCACCGTCAATCCAGGACATGTCGGCCTTGGTCATGCCCATGACCTCCGGCTTTTTCAATTCGTTCTTGGCCACGGAAAACGCTTTGCGCGTCAGGTAAAAGCCCGCGTAAGCCAGCCAGGTGATGGAGAAAATCCGCCAGCGCCAGTATTCATAGCGGCGATCGCGGGCGGGCGCCGGTCGGCCGGGCAGGCCGCTCGCGGCCTTCGCCTGCCCACCCGGGGTGGCATTGTGGTCGTTCATGCCTTGCGGGTTTTTCGCCGGGCCGGCAGGGTGCGTTTGCTCATTGCGGTTGGAAAACTTTCCGTGAAGTCTCCGGGGGAGTCAATCCCTTTGGCGAAAACAAAGCCGCACTGAAACGGTCGGGCGACTTCCGGTTCTTACGCTTACTCTTCATCTTAATCGGCTCGCGGTGGTTTGCCTGGGGCGGCGGACTGGATGAATTTAGCGAAGGATTAACCCTAAGAGCTGCTTTCAAAACGGTAGCCGCGGACGTGAGTCCGCTCTAATTTCCGAACCCTTTGAGCCGACTCACGGCGGCGGCTACGGGGTTTTGAAACGGCCTCTGAAGAGTAAGCGTAAGAAGTAAACTTGACTGTCACCGCCAATCTCACGGACCCATCACGGGGATTGGCGGGCCACGGCTTCCAGGAACAAACCCCACTCCCGAAAACCCAGCGGGTGACTGCCACCGCGGGCTAGTTCCGACACCAATTTGCCCAACGCCTCGAGCGCCGCCCACACCAGCGCCGCCCGCAAGCCGCGGCGGGCCAAAGGATTTGTTGTTGCGGATTCATTCACGCTGCAAGCCGCGCGGTCACGCGCCGTGGCTGCCTGGCCGGTGCGCTCCGCCCTTTCGGCGATACGTCATGCGGAACCGTTTCAGAAATCAGTGCGCGCCGCTTTCAAGTCCAGTTCCTGGATCCACGCGTTGCGGTAACGCACGTCGTGGCCTTCCGCCTGAAGCTTGAGGCCGCCCGGCGTGTCGGTGATTCCCTTGCCGCCGTCATTGCCGCCGTCGAGACCGGAATTCGGTCCGCCCCAGACCTGACTGATCGTCTGGTTGGTGTGAACCTTGAGGCCGTTGAAATACATCGTCACCTGCGCCTTCTCGACCGGTTTGCCGTCTTTGAAGCGCGCCGCGCGGAAAGTGATGTCGTAGGCGTTCCATTTCCCAACGCCGCGGTAGGCATGATACGGCGCCTCGGTTTCATTGATCACCGCGCCCATGCCGTGCTTGGTTTTGTCGCCATCGAGGACCTGGATTTCGTAACGGTTCTGGAGGTAAACGCCGCTGTTCCCGCCGGGCTGCATGATCAGAAATTCGATGTGCAGCCGGAAATCGCGATACGCCTTTTTGGTGACGATGTCCGCGGCGCCATATTTGCCGCCGTCCGCCGCGCGATCATCGGTCATGATCGCCGTCCCCTTGTCCACGGGGTCGGCCACGATTTTCCATTTGATGGGCAGGGCGGATTTGAAGCCCGGGCCGGCCCAATAAGTCCACTGCGCGTCGAGCAGCGCGCGCGCGCCGTCCATGAGGATCTCCGCGCCCGGAATGGGCTTCGCGCCGACGCCGATATTTTGATCGGCCGCCGCCACGTTCAGCGCGGTCGCGAGGAGGATCGGGGGCAGGGTTGAGAAAATACGGCGACTGAAATTTTTCATAATGCTTTTGGGGTCGGTGAAGGTGCGGTCATGCCGGTTTGAAGTAATCCTTCGCGCCTGTTTAGGCAAACTCAATCGTTGTTCACAGCGTCCGGCGAACGCCAGGCGTTTACCGGGCCCGATAAGTTCGCCATCCCGAGGCGGCAGCACCCAACGCCCGCGCGTCTGATGGTTCTGGCTGACCGACCCACCTACCACCCGGCGGCCACCGTTGCGAACCGGCTTAGAGCCTGTTTGAAAAGTGCTGCAACCGAATATCCTCCTCGTTCTCGTCGTCGTCCTCGTCCTCGAAACCGGCGCAAAATCGAGGACGAGGACGAGAACGACGACGAGGAGGATGGGCAAAGTTGAATTTTCAAACAGGCTCTTAGTTTTCTCCGTGGAGCCGAAGCATCAAATCCGCCGTGGCTTTGTAGAGTTCCGGTGTATTGAGTTTTGGATTCTGCTGCGCCGCCTGCCGCGTTTGAATAATGAGCGCGTCCACCGCTTGTTTCTGCGCCGCGTCAATGGGTTGTGTTTGAACCACCCGGTCCATGGCGGCAAGCGCCCGGGTGTAATCGCCGGCCTGGAAGGCGGTGTTGGCTTGAACGATCTCCTGTTTGATGGCCGCGTCGGCCTTTTCAAAACTCTGCTGCAATTGTTCGGTGGCCGGTTTGTCCGCCTTCTGACCGCACCCGACCACCGCCACCACGACGGTGACCAAGGCCAGCATCCATCCGGTTTGTTTCAGATTCGTTTTCATTGAGCGCGGCGGCGAGTTCCAACTTAGAACGCCGGGAGGTAGCTCTTGCTCGTCTGCGCTCGATTGGGCTGATAAAGCTCATCGGGCTTCAAACCAAAATCTCCGCTCTGAAGTTTCCGATACTTCCGGTACTCGGCGTGGCCGTCCACAAAGACCAGGTTGCCGCCCTCCTCATGGGCATTGGAAAGGTTTTCGCGCAGGTAAGGGGAAATAAAGGAGTCATGGGTGGAGGTACTGGCCCACATATGCCATTCGCCGTAAGTGTTAAAACCAATCCCCTCGATGGCCGTGTCCGAGCGGTCGCCCGGCTCGGGCTGATTCCACACCTGATGGGAAAGGGACCAAGCCTCCTGCATGAGGATAATTGCTGCCGGGCGGGGCACCGCCGTCAGTGGCCGGCCCAACGGAACGGTGTTCGCCGATAAACCGGTGCTGCTGTAAACCGTCGGGGCATAAGCCGGCTTCGGATGCGGTTTCAGTGACGGACAGTTATAGACCGCCGGCGAGCGCAGGCCGGGCTTGGTGCCCAAATAGGAGATCAGCAGGTTCAGCACGTTGGGCGGCGCCACCGGGTTGTTGAAGTCGTCAACGGGATGGCGCTTGGGCGGTAGTTTTCGCGTGTCCTGCTCATACATTTGGAGGGCCACGCCGACCTGACGCATATTGCTCAGACATGCAATGCGGCGGCCTTTTTCCTTCGCCTTGGAAAGGGCGGGCAGGAGCATGGCCGCCAGAATGGCAATGATGGCAATGACCACCAGTAACTCAATCAACGTGAAGCCGCAGCGGCCGAACGAGGCGGCTTCACGCAGGATGCTTTTTGTTGCAGATCGATTTTTCATAAATGGCTTAATCTCAAAATAAGCTGATCACCGCGGTCGTCAACCACGATTCTGCGGACCGGTTCATTTCCGGATCTCCCCGTATTTGATCAAGTCCTCCGGCCTTCGCCCGTCGTTAACCCGGAGATTTTACACGGCGCAAGCAACGCCGACAAACTGTAGCCGACGTGAGGAGAATCCCACGGCGCCGTGCCGGCACGGATGCCCGCGCTCCCAAGGCGGGTTCCTGGATACCCAAGTCCATCGGGGCACGCATCGCGGCCATGAACCCGGCACGCCCAAACTTTGTTGCATATGCCACAAAGTTTGGGAGACGATTCCAGCAGGGTTCAGGGAAAGGCGGATTCCTTGCGCCGCGGGACCATCCGCCTCACGTCGGCTACGAAGTTTGGGAAAAGCCGGGTTAACGCTTCTTTGTCGGCGGTCCCATCGCCTCCGTCAGGGCCTCCAGCATCGGCTGCTCGGTCATCGTCCGCACCCAGCAATAGTCGTCGGCGTAACCATCGCGCCAGCATTGATCGGTGGGGAGGTAACCGGGCGCACCATCCCCAAAGCCGGCGACCATGACAAAGGATTCGGCCCGGAGCCGTTGGGCCGCGAGTTGATAGCCGACGAAGCTTTCCGCCGGTAAAATCGCAAACTGGGTGGCCCCGGTGTTCACATCAACACAGGGCACATCAATCGGCCGGCCCGCGTCCACGCGTTGCCGCCAGCTTAAACCCAGCGCCGCCGAAATGCGTTTCCAACGTGTGGCGTTCGTGTTCGCCAAGGTGGCCTGCATCGCGGCGATGGTGAAATCGCCGGTGTCGCGGGCGGGCAGGCGCAATTTCGCGACCCGGTAATCAATCCGGCGCAAGGGTTGGCGTTTCGTGGCCGTCCACGCCGCCACCATGCCCTGATACAATCGTTCAGCCAGCACCGGCCGATTCGTCGGCGTGCCGGTGTTGTACTTTCCGGCGGTGGCGTCTCCGCCACAGCCCGTGAAGTAAATCTGAAACACCCTCGGGTCATCCTGTTGCCGCCGGTCCCGCGCCATCCCGGGAAAGTCCGCCGAGACCACGCCCTTGCCGTAGTAGCTCATGGGATGAATCGCGTAACAACTCCATGCGAGGACCGGTTGGTCGTCCTCCCAAAAGCTGATCGTCTTGAGCCACGGATCAATTTCCCCGTCCGGCGCCCCGAAAATGTCACCACTGGCGCTGCCGCGTTCCCATGTGATCTTGCCGTCGGGTCGTACGACGCGCCGGTTGGATGCCAGTTGTTCGACCCGGCCCTGGCCGGTGCCAACGTGGGTCACCCGGCGGGCGGATTTCAACGAGCGCGCCAGCGCCGTCGCCGCGCGTTGCACCGCTTGCTCATGGAAAACCGGATCGCAGTTCCAGCCTTTGAGACCGTGCTGATCCAGCAACTGCTGCGCGGTGAGGTCGCAAATCGGAGCGTCGTGCTGATGCACGGTGGCCAGCATGACGCGCTCGGCGCGAGTGCCCGCCGCGCGCGCCAACCCGGCCCGCCAACGGTCGTAAGAGTCGTTATTGCACTGGCACCAGTCCAACGCCACGACGACGATTGGCTCGCCCGTCCCCAAAAGCACAAAACCCTTGGCAAAGAGCGGATCCAGAATCTGCTTCGCATCCGCCACGCCGCCCCCCATGCAGGCGTGGCCGAGCGGGATGGTGATGTCCGCCTCGAACGTTGCCACGCGAAACTCCGGCGCGGCGGCCAGGACCTTTTCCGAATGGACCAGAACGCCCCCGCCGAGGGCGGCGTAAATCAACGTCCGCCAGCCGGCCACCCGGGTCAGCCATTTCGGTCCAAGATTGCGCGCGGCGCTCGTGGTCATACGATTTCTCCTGCTTCGTTTGGCCACCGAAAGGAATCCTTTTTGTTCAGGACTCAATTCTGGCGCTGGATACTCCCAGATGCCAGCCTCCAGCAGGCGTAGCCGATGCTCTTTACCACTGGCAGGGTCTAACGCCCATTGTCGTGGATTGCTGATTCCGCGAACTTGTTTCGGAGCGTCTCGGCGATTTGAATGAACACCTGCCCCGGCGATTGATCCGGCGCGGACACCACAATCGGCACACCGCGGTCGCCCCCCTCCCGGATCGCGGTGAAGAGCGGCACTTCGCCGAGGAACGGGATGTTCAAGCGATCCGCCTCCTTGCGTCCGCCGCCGTGGCCGAAAATCTCAACGCGCTCACCGTTGGGCGTGGTGAAGTAACTCATGTTCTCGACGATGCCGAGCAGCGGCACGTTCACCTTCTCAAACATGGCGATGCCTTTGCGCACCACGCCCAGCGACGCTTCCTGCGGCGTTGTCACGATCACGCCCCCGTCGAGCGGCACGGTCTGGCAGAGGGTGAGTTGCGCGTCGCCGGTGCCGGGCGGCAGGTCCACGAGCAGGAAATCCAGTTCGCCCCAGTCCACCACGGTGATGAACTGCTGAATCGTCCGCTGAATCATCGGCCCGCGCCAGATGACCGGTTGGTCGTCATTCAACAGGAAGCCCATGCTCATCAGCTTCACCCCGTGGCTGGTGGGCGGAATCATTCGTTCGGCTTCGCTCAGTCCAGGGCGCTGATTGATGCCCATCATGAGCGGAATGCTCGGCCCGTAAATGTCGCAATCGAGCAGGCCCACGCGGGCGCCGAGGTGCGCGAGCGCGCAGGCCAGATTCACCGACAATGTGGATTTGCCCACCCCGCCCTTGCCGCTCGCGACGGCGACAATGCGCTGGATGCCGGGCACGCGATTCTGATTGGCCCACGGGCTGGGGCCGGCGGGCGCTCCCGGCGCGGCGGCGGGTTGGTTCACTTCGACGTGGACGTGCGTCACCCCGGGCAACGCTTTCAAGACCCGTTCACTGTCCGCCTTGATCTGCTGGCCGGCTTCGGCATTGGCGGAGGTGAGTTGCATGGAAACGCTGACCGCGCCCTCGTGGGCGGTGACCTGTTTGATCAAGCCAAAGGAAATGATGTCGCGCGAATAGCCGGGATATTTGACGGCTTTAAGCGAGTTGAGAATATCTTCTTGTGAGAGTGTGCTCATGAGCGGGCTTAAGTTGCCAAGCTCCCGCGAGAACGCAAGCGCGCTTCCGGGGCCGGGTGGAATCCAAAGTGACGGTCAGCGCAACGAACGTAGCGCAGAGTGGCACTCTGCGGTATCGCGGATTGTTAATCCGCTGGCCCGGGAAAACTTTGGCGGCAGTGGACAGTATCATGCGCCGCCGAATGCCATTCGGCGATACAGCCGATTACCAATCTGCGCTACAGGGGACCGCCGCTGCCAGTCGCACCCTTCTGAGCCGGGCGGAATCCAGATCGGCGGTTCCCAACGAGTCGAGCGCGGCCGATACGATCGCACCGACCCGCATACTTCGGCGTGACAGGTGTGGGCATTGTGGATTAAACCATCCCCATGCGAACACTTTTGATCGGCGTTGACAGCGGCACGCAATCCACCAAGGCGCTCGTCGTGGATGCCCGGGACGGCAAGGTTCTCGGCGCGGCGTCCCAGGCTTACGACCTGATCTCGAACCTACCGCCCGGCGCGAAAGAGCAACATCCCCACATTTGGCGCGATGCCACCGCCGCCGCGATTCGTTCTGCGCTGCGGCAGGCCAAGGCGGTCGCCGCCGACGTGGCCGCCATCGGCGTGAGCGGACAGCAGCATGGCTTCGTGCCGCTCGACCAAGCGGGAGAGGTCATCCGCCCCGCCAAGCTTTGGTGCGACACTTCCACGACGGCGGAGTGTGAGGAAATCACGGAGAAACTTGGCGGAGCGAAGAAAACCATCAAAGCCCTGGGCAACGCGGTATTGCCTGGCTTCACCGCCCCGAAAATTCTCTGGCTGAAGAATCACGAGCCGAAGAATTTCGCCCGGCTCGCCACGATTCTCCTGCCGCACGACTACTTGAACTTCTGGCTCACGGGCGAGCGCGTCATGGAATATGGCGATGCCAGCGGCACGGCGTTGTTGAATGTGCGCAGCCGCCGCTGGGCGAACTCCGTCCTCGAAGCGATTGATCCGGAACTCGCCGGCAAATTGCCCCGGCTGATTTCGAGCGATGAACCGGCCGGTCGCCTTCAGGCCGATACCGCGCGCGCGCTGGGCTTGAATCCCGGCGTGCTCGTGAGCGCGGGGGGCGGCGATAACATGATGGGCGCCATCGGCACGGGCAACACGCGGCCGGGTCTTGTCACGGCGAGCTTCGGCACGAGCGGGACGATTTACGCCTGCGCGGACAAACCGGTTATTGATCCTGCGGGCGAAATTGCCGCGTTCTGCGACTCCACGAATCATTGGCTGCCGTTGCTCTGCACGATGAACGTGACCGTCGCCACCGAGATGATGCGGCTGGATTTTGGTTACACCCACGAGCAGTTCGAGCACAAGGCCGCGAAAGTTCCGGCAGGTTCAAGCGGTCTGCTGCTCCTGCCCTACCTCGAAGGGGAGCGGACGCCGAACGTCCCGGATGGCAGCGGCGTGATGCTCGGCATCAACCCCCGCACGTTCAGCGCCAGCCATTACTGCCGGGCGGCGATGGAAGGCGTGACGCTCGGTATGAACTACGGCCTGCGCCGCCTCGCCGAACTGGGCGTGAAAGCGAAACAAATCCGCGCGACCGGCGGCGGCGCGAAATCCAAACTCTGGCGGCAAATCATGGCGGATGTTTTCAACGCCGAGGTCGTGACGCTGAAGGTGAGCGAAGGCGCGGCCTACGGCGCGGCGTTGCAGGCGCTCTGGTGCTGGCGATTGCAAAAGGGTGAGCGGGCAAGCATCAGCGCCATCACGGATGAGTTTGTGGAGTTGAACAAGGCCGAGACCGCCGAGCCGGACACCGACGCGGTGGCGACCTATCGCGAGTTGCAGGCAATCCAGGATGAAACTTCCACCGCGCTGCGCGGCGTGTTTGCGAAACACCGGCAGTTTGTAATCTCCCGGCCATGAACGACGAAACAGCTCAACGGTTGGAACGCATCGAAGCAAACGTAGCCCATCTGGAACATCAGGTGGAGCAACTGAACGGGGTTCTCATTGAGCAAGGCCGGCTCGTGGAACAATTGAAGCGGCAGGCGCAGCGTCAGTCCGCGACCTTGGAGGCTATCGAACTGGAGCGCATCAAGGCGACCAACGCCAAGCCGCCGCATTATCAGTAGGACGGGCGTCCCGCCTGCCGTAGAGGACGCGCGCCTCGCCGTCCGGTTCGGCGCGATCACGCTAAGGATCCCCGAATTTTTCATGTGCTCCTCGCTGGCAACGCATTCTCCGCCGGGCATGATGCCCGGCTCTACGGCAGGCGAGACGCCCGCCGCTACCGCGCCTCGACTTCGCGTGGGGCTCTGGTAAATTTCCACCGTGAGTTTTGTCGCTGAATTTAATTCGTTGCCGCTGGAGTCGCTGGTGAAACGTTCGCTGGCAACCACCGTTGCCTCCGTTCGCGAGACCCTCGCGAAAGAAAAGCTTTCGCTCGGAGACTTTGCGCAGTTGATTTCACCCGCTGCCGGTCAATTGCTTGAACCACTAAGCCGCCGCTCGCAACAGCTCACGCGGCAGCGCTTCGGCAAAACCATCCGCCTGTTCGCGCCGCTTTATCTTTCCAATGAGTGCATCAACAATTGCAAATACTGCGGCTTCTCACGCGACAACCCCATCCTGCGCGTAACGCTTTCGGTGGATGAGGTGCTGCGCGAGGCGCGGGCGCTGGCGGCGGAAGGCTTCCGCAACGTGCTGCTCGTCGCGGGGGAACATCCGAAGTTTGTCTCCAACGGCTATCTCGCCGAGTGCGTCGCGGCGTTGCACGCGGAAACTCCCAGCGTGTCGCTCGAAGTCGGGCCAATGGAAACGGAGGAATATCGTCCGCTCACGGCGGCGGGCGCGGATGGGCTGGTCGTGTATCAGGAAACTTACGACCGCGCGATTTACGACGATCTGCACACCGCCGGGCCGAAAAAGAATTTTGACTGGCGGCTGGAAACGGCGGAGCGCGCTTACGCCGCCGGGTTTCGCCGGCTCGGCATCGGCGCGCTGTTCGGATTGGCAGACTGGCGGCACGAGGCGTTGTGCGTGGCGGCGCACGCGGA
>CAYHFK010000133.1:8501-12841 GCA_964355895.1 uncultured Bifidobacterium sp. | reverse complement strand
GGTCAGGCCTCCGTTGCTGATAACGCCGCTGACCGCAAGATCGCCGAGAATGCCATGGATCAAATCGGCGACACGACGACGCTGGCGGATCCACACGTTGTCGAGGCGCTGGTGAAGGGCAAGCAGTGAAATCAGACCAGCGATGAATGACGCGGAGAAAAATCCTGAACGCCGGATCGCGCTGTTCCAGCGCAAGGAAATCCGCCGCGTCATTCACAACAACGAGTGGTGGTTTGTCATCACCGATGCCGTGGCGGCACAAACCGATTCCACCAACCCAACTGACTGCCTGAAAAAGATTCGCCAGCGCGACCCGGAACATGCCAAAGGGTATGGACAAATTGTACATACCCTTTCCATCCCCACTCAAGGCGGCCAGCAGCCGGCGCGATCCGTTCTTGGCCGAAGTGCTCAAAGGGGGGGGCAAATTGCCACCCCCCTTTCCATCCCACCTTCGGCGGCATTCCCTGACTTAGATTCCAAAATCACATGAACACTGAAACCGCTCCTTCCGCCCCGGCAACGAATCGCGGCTGGTTGGTCACGTTTTCCGGCACGGGCATCAACCTCGCGCTCGGCATTCTCTACGCCTGGAGTCTTACCAAGGGCGCCATAGAGAAAGAGTTCGGTTGGAAAGCTGAACAACTCAACGATCCTTACGCGCTGTGCTGCCTCGTCTTCGCCTTCGCGATGATTCTGGCGGGCCGCTGCCAGGACAAATTCGGCCCGCGCCTCACCGCATCCATCGGCGGGCTGCTCGTCGGCGCGGGCTTCCTGCTGTGCTCAACGACGAACAGCTACGGCGTCTGGTTGCTCGGCTTCGGCGTGCTGGCGGGCATCGGCATCGGCTTCGGCTATTCCTCCGCCACGCCGCCTGCGTTGAAATGGTTTCCGCCGTCGAAGACCGGCCTGATCGCCGGCCTGGTCGTCGCGGGCTTTGGGCTCGCGCCGGTGTATCTCGCGCCAACGTCGCAATACCTGCTGGGCCGTTATCAGGTCAAAAGCACGATGCTGATTCTCGGCATCGCCTTCACGGTGATCGTCTGCGGTCTGGCGCAACTGCTGCGCAACCCGCCGGCGGGCTACGTTGCGGGCGCGAAACCGGCTGCGCCCGGTTCCGCCGCGAAACCCGCCGTTACCAACAGCACCCCGGGCGAAATCCTGCGCACGCCGGGCTTCTATCTGCTGTGGGTGATTTACTTCATCGGCGCGGGCGCGGGTTTGATGGTCATCGGTAGTGTCAGCGGCATGGCGAAGAAGAGCATGGGCGAGGCGGCGTTCATCGCGGTGGCCGTCATGGCCATCGGCAACGCCGCCGGGCGCATCGTGTCAGGCGTGCTTTCCGACAAGATCGGCCGCCGCTGGACGCTGATGATCGTGCTGTTGTTCCAGGCGGTGCTGATGTTCGCCGCGATTCCGCTCGTCAGTTCAAAGACCACCGCCGCCGTGGTCATCGTGCTGCTGGCCACGTTGATCGGCTTCAACTACGGCGCGAACCTGTCGCTGTTCCCGTCGTTCACGAAAGACTTGTGGGGGCTGAAGACGTTCGGGATGAACTACGGAATTTTGTTCACGGCGTGGGGCGTCGGTGGACTGGTGCTGCCGCGCCTGCAACAAATGCTCACGGCCAAAAGCGGCGGCAGTTACACCTCCTCGTTTATCACGGCGGGCGCACTGCTCATCGTGGGTGCGCTGTTGACGCTGGCCATCAAACCGCCCGCGCCGAAAGCGGCGGTGCAGAACTGAACGGACGGGCCAAGAGAGGGTTTCGGAAAAGTAGCAAACCGTCATCGGGAGAAATGGGTTATGGGCAATATCAACGCGTATGGAAAACTTCGGACGCAAACCGCGCGGGTTATTTTCATTTCCGGCATTGTCGCATGGGGCGGCCTGGCCGGGGCGCAAGGCTGGCCGGCCACCACCAACCTCACGCTCAACGCCGACCTGACGTTGCGCGAAACCTACGACAGCAACATTTACCTCCAAAATGTCGAGCCGTCGCCGACCATCACGAATGCGGTGAAGCCGTTTCAGGAATCCATGGTCACCGCCGTCACCCCGCGAGTGGCGCTGGATTGGAAGCCGGTGTCGGCGTTCAACCTCGCCGCCTTCTACGCGCCCGAGGTGGTGACCTATCACGCCGATTCGGGCGAGAACCACGTCAGCCATCGCGGGGCGCTGACGTTCTCCGGCCAGGTGGGCGTCGTGCAATGGGAACAATTCAACACGGTGACCTACATTGACGGCAGTCATGAGGGGCTGACCTTTGGTGGCCCGCCGCTGGCCGCGCCCCCCAGTGGCGGGAATGCCCCGGCCATTGGCGGCATCCCGATTCGTGACCGCCGGGCGGCCCTGATTTATCGCAACGGTTTCCGCGCGTTTCACGCCCACGGGGATTTTTTCTTTCGGCCGGTCGCGTGGTCCTACATCCACGATTTCCATACGGTGCAACGGAACGCGCCGGGTTACCAAAATTACGTGGATCGCAACGACTTCACGGTCGGCATGGAAGTCGGATATAAGGCGTTCAAGGATGCCTATGTGGTGGTTGGCTATCGCTACGGCTATCAAGATGAGCCGCCCCTGCCGTGGTCCCCGATTGATTACTCGAACAACTACAACCGGTTCGTCGTGGGCTTCGAGGGCAAGGTCACCGACTGGTTGAAAATCACCGGGGTCATCGGCCCGGACTATCGCGATTTCAAAGGCACAACGCCGCCCGGCTTCGATGGCCACGCGACGTCGCTTTACTACGACGCCACCCTCGTCGTGACGCCAACGAAACCGGATACAATTACCGTGTTGTTGCGGCGGTTCGAACAACCGGCCTTTGGCAACCCGTCGGTTTATCAGGACATCACTTGGGATCTGCTGTGGCGGCATCAATTCGGTGCGAAGTTCTCCATCACCACCGGATTCCGCGCCTATGGCGGCGAATGGCTGCCGCCCGTTACGCGGGATGACTGGATTTATACGCCCAGCATCCTGCTCCGCTACGTCCACAACCAGCATCTCAGCGGCGAAATCAGCTACACCTACGACCGCGCCACCACCCGCGTGCCGGACACGTCCGGTCGCGAGTACACGCGCAATCTGGTTTCGTTGGGGTTGAAGTATGTGTTCTGAGCCGCTGGAGTTTTGCGGCTATACATTCTTGGCCGGTTTGCTAACGTTCCCGCATTATGGCACTCGAAGACATTTTACTGGAAGCCGAAGAGAAGATGGAAAAGACCGAGCAGGTCGTGGTGAACGAGTTTGCCGGGGTGCGCACGGGCAAAGCCTCCGCCTCGCTCGTGGAAAACATCCTCGTGGAAACCTACGGTTCACAAATGCGGATTCGCGAACTGGCCGGCATCACCTCGCCTGAACCGCGCACGCTGTCCATCCAGCCGTGGGATGCCAGCACGATTACCGCGATCGAAAAGGCGATTCAAAAAGCCAACCTTGGCCTCAACCCGGCCACCCAGGGCAAGGTCATCCGTATTTTCTTTCCGGAGCTCAGCCAGGAGCGCCGCCTGGAGTTCGTCAAGATCATCAAGAAGATGACGGAAGACGGGCGGGTGGCGATCCGCCACGTCCGGCGGGACGCGATGGACCTGCTCAAGAAACACGCGCACGACAGCGGCGTGACCGAGGATGAGGAAAAACAGGCGGAGAAGGATTTGCAGAAATTGACGGATACTTACATCGCCAAGATTGACGCGCACCTGGTCCACAAGGAAAAAGAACTCATGACGGTGTGAGGTGGTGCTCTGCTCGCGCTGTAAAATCTTAAGTTCCCTTCGCGTTGAGCAGCATCTCCAGCGCGTGATTGTTTTCTCCCAGCGAGAACAATCGCTCTGAGATGTCGTTCAGCGCGCGGCGCGTGGTTTCAAAGCGCTCGGACAACGTCTGGAAAATGCCGGACAGTTCGTGGCGTTGTGCGAGCCGATGATCGCTGGCGGCACGATACTGCGCGCGGCCCAGTGCCTCGTAGTATTTCAAATCGGGAAACCCCTTCCGCTCCGCGCGTGCGCGAATCCGCTCCGGGAACACGCCGGACAGAAACAGCGAGTGATTCCCAATGTGGACGCGGATTTGAAAGCTCGTGCGGTCATCCGCCGTCTGGAGCGCGGCGAGCATGTCAAAAAAGTAGTCCAGCGGGTTCGCCTGGCCGGGCACCACGCACCGCGTCCGCTCTGTGCGGGCGAATTCCGCCAGCAACTCGGCGACGTAATCGGCCACGGCCCGGTCTTGAATATCGGCACGGAGAAACACCTGCCGGACGAGGATGTAGAAATAGAAATGGGTGGAGACGCGCAGACAACCGCCGCGTTCGAGCAGCGCGTGCAGCAGGGCCG
>CAYHFK010000133.1:2133-8401 GCA_964355895.1 uncultured Bifidobacterium sp. | reverse complement strand
TGGGTGGAGACGCGCAGACAACCGCCGCGTTCGAGCAGCGCGTGCAGCAGGGCCGGATCATCGAGGATTTGATCGCGCGACTCCTCGTCAGCGAGCAGGCGAACCAGGCCGTCCGTGGTCCCGATCTTCGTGCCGAGCACGGACAGGATGAAGTCAATGTCTTCGGCGGCGAACTGCACCCGGCAGTTGGGTTGAATCATTTTCATGGCTTTCGCTGCGTTACCCCACTCTGCTTCTGATTTGCAAATAAGCAAAAGCAGTTCCACCCATTCCAGGCCGAAAGCAGCCGTTCGCCGATGAATTGCTGGACAGTTTTGCCCCATGTGTAAAATTCACCCCGCCGTGCCAATGCCCCCTGAACCTCTACCGCCCGCCGCGCCGCTGCCCGCGCGCATTCCGGCCCGGTCGCGCGGGCAGGCCATGGATTGGAGTCTCGTCCTCGCGAGTCAGGGAATCGAACACGCGATTGAGGGCCCGGACGGAACCGGCTGGCCACGTAAACCACTGACCTCGGAGCCACCAGGACCATACTCTCTACGTGGCTGGGGGCTCATCGTCGCTGTGGCCGACCACGATGCGGCGCTCACTGCCATCCGGCTGTACCGCCGGGATAGTCGTCGCTGGTCGTGGCGCAAAACCATTTCCACCAACGGCGCGATCTTCGATGGAGTCAGCATCGCCTGGGTGGCCCTGACCGTTGTCTTCTATTGGTTGAGCGCCACCCGTGCCGGTTTCCGCGAGGCCGGCATCCTGGACGGATCGGCCGTCGCCGCCGGCGAATGGTGGCGGTTGTTCACCGCCCCGCTGCTCCATGCCGATGTCATGCATCTCGCGACCAACGCGCTGTTCGGTTTCATTCTGCTTGGCTTTGCGGCGGGTTGCTACGGCACGGGGCTGGGCTTGCTGGCTGCCTTCCTGGCCGGCGTCGGTGGCAACCTGGCGTCGTGGGCGCTTCACGGAGAATCCATGCACGGCTTGGGCGCGTCGGGCGTGGTGATGGGCGCCCTGGGTTTGGTGGCCGTCCATTCCATCGCGCACCTGCGAAAACCTCCGGGCGCTGCCAGGATTATCATCGCCGGTCTGGCGGGGGGCGTGATGCTGTTCACGTTGCTGGGCTTGTCACCGGGCACGGACGTAATTGCCCACCTCGGCGGATTCGTGGCCGGCATCGCCATCGGTTCGTTACTGGCGCTGCTACCCCCGTCCCGGTTCGCCTCGATCATCAATCTCGCCGCCGGTTTGGGGTTCACGGCCTTGGTCATCTGGACCTGGGCGCTGGCACTCGGACGCATTGGCTGACCGGAATTTATTTCCACTGGTCGTTGGGCCGGAAAACCCGCATCTTCCAGCCAGCGATGACCACCTTGCGCCTGACCACCGTCCTCGCGCTGAACCTCATTTGCTTTACCGCCATGAAATCTTCCAGCGCCCCCTTCGACGCCGGCGGGATTCAATTCATCCCGTTCAACTCTTTTTCCGCCTTTACCAAATCGCGGGACACCACCACGGGCGCAACCGTCCTTACCTCACCCGAAATGCACGCGCGTATCCGTTGGGATGAACTCATTGCCTCGTGGAACGTCGGGATGTCCGCCGACGCGAATCTGAAGATCGAAGCCCGCGCGATTTACTCCGATCAAAGGACGAAATGGTTCACGCTGGGGCTTTGGTCCACCGATCCGGCGAAGCACCCGCGCGAAAGCGTGCGCGGCCAACAGGACGCCGACGGCAAAGTGGATACCGACACCCTCGTGCTGAAAGAGCCGGCGGAGCGCGTTCAATTGCGCGTCACGCTCAACGGTGGGAAAAATCCGGCGAAGCTGAAATTCCTGAGCCTCTCGCTGCTCGACCGCAAAGTCACTCCTGCGCCGTTGCCGCCGAATCGGGCTGCGTGGGGCAAATTGATTGACGTGCCGGAGCGCTCGCAGATGGCCTACGAGAACGGCGGTGTGCTTTGCAGTCCCACCACGGTGTCCATGCTGCTCGCGTATTGGAGTCAGCGCCTTGACCGCCCCGGGCTGGACCAGGACGTGCCCGAAGTGGTGAAGGGCGTTTACGATCCGCAATGGGGCGGCACCGGCAACTGGGTTTTCAACACCGCCTACGCCGGCTCCTTCCGTGGCCTGCGCGCTTACACCACGCGCCTGAGTGATGTTTCCGAGCTGGAAGATTTCATCGCGCGCGGCATCCCGGTCGGCCTGTCCGTGTGCTACAACCGGCTGCGCGGCAAAAGCCGGGAGCCGAGCGGACACATCATCGTCTGCGTCGGCTTCACGAAGAGCGGCGATGTGATCGTCAACGACCCCGGCACCAGCCAGAACGTCCGCAAAATTTTCCCGCGCGCGAACCTCCTGGATGCCTGGGCCTATTCGAAGCACGCGGTCTATCTGGTTTACCCGGTGAACACGGCGCTGCCGAAGGACCGCTTTGGACATTGGGAATCGCCGGCGGCGAAGCAAAGAGTTTCCTTCAAACTTCCGTCGGCGACGAGATAACGAGGCTCAACCTGGATCGAAAATAGAGACTCCTCACGTCGTCGCCTGCCGGTTTGAATCCGGCTCCTTGGTTTGTCGCGGGTTGAATAAGGTTGCAAAAGGCCTGAAAATTGGAATCTTTCCCGTCCGCTTTTGTTTGCAAGCGCGGTCTAAACAAAGGGAAAACGGGAATCATCATGGCAGAATTTTTTTTCGTGATCGGCAGCAACTCGTTCACCGGAGCGAGCTTCGTGGATTTTCTGCTGACGCGCGGTGATGAGGTCATCGGCACGAGCCGTTCAGCGGAACTCAACTCTGTTTTCCTCCCGTACCAATGGCCAGCCCAGCGGCCGGCGGGCGCGAAGTTCAAGTTTCTCCAACTCGACCTGAACGAGCACACCGACGAACTCGCCGCCGCCATTGGCGATTTCAAGCCGGACTACGTCGTGAATTTCGCCGCGCAAAGCATGGTGGCCGAGAGCTGGTTGCATCCCGACCAGTGGTATCAGACCAACGTCGTGGCCAATGTGCGGTTGCACGACAAGATTCGCCACTTCGCATTCATCAAGAAGTACGTCCACGTCACCACGCCGGAAGTGTATGGCAGTTGCAGCGGCAACGTGACGGAAAGCGCGCCCTTCAATCCCAGCACGCCCTATGCAGCGTCGCGCGCGGCGTGCGATCTGCATCTGATGACGTTCTTCAAGAACTACAAGTTTCCGGTCGTCTTCACGCGGGCGGCGAATGTTTACGGGCCGGGCCAGCAGCTTTATCGCATCATTCCGCGCACGATTTTCTTCATCAAACTTGGGCGCAAGCTCCAGCTTCACGGCGGCGGGCGTTCGGTGCGGTCATTCATTCACGCGCGCGATGTGGCGGAGGGAACGCTGCGCGTCGCCCGCCAGGCCCCACCGGGGGAGACGTACCATTTTTCCACCGACCTTTACCTTTCCATCCGCGAACTCGTCGAGCGCATCTGCACGCGCATGGGGGTGAAATTTGAGGATGTGGTCGAAGTCGTCGGGGACCGTCCGGGCAAGGACGCCGCCTACCTGCTCGATAGCACCAAGGCGCGCACGACGCTCGGCTGGCAGGCCGCCATCTCGCTCGATCAGGGCATTGACGAAACCATCGCCTGGCTTTCGCGCAACCTGGAAGAATTGAAGAAACAACCGGCGGATTACATTCACAAACCCTGATTTATGACCCCGAAGAAAATTCTCGTCACCGGCGGATTTGGCTATGTGGGCGCGCGTTTGACGCCGCACCTGCTCGCCCTCGGCCATCAGGTGCGCGTGCTGGACCTGATGCTTTACACGGATGCCGGCCTCGATGCGCTCAAAGCCGATAAGTCTTTCCCGCAATGGCGGGGCCGCTTCGAACTGGTGCGCGGCGACTTGCGCGACCCGGCGGTGGTTGCGCAAGCGGTGAACGGCATGGACACCATCATCCATCTTGCGGCCATCTCGAACGACCCGACCGGCGACATTGACGAAGTGCTCACGCGACAGGTGAATTTCGACGCCGTGGGGCTCCTGCTGGCACAGGCGCGCGCGGCCGGCGTGCAACGGTTCATCAACGCTTCCTCCAGCAGCGTCTTCGGCATCAAGGATTGTGCCGATGTCACCGAAGCCCTCGAACCCGAGCCGATCACTTTTTACTCGAAGTACAAAATGCTCGCCGAATGGCTCGTCACGGCAGCGGCCGCGCCGGATTTCTGCACCGTCAACATCCGGCCCGCGACCATCTGCGGTTACTCGCCGCGCCAACGGTTTGATCTCACCGTCAACAAGCTGACCGCGGATGCCGTCCGCAAGCGCGTCATCACCGTTCACGGCGGGGAGCAGCGCCGCCCCAACGTCGGCATGAGCGACGCCATCAACCTTTACGGCCTCCTCACGCAAACCGATCCGAAGCTCATCAACGGGCGCACGTTCAACTTCGGCTTTGAGAACTTGAAGGTCATCGAAATCGCCAAAGTGATTCAGGGTGAACTCGCCGACCTCAACGTCGAAATCAAAATCACCGACACGCTCGACAAGCGCGATTATCATATTTCGTCCGCGAAAATTCTCGCGGTCCTCGGCTACCAGCCCGTCAGTTCCATCCGCGCCGAAGTGGCCAAGCTCCGCCAGGCGCTCGATGGCGGTGCGTTCCCGGACATTGACGCGCCGGAACATTACAACATGAAGTTCATGAAGGTGTCGCGTTCGGCGAAAGCCTACGAGTTCGCCGCGCGCTGATTTAATTCGATGGCTGCCACGAAAATCATTCCGTTCGCCACCGCCCCGGCGTTTTTCAAAACGCTGCGGGCGCGGGGCCAGCGCCTCGTTCAATCCCACGGCATCTTCGATCTCATCCATCCCGGCCACATCCTGCATCTGGAGGAAGCGCGGGCGTTGGGCGACGCGCTCGTGGTGACGCTCACGGCGGACAAATTTGTCAATAAAGGTCCCGGCCGGCCGTATTTCAACGAGCAACTTCGCCTCAAAAGTCTGGCCGCCTTGTCGTGCGTGGATTACATCGTCCTCGTCCCGTTCACCGGGGCGGTTGAAGCCATCAGGTGCGTCCGCCCGCACGTCTATTGCAAGGGCAAGGAATACGCCGACCCGGCTTTCGACACCGAGGGCAACCTGCCGGACGAGATTCGCGCCGTAAAAAACTGTGGGGGAGAGGTCCGTTTCATTGGCTCGGTCACCTACAGCTCCACCCGGTTGCTGAACCAGCATTTCGACCATCTGAGCACGCCGGTCAAAGCCTTCTGTGAAAACCTCGCCGCGCGCCACCCGCGAAAAAGTTTCTTTGATGCCGTCGCGAGTCTGGCCGACCTGAAGGTGCTGGTCATCGGCGACACGATTTTTGACCGTTACGCCACGGTGAAGGTTCAGGGGTTGACCTCGAAGAACAAAATCATCTCCGGTCGCTTCCTCGGCGAGGAAACCCAGTGCGGCGGCGCGCTCGCGGTGTTCCGGCACGTCAAGCAGTTTACCCGGCAGGTGAAGTTCGTGAGCCTGATCGGCGGCGAGCCGTGGGCCCGCCGGCAGCTTCGCGCGCACGTCGCGCCGGGCGAGGACTGCGTCATCCGCGAGGCCCGCTTCACCACCATCATCAAGCAGCGCTTCGTGGAGCCGCTCCTGGAAGGCGCGGAGATGAGTAAACTTTTCTCGGTCAACATCATTGACGCCGACCCGCCCGGCGCCGCCGTGCAACAGAAAATTCTCGCCACCATCCGCCGCGAGATCCAGCGGGCGGACGCCGTGTTGCTGCTCGATTTCGGCCACGGCCTGATGCAGCCGCAAGTCCGGGAACTGGTTCAGGGTTCCGCCAAATTTCTTGCGTTGAATTGCCAGACCAACAGCAACAACCACGGGTTCAATATCATTTCCCGCCAGTACCAGCGCGCCGATGCCTTCTCGCTGGACGAACAGGAATTGATGCTCGCGGTCGGCCAGCGGCAGTTGGATCACGCGCAGGAACTCGCGCGGCTGAAGAAGAATCTACGCTCGCACTACGCCTGGCTCACGCGCGGCGCGGTGCAGACCATCGGCCTGCACGACCGCGAAGCGGCCTGTCTTTGCCCGCCCTTGGAACGCGACCTGGTGGATACCATCGGCGCCGGCGACGCGTTCTTCTCCGTGGCCGCGCTGGCGGCGGCGAAGCAATTGCCGGTGGACCTCGCCACCTTCCTCGGCCAGCTCGCTGGCGCGCAAGCCGTGAAAATCGTCGGCAACGCCACGCCGATTTCCAAACCCACCCTTCTCAAGAGCGGCATGTCCCTGCTAAACTTTTAGGCG
>CAYHFK010000133.1:0-2033 GCA_964355895.1 uncultured Bifidobacterium sp. | reverse complement strand
CACTGGCGTCCCGGTCGCGGCATCGAAGCGCGCGGCGCGGTTTACCAATGGAACGGCAGGAACTGCAATGCCGGCCCGATCACCACTTTTCAGCAACTTGCCGTCCTTTCGGAAAACCGCGTCACCGTCGTGCCGCCGGACACGGACTTTGAAGTTTGCTGCCTGCTCGCCGACACGCTCACCACCGGCTTCGGCGTCATCAACAACGACGCGAAGGTGAAGATTGGCGAAGCGGTCGTCATCATCGGCTGCGGCGGCATCGGCCTCGGCGCGGTGCTCGGCGCGAAGCTCGCCGGGGCGCACCCGGTCATCGCCGTGGACGTGCAGGATCACAAGTTGGCCGTCGCTGCCAAGTACGGCGCGACGCACACGATCAATTCCACCAAGGAAGATTTCAGCGAAACCATCCTGAAAATTCTCGGCGGGTCGCGGCCGGATGTCGTCGTGGACGGCACGGGCAATCCCGCGGTTCTGGAGAAAGCTTTCGCCTTGGCGGGCAACTTCGCCCGCGTGGTCGGCGTGGGGGTGATGGCGCATGACCGCAAAATCTCACTGAACACGCTGCCGCTGCATCTGGGCAAGGTGCTGCGCGGCTCGCACGGCGGCGAGAGCCTGCCTGCTGAGGATATTCCGCGTTACCTCCGCATGATGCGCGACGGGCGCTTCGATCCCAAGGGCTTCGTCTCGCACCGCATTTCGCTGGCCGAAGTGAATGAAGGCATTGCGAAAATGCGTTCCGGCGAAGTCATCCACTGCATCATCCATTTCCCATGAGCGCTGCGGCCACAACCTCCACCGCCGATCTCGATCTGATCGCCCGCCAGTTGCGCTTCAAAGTCATCGAGATGTCCCACGCCGCCGGCACACCGCACCTCGGTTCGGCGCTGTCCTGCCTGGATATTTTGGTCGCCGCCTACTGGAACATCGTGCGGGTGGACGCGAAGAATCCAACCGATCCGGCGCGCGACCGTTTCATTTTGAGCAAAGGCCATGCGGCTTCGGCGCTTTACGCCACGCTGGCCGAGCGCGGTTTTTTCCCCAGGGAATGGCTGGACAAGTTCGCCCAGCACCGCTCGCCACTTGCCGAACAGCCTGCGCCCAACTGCGCACCGGGCGTTGAACTCGCGACCGGCTCGTTGGGTCACGGCCTGCCCGTCGGCGTCGGCATGGCGATGGCGGCGCGGATTCGGAAGCTGGATTACCGCGTGTTCGTCTGCCTCAGCGACGGCGAGTGCAACGAGGGCACGGTCTGGGAAGCCGCGATGTTCGCGCCCGCGCAGAAGTTGGATAATCTTTGCGTTGTCGTGGACTACAACAAGTGGCAGGCGACCGGGCGCAGCAACGAAATCATGGCGCTGCCCTCGCTCCGCGACAAGTGGTCGGCGTTCGGCTGGGACGCGCACGAAGTGGACGGTCACGACATCGCCGCCCTCACGCGCCTGATGAAAACCGTTCCGGCCGGCGGCGGCAAACCGCTCGCCCTCATCGCGCACACGATCAAGGGCAAAGGCGTTTCCTTCATGCAGGACGACAACAACTGGCACTATCGGATTCCGAAAACCGAGGAAGTCGCCGCCGCGAAAAAGGAGCTGGGCCTCGCATGAGTCAGAGACTGGACAGCAACGTAGCGCAGATTGGCAATCTGCTGTGTCGCCGACTGGCAGTCGGCATTCCGCCACTCGCTCGGTTCGCGCCGTCGTTTGAGTCGCCCGGCGGATTGCCAATCCGCGATACAGCAGAGTGCCACTCTGCGCTACCGCAGCAGGTCCGAGCCCACTCCAAATGAGAAACGCCTTCGCGAAACAAGTCACCGAACTCGCGCAACGCGACGAGCGGGTCGTGCTCCTGAGCGGCGACATCGGCAACCGGCTCTTCGATGATCTCAAGGCGAAGTGCCCCGGCCGCTTCTTCAACTGCGGCGTGGCCGAGGCGAACATGATCGGCATGGCGGCGGGCATGGCGATGAGCGGCCTGCGCCCGATTTGCTACACCATCACGCCCTTCATCACCTATCGCTGCATGGAGCAGATTCG
>CAYHFK010000132.1:0-12870 GCA_964355895.1 uncultured Bifidobacterium sp. | reverse complement strand
TAAAGGGGTCGCTCCGTACTTTTGACACAAGTTCAGGTCGGGCAGGTTGTCGTGAACGTAAAGGGAGTTTGTGAAATTCTCCGGGCCAATCCGCTGCCGACAAAAACGACCAGGCCGTTCCCCAGCGCCAGCGGCGCGACCGGTTTATAGAACTGCCACCCACAGAAACTACCAGCGCCGTAGGAGCGACATCGGGAACAGGCCGCTCCGCCGAAGGTTGGTTAGTTTGGTGATCGCGTGACTATAAACATGTCAGCCCTGACGGGCTTTGCTTTGCGGCTTGGCGTTGAAAACAAGGTGGTCGGCGACAATTTCGCAATCGCTGTTGGCAGGTCGGGCGGAGCCGGAAATTTCCGTCGTCAGTCGGGCGCGGGTTCGCTAAATTCAACGGGTGTTATCGCCGAAACCGTGGAAACCCGAAGCTGTGCTGCGCCTGCTGCTCGGGATCTTCATGTGCGTTGCCATCGGAGCGTTGCTGACCCTGCTCGTGCGGGGAGCGAATGGCGCGAAGCCGGAACTATCCCTCGGCCGGATGATGGTGAGCGTGTTGAGTTTCCAGGGCGCGGCGCTGGCGTTGGTGTGGCGCTTTGTCCGCGAGCACGAAATGAGCTGGGCCGAGGCGTTCGGTTTTCGCAACCGGCGAAGTCGCGCCCTCCTGCTGGGCGCGCTGGCGGTGATCATGTTTTTCCCCGTGGGCCAATTGTTACAACTCCTGTCCGTCAAGCTTCTGACCTGGCTGCACCTCGACCCCACCGCGCAAACGGCGGTGGAAGTTTTGCGCGGCGCCAGTCGCGGGCCGGGGCTGATTGGGTTCGTGCTGATCACGGTTGTCCTCGTGCCACTGGCGGAGGAGTTGGTCTTTCGCGGAATTCTCTATCCGGCGATCAAATGCGCAGGCTTTCCGCGGCTGGCGCTCTGGGGCACGGCGGCGCTTTTTGCGGCCATCCATTTCAACCTCGCCATCTTTCCACCCTTGCTGCTGCTGGCCCTCGTGTTGACCTGGCTCTACGAAAAAACCGACAACCTGCTCGCGACCATCGCGGCTCACAGCCTGTTTAACGCGGCCAACCTGGGCTTGTTCTTTCTGTCCGAAGAATTCAGCCGGACTCTTCCGGCCCAGTCATGAACGAGTTTGAACTCATTGCCCGCCTTACGCGCGCGCTGCCGACCAATGAATCCGTCGTCGTTGGTGCGGGCGATGATTGCGCCGTGTTGGACGTGGGCGTGGGCGACCGGTTGCTGCTGTTCAAGACGGACGCGGTCGTGCAGGGAATTCATTTCACCGCCGACGTGCCGCCGGAGAAGATCGGGCGCAAGGCGCTCGCCCGGTGTCTGAGTGACATTGCCGCGATGGCAGGTACGCCCACGGCGGCCGTGGTGACGATTGCGCTGCCGAAGAAGTTTGAGCCGGAGTTTGTGGAAAAAATTTACGCCGGCATGAACGCACTGGCGAAGCAGCACGGCGTGGCCATCGTGGGCGGCGAGACGACCACGAATCCCGGGGGACTGCTGATTTCCGTGGCGCTAGTTGGTTTTGTGCCGCGCGGGAAATGTTTGCTGCGCTCGGGGGCAAAGGTGGGTGATGCGATCTTCGTCACCGGCGAACTGGGCGGCTCGATTGCGGGCCGGCATCTGGAGTTCGAGCCGCGCCTGGCCGAGGCGCGCTGGCTGGCAGAGCATTTTGCCATTCACTCGCTCATGGACGTGAGTGACGGCCTGGCGGGCGATCTGCGGCACATTCTCAAGGCCAGCCACGTCGGCGCGCAGTTGCACAAGTCGGCGGTGCCGATCAGCCGGGCGGCGAAGGCCATCGCCCGCAAGGGCGACGCGGCGAAGCCCGCGTTCGTGGCCGCGCTCACGGAAGGTGAGGACTTTGAATTGTTGTTCACCGTGGCGAGCAAGAACGCGGTGCCGCTGCTGGACGCGTGGAAGGAAAAGTTTCCGGACCTCAAACTGAGTTGCATCGGGAAAATCATTGCGGGCGAAGGCATCAAACTGCGCGATGAAACGGGGATTCGCCCACTGACGGCTCATGGCTACGTTCATTTCTCATAGTCCGGCGGAGACGGAAGCGCTTGGCGAAGCGTGGGGCCGGGCGGCGCCGCGCGGACGGGTCATCGCGTTGAGTGGCGATCTGGGCGCGGGCAAGACACAACTCGTCAAAGGCATCGCGCGCGGGTTGGGCGTAACGGCGCGGGTGCATTCGCCCTCGTTCACGCTGGTCAATGAATACGGCGGCGGGCGGTTGCGGCTGTTTCATCTGGACCTTTACCGGCTCGAAACGCCGGAGCAGATTCACAGTGCCGGGCTGGAGGAATACTTGCAGCCGGACGGCGTGGCGGTCATTGAATGGGCGGAACGACTCGCGGAAGGCGGAGGGCGAAGGGCGGAAGGCGAAAGGTTGCTCAGGGTCACAATTGAGATTTTGAGCGAGACGGAGCGACGGATTGTTTATGAAGATGTTGGCACTTGAGTTTTCTTCCGCCCAACGGAGCGTGGCGGTTGTGTCCGCCAGCGCTGATGGCCGCCCGTTTGCCGCCAGCGAAGTGGTCGAAACGGCAGCCGGCCACACCATGAAGCCATTCACAATGATCGAGGAAGCGTTGCGGTCGGCCGGCGTGGAGCGGGAACAAATTGAGGGGATCGTCGTCGGGCTGGGGCCGGGTTCGTACACGGGCATTCGCGCGGCGATCGCGCTGGCGCAGGGCTGGCAACTGGCGACGGGCGCAAAACTGCTGGGCGTGAGCAGCGCGGAATGTGTGGCGGCGCAGGCCCAGGCGGATGGCCTCACGGGCAAATTCAGTGTGGTGATTGATGCGCAGCGGGGGGAGTTTTACCTGGCGGACTATGAGATTGTCCCGGGCGCGATGCGGGAAATTTCGCCCTTGCGGCTGGCGCCGCTCGCGGAAGTGCGCGAACGCGAGGGGGCCGGGGAGCGGTTGGTTGGGCCGGAGGTGACGCGATGGTTTCCGAGTGCGCGGGTGGTGTTTCCGCGGGCGGCCCGGCTGGGAAAATGCGCGGTGATGCGGAGTGATTTTGTGGCGGGTGAATCGCTGGCGCCGATTTACCTCCGGGAAACCACCTTCGTCAAAGCGCCGCCACCACGCGCCATTCCCCGGTAAAGTCCAGCCTCATTTCTTTGCCGCTTTCATGTGCCGGTGGACGAAAAAATAGTACATCACCCCAACCGCCGCGAGAAACCCGAACAGCCAATACGTGACCTTGTGCATTTCACCCTTGCTGATGTCGCCCCCGACTTTTACGCCCAGCCAGCAAAGCACCGCGCACCAGAGCGCCGACCCGAGCAGCGTGTAAATCGAGTATTTCCAGAAATTCATCCGCACGATGCCGGCCGGAATGCCGATGAGGTGGCGCACGACCGGCAGCAGGCGCGACGCGAAAATACCGAACGCCCCGTAATGGGCGGCCCAACGCTCGGCGCCTTCGATCTTTTCCGGCGCGATGAAAATGTATTTCCCGTAGCGCATCACAAGCGGGCGGCCCGCCAGGCGGGACATCCAATACATCACCGTCGCCCCAAGCCACGAGCCGATGGCGCCCGCGACGACGAGACCGATCTGCGCCGACCAGCCGGTGAAGTGATAGCCAAGAAACTTCAGCCCGTCGCCGCTCCAGGCCAGGTGTGCCGCCGGCGGGATGACGACTTCGCTGGGCAGGGGCACGATGGAGCTTTCGATGGCCATGAGCAACGCCACGAGCAGATAACCGCCCGTTTCGAGCGAACGCAGATACCAGTCAATCAGCGGCTGTAGCAATTGTTTCATGTGGCGGCGGGGTTATAGCGGAATCGCGGCGCGAAGCAATTCGCGAATTGTCGGCGCGGAAGTTTTGCGCTTCAGTCCGGCGCGGCGGCGGTCTAACCTCGCGGGGTTATGGACTCGCTCACAAACATCAACTGGCAGGCTGGCTTCGGCGACGGCCGATTCTTCTGGATCGAGTGGCACTTCTGGAAGGTGATCGGCTGGACGGGGAACGTGGTGTTTTTCTCCCGCTTCATCGTGCAATGGCTGGCCACGGAGAAACGGAAGCGGGTGGTGGTGCCGTCGGCGTTTTGGTGGTTGAGCCTGGTCGGCACCATGATGCTGTTGAGCTACGCGCTGTTCTATCAGCGCGACTCTGTATTCATTGCTGCCTACGCATTCAACTGGATTCCCTACATCCGCAATTTGATCATCCATCGCCGCCACAAGAAGGCGCACTTGGAATGTCCGGCTTGTGAAGTCATGTGTCCGCCGCAATCCAACTTCTGCTTTGCTTGCGGGGCGCGGTTGGAAGACCAACCGCCGGTTCGAGCTTGAGCGGATTACTTCTTCGGGGCCGCAGGGGCGACGCCCGGCACCGCCGAAGTCGTGGCCGTGGGGATGCCGTACTTGGTCAGCACCGGTACGAAGTCGGGATGCGTGCGGCCATACTCCGCCAGCCGGTTCACGAAATCGTTGATGGCGGGCGTCTGTTTCTTGGTCACGTCAGCAACCTGGGCCGCCTGGGGGCGCATCGTGTCCAACGCCTGACCATTGCGCCGGACTTCCACCCAGAAGAATCCGGCGACCGCCAGGGCCACGATCAATTGGGCGATGCGCAGGTTGTGGGTCTGGGCTCGCAGTTGGGCGCACTGCGCCTTGAGTTCGGTCAACTCGGAGTTGGGCGGAGAGGTGGGGTTCAAATCGCTGGGGTTCAAATCGCTCATAAAATTATTTTCCGGCCGGTTTCGTGGCCGTCGTTGGCGCGTTCTTGGCCGGCTTGGCGCCGATGGCTTCCAAGATGGGATCAATGGACGGGTTGCGCTGGCTGTATTGCATGGCTTCCGCGATCAAATTGTTCATGATCGCTTGCTTGTTCTGGAAGATCGCCATCTGCGACTGGAGCGACCGGGCCTCGCGCGTCTTGAAAAAGTATTGCAGGGCACCGAGGCCAACGCCGACCACGGCGATGGCCAGAGCCCAGTTCAAAATGGTGGTGATTCCGTTGCTTTTCATATCAATGTCGGACGAGTCTAGCCACCCGGCGACCGATGTCCATGGCGTTTTTTAGAAAACCAACAAGGGCCTGAATGAAACCCAGGAAAATGAAGAGTTGCGAACGAACTCAGCGCCGCTTCGCGATCGTAGGCTTTGGTGGTCGGGGGCATAATCCAAATCGCCTTTCCGCTATGCCGTTTTCCAAACACCCCGGGCGGCTGACTTGCGCTGGTGAGCACGCAATTATTCCCGGCCCCCACCTGAGGTTTTTTTTCTGGTCGTAATCGCCCTTGCGACCGCACTCGGCGGTTGGACGCAGGGACAAAGAACCGAGCCGTGAATCGTCCGGGTGGTCTGGCGCGGCATCCCGGGCGGTCATCATTACGTTTGACACGCGCCGGTTGTCTGCAAATCATTTCGTTCCGGTTGCCAGAGTAGCTCAGGGGTAGAGCAGAGGACTCATAAGCCTTTGGTCGCAGGTTCAATTCCTGCCTCTGGCACCACTTCAAAACAGGGGTTCCCTTTTTGTTGTCGCGGGTTTCCCTTTTTGTTTGCCATTGCGCGCCGGTTCAACTGTTCTTACCCGATGAAGTCTATCCGAATCCTTGTCTGGCTGACCATTTTGTGCGCCCATCAGTTTGCCACGACTTTCGCGCACGCGGAGTCGCCGGCCGCGGAAATGGCTCTGGCAGCCAATAATTTCATGTCCGCCCTCAGCCCCGGGCAACGGGCCAAGGCGGTTTTTGAATTCAAGAGCGAAGAGCGCGTCAACTGGCATTTCGTCCCCATGCCGCGCAAGGGACTTCCCTTCAAGGAAATGTCACCCGCCCAACGGCATCTCGCCCACGCGCTCCTCAACAGCGCTCTGAGCCAGCGCGGTTATTTCAAGGCCGCCACGATCATGAGCCTCGAACAAGTCCTGTATGATCTTGAAAAACAGGCTGCGCACCGCGATGCGGAATTGTATTACTTCAGTCTTTTCGGGAAGCCGGGTCCGGACGGGTGGGGCTGGCGGGTCGAAGGTCATCACCTCTCCCTCAACTTCACCGTTCGCGGCGACATCGTACTCGCCGCCACCCCGTCCTTTCTTGGGTCGAATCCGGCCGAAGTTCAAGCCGGCCCGCGCCAGGGTCTGCGCGTTTTGGCGCAGGAGGAGGACCTCGGTCGCCAGCTCGTGAAGTCGCTCGACGACAAACAGCGTGCGGTTGCCATCATCACCACCAACGCGCCGCGCGACGTCATCACCGGCGATTCGCGCAAGGCCCGGGCGCTGGAACCCGCCGGCTTGCCCGCGGCGCAAATGAACGCTTCGCAGCGCGACCGGCTCAAGGCGCTGATTTGGGAATATATTGGACGCACCCGCTCCGAGGTGGCCGAAACTGTGTGGACCAAAATTCAAAGCGCCGGTTGGGAGAAAGTTTCCTTCGCATGGGCGGGCGCACTCGACCCCGGTCAAGGCCATTACTATCGAGTGCAAGGACCGACGTTCTTGCTCGAATACGACAATACGCAAAACAATGCCAACCATATTCACACCGTCTGGCGTGACTTTGATAATGACTTTGGCGACGACACCCTGCGCCAACATTACGAACAAGTTCCGCACGGAAAATAGCGGGGCAGGATTCAGCGCCGAGGTCCCAGGGCGGCAAACCATTTCAAACGGAGACGATTGGCCGGCGAAAACAGCGTCCCAACCAGATCGGGCGAACGAACCGCCGTTCGGTGTCGTGACAAAAAATCTTTCTCCCCCTTCCGACCCCACGTAGCTTGCGCGGGTGAATTTAGCCCCGGGCACCACAGTTTCCCTGACCATCGCCGACCTTGCGTTCGGCGGCGAGGGGGTCGCAAGGCTCAATGACTTCGTCGTGTTCGTGCCTTTCGTGCTGGTCGGCGAAGTCGTTGAGGCGGAAATCACCGAGGTCAAAAAAAGTTTTGCCCGCGCGCGGCTGGTGCGTGTCATGCAGCCGTCTCCGGAGCGTGTCACGCCGGCGTGTGCCCATTTTGGCGCGTGTGGCGGCTGTCAGTATCAACATGTCGCTTACCCGGTCCAGCTTCAACTCAAGCGCAAACAGGTGGCGGATTTATTTCAACGTATCGGCGGCTTGCCGCCGGAGCTGGTCGCCCCGGTCGTCCCGTGTCCGCAACCCTACGGCTATCGCAATCGGATCATGATCCGCAGCCAGTGGAACAAGCCGGAGCAACGGTTGAACATCGGTTTCGTGCGGGCGGATTGCGGACTCGTGGAGGATGTTTTTGAGTGCCAGATTGCCGAGCCCGCGCTCAACGAACAGATTCGGCACGTCCGCGCGCATCCGCCCCCCAAGGGCGGGATCAAAGTCGTGCTGCGCATTCCGCCCGAGCATTGGGAGGTGCCCCCCGATTCCTTTTTCCAGAATAATTTTTTCCTCCTGCCTAAGCTGGTGGAGGTGGTGCGTGAGGCGCTCCGGGACGGCGGGGCGCGACATTTGATTGATCTCTATTGCGGCGTGGGCTTTTTCGGGATCGAACTGGCCGATGCCGTCGCTTCGTTCGTGGGCGTGGAGTTCGACCAGCGGGCCATCGCCGCCGCCCGCCGCAACGCCGCCGCGCGCGGTCGGACCAACGGCGAATTTATCGCCGCCACCGTTGAGGCCGCGCTGCCCGCCTTGCTGCAACGGTTTTCGCCGCTGGCGTCGGCCGTCGTCCTGGACCCGCCGCGCAAAGGTTGTTTGCCGCAAACCTTGGCGCTGTTGCGCGAACAACGCCCGGCGCAGATCATTTACATCTCCTGTCACCCGGCCACGATGGCGCGCGACTTGAACATTCTCTGCCACGACGGTGTCTTTAGTGTGGCCCGGGTGACGCCGCTGGACATGTTTCCGCAGACGCAACATGTCGAATGTGTGGCCGATGTGCGGGTGGCGGCACGGTAAAGTTAGCTTGCCAACGGAAGATGCATCTATTCAACTGAACTGCCGCATGACAAAAGGTCGAGAGTCCGAAAATAAACGTCATTTCACGCTGGCCTGGCTGCCCTGGCTCCTGGGGGTGGCGGCGCTGATCTGCTATACCTTCACGCTGAACCGCTCGCTCTCTTTCCTGCCGGATTGGTTGGGACTGATGGGCTCGCCGCCGGCGGGAGCGCGCACGGCGGGATGGTTCTGGCAACCGGAACTCCTGGCACCCGCCTATTATGCGGTCACGTTGCCCTTGCGTTGGCTGCCGGAACGGTGGATCCCGCTGGCCACGAATTTCTTCTCGGCGGTGTGCGGCGCGCTGGCCCTGGCGCAGTTGGCGCGCTCCGTTGCCCTGCTGCCTCACGACCGCACCCGTCACCAGCGCCAACACGTCAATACCAAGCATTCCCTCCTGACCATTCCCCTGGCATGGCTGCCGCCGAGCTTCGCCGTGCTGGTGTGCGGACTGGGACTCAGCTTCTGGGAACACGGCACCAACGGCACGGTCGAAATGTTCGATCTGCTCCTGTTTTCCTACATCGTGCGCAGCCTGCTGGAATATCGGATTGATTTGCGGGAAGCCCGCTTGTTCCGGGCGGCCTTCGTTTTCGGCATCGGCATCACCAGCAATTACGCGATGATCGCTTTCTTTCCGCTGTTCATCGGCGCGCTGGTCTGGACCCGCCAGCTTGGATTCTTTAATCTGCGCTTTCTGGGGCGGATGGCCCTGTGCGGTCTGGCGGGACTGCTCCTCTACCTCCTGTTGCCCACGCTTGGTAGTTTGAGCCAGGCCCACGACCTGACCTTCTGGCAACTGCTCAAGGGCAATCTTCAGTTCCAGAAGTATTTGCTGTTTATCTTTCCCAAGAAGCTTCTGCTTCTGCTGTCCCTGACTTCGCTGCTGCCCCTCTTCCTGCTCGCAATCCGCTGGGCTTCACATTCCGGCGAGACCAACCGTTTTGGGGTCATGCTGACCACCGTCATCTTTCGCCTGGTTCACGTCGTGATTCTGCTGGCCTGCGCGTGGATGGCGTTGGACCCCGAGTTTAGTCCGCGCAAGGTGGGGTTTGGGTTCGCCTTCCTGCCGCTTTACTTTCTGGGCGCGCTCTGCGTCGGCTATTACAGCGGTTACTTGCTGCTGGTGTTCCGCGCCCTGGGCACGCGCCTGCGTCCGGCGACGCCGATGGCGGTCACCCTGCAGTATGTCGCCACGGGGTTTGTGATCGCCCTGTTTGGCATCGTGCCCTCAACCTTGGCTTATCGAAACTTTGCCCAAATCCGCCTCACCAACGGCCCGGCGACAAAGCAATTCACCGCCGATCTCGCGGCGGACCTCCCGCAAAAAAACGGCGTCATCCTCAGCGACGACCCGCGCCGGCTGTGGCTCCTGCAGGATCATCTGGCGCGCACCGGACGGAGTGGTGATTTCATCCTGCTGTGCAGTCAATGGCTGCCCGCACCCAGGTACCACGAATATCTGAAACATCGCCATCCGCAATGGGCATCACCCGCCAAACCCAAGCCAACCCAACCCGTCACTGATTTGGAGCTGGTCGGGCTGATGCAGCAACTCGCCAAGGACCACGAACTCTTTTATCTGCATGGCAGTTTCGGCTACTATCTGGAGTTTTTTGCTGACGAGCCCCTCGGCTTGATTCATCGCCTCACTCCCTTTTCCGGCCCGCAGATAATTCCGCCCCCCCCCACGGCGGAAGTCATTTCCCGCAACGAACAATTCTGGACGCAGGCGCAGGCGGGAGCGCTCCGAACCATTCTACCCGTCACCCGCCCGCCCGATCCGGCCCGCCGCCTGACCGGCGCGGAAAAGTTTTTCAAGGCCATCCGGTTGAAACCGGTACGGAATGCCCATTTATCCCTGTTGGGACTCTACTATTCCCGGGCGCTGGTCGCTTGGGGGGTCGAACTGCAAAAAGCCGGGGCGTACGAAAAGTCGCCCCATTACTTTGAACTTGCCCTGCAACTCAATCCGGACAACGTCGTCGCCGGGGTCAATCTGGATTTCAACCAGAAGTTCCGCGCCGGCCAGCCGTCTGCGGTCGGATCCAGCCAGGCGATCGAAGAGCGATTTGGAAAATCCCGCTCGTGGGAGGACGCGTTGTTACAGAATGGCCCGTATGACGAACCGAGCATGACCTACGCGCAGGGTTACGTCTTTGCGCGCGGCGGGTTGATCCGCCAGGCGGCGCAGGCTTTTACCCGGGTGCGCGCCCTTTCCACCAACGACCTGGGCAGCCGCCTCTGGCTGGCGCAGTTGAACCTGAATCAGAAGTTACCCGACCAGACGCTCGATCTCACCCGCGAAATCCGCTCCATCCTCGGTCAAGCCAGCGGCGCCACCACCAACCTGGCCGACCTGTTCACCTTGGAAGCCTCGGCTTATTTTGCCAAAAACGAACCCGCCACCGCTACGAAGCTTATCGAAAGTTCCCTTGCCAAGAATCCGGAGAATATTCAGTTGCTGGCCGCCGCGTGTCGCACCTACTCCGACAACGGTCAGTTCACCAATGCCCTCGACCTTACCCAGCGCATCCTCCGGCTCGCGCCCGATGATCCCAATGCCTTGCTCAACCAAGGCTGCTTTCAGGTGCAGCTCAGCGCGTACGCGGATGCCGTTGCTTCCTTCAACCGGGTCTTGACCCTCGAGACGACCAACTCCACGGCACTGTTTTACCGCGCCATCGCCCAGTTGCGCGGCGACCAACTGGACGCCGCCCTCCAGGATTATGAGGCGCTCCAACAGCAGTTTCCCAAGGCCCATCAGATGTATTACGGCCTCGGCGAAATCGCCTATCGCCGCCAGGACACCAACACCGCGATCCGTCATTACGAAGCGTACCTCGCCAACTCGCCGACCAACAATCCCGAGAGCGCTTTCGTCGTCGGCCGCCTGCAGGAACTCAAAGGCGTCAAGCCCAAGTGAGCGCCCATGCGCGTCACGCACGTCATCACCCGGCTTGTCGTCGGCGGCGCGCAGGAAAACACCATCGCTTCCGTCCTGGGTCTCCGCCGGATTCCGGGACTGGAAGTTGACCTCCTCGCCGGCCCCACCACCGGTCCCGAAGGTTCGCTTGAAGTAGAACTACTCGAAGCCGGTAGGGCGCGTCATTCCGTGCGCGCCGCGCTTTCTTCTACCACCGACGGCGCGCACGGAGGGCCGCGCCCCACCGCTGGCCCGCTGCTTACCATAATTCCCCAACTCGTCCGCCCCGTTCATCCGTGGAAAGATTTTCTCGCGCTACGCCAACTCACCCATCTTTTCCGCGCACGCCGGCCCGACCTCGTTCACACCCATAGCGGTAAAGCCGGCGTGCTTGGTCGCCTCGCCGCCGCCCGCGCCGGTGTGCCCGTCATCGTCCACACCCTTCACGGTCCGTCCTTCGGCGCGTTTCAAGGGCGCTTGGCCAACGCGCTTTTCCGGGGGGCCGAACAACGCGCCGCCCGCGTCACCACCCACTTCGTTTCCGTCGCCAATGCGATGACGCAGCAATACCTTGCCGCCGGCATTGGGCGTCCCGAACAATTCACCCGCATCTTCAGCGGCTTTCCGCTCGAACCCTATCTCGCCGCGCATAACGATCTTTCCCTTCGCGTCCGCCTCGGTCTCTCGCCCGACGACATCGTCATTGGCAAAATCGCCCGTCTCTTCCCCCTCAAAGGCCACGACACTTTGTTCGCCATCGTGCCCGCGCTCGTCGCCGCCTGTCCGCAGATCAAATTTCTGCTCGTGGGCGACGGCATCTGGCGCGGGCGTTTCGAGCAAATGGCGCGGGCGTCCGGCCTGCAAAATCATTTCATCTTCACCGGCCTCGTGCCGCCCGACGAAATCCCGGCGCTGCTCGGCGTCATGGATATTCTCGTTCACCTCTCGGAACGCGAAGGTCTGCCCCGCGCTTTGCCCCAGGCTCTCGCCGCCGGCCGCCCCGTCGTGGCCTTCGACTGCGACGGGGCCCGCGAAGTTTGCCGCGATGGCGAAACCGGCTTCCTCGTGCGCCCCGGCCATTTGCACGGTCTTACCGAACGGTTGCTGCTGCTCGCCCGCGATGCGAAGCTGCGCGCCGAACTCGCCGCCCGCGGGCGCGAATTTGTCCGCGCCAACTTTGCCGTTGAACTGATGATCGCAAACCTCCACCGTCTCTACCTGAAACTCGCCGCCGAACGCGGCCTCTCTGCAACGTGACTTTTCCTTTCAACCTCTACCTCGCCGCTTTCGCCAGCGCGCTCGTCACCGCGCTCCTCACGCTGCCGCTCTGGCGCCGCTGGTGTCTGCACGTCGGCCTGGTGGATGATCCGGGCCACCGCAAGATCCACGCGACACCCATTCCGCTTGCCGGCGGACTCGCCGTGCTGACCGGCCTGCTGCTCCCGCTCCTCGCCGCGACCGTGTTGCTCAAGTTGAACGGTCACCAAATCGCCAACGCCGGTTTGCTCGTTTATGGCTTGGACAAACGCGCGCTGCAACTCGCCGCCATCGCCTTCGGGGCGGTGGGCATGGTTGTCCTCGGTCTGCTCGACGACCAACACGAACTCAAACCGCTCACGAAGTTCACCGGGCAACTTCTCATCGCCGGGGTGGTGGCGTATTCCGGCGTGCGCATCACCTTGTTCGTCCCCAATGTCGCCTTCAGCTACGGCGTCACGATGCTCTGGCTGCTCACCGTCATCAACGCCTTCAACTTCATGGACAACATGAACGGCCTCTGTGCCGGGTTGGGGGCCATCAGCGCGGGCCTGTTCGCCCTGATCGCGGCGGGGGAAGGGCAATACCTCGTCGCGCTCCTCGCGTTCCTGACGTGCGGGGCGTTGCTCGGTTTCCTGCCGCACAATTTTCCCTCCGCCCGCGCGTTTCTCGGCGATTCGGGTAGTCATCTCGTCGGCTATCTGCTTGCGGTGCTCGCCATCCTCCCGCACTTCTACCATCGCGGTCAGCCGCG
>CAYHFK010000131.1:0-12912 GCA_964355895.1 uncultured Bifidobacterium sp. | reverse complement strand
TTGACACGTTCGCCCCGCTGGGACCGTGCCTCGTGCTGAAAGATGAAATTCCCGACCCCGCAGCGCTGAAAATCAAAACCGTGTTGAACGGCCAGATCATGCAAGATTGGAACACCGGCGACATGATCTTCGACGTGCCGACCCTCATTGCGTTCCTCAGCGGCAGCACCACGCTGCTGCCGGGCACCGTGGTTTTGACGGGGACGCCGCATGGCATCGGCGCCGCCCGCAAGCCACCAATCTTCCTCAAGCCGGGCGACAGCGTTACCATTGAAATTGACCGGATTGGCGCGCTGACCAATCCCGTCGTGGAGGAGCAGGTGTGACATCATCCACGCCTGAAGATCTGTGTTTCAGGGTAGGGCGCGCACGGAGTGACGCGCCCTACCAGCCGCTGCCAATGAACATTCCCGACTAAACGTATGAGTTCAGCCCAACTCTTACCCAAAACCATGCTGGCGGTGCGCCTCCACGGCACGGGCTTTGAAAACCTGCACGTGGAAGAAATTCCCGTTCCGCAACCCAACGACGACCAACTGCTGGTCCGCGTGGATGCCGCGGGCGTGTGCGCGTCCAATCTCAAGCTGATCGCGCAAGGCAGCGAGCACACGCTGGTCAATGGCTGGGATCTCGCGCGATTTCCGATTCAACTTGGGGACGAGGGATGCGTCACCGTGGTGGCCGCCGGACGAAATGTCGCGGGCCGCTTTGCCATCAAGCAACGCTATGTGGTGCAACCGGCGGTGGACGTGCCGCCCATTCGCTTCCGCGAACGCTACCGGAACCATGCCGCCGGTATGGTCAAGGTGGCGGTGGGCTACACGCTGCCGGGGCATCTTGCGGAATTCATGCTGGTCACGGAGGAAGTCATCGCGGGCGGTTGCCTGCTGCCAATTTCCGACTCGAACCTGCCGTTCTTCGCCGCCGCTTTGTGCGAACCGATCTCCTGCGTCGTTTCCGCGCAGGACCGCCATTTGCACATCCACCAAGATTCGCCGCACGCCCCGCGCCAGCCGCAGCTTGGCCTGTTGCCCGGCGGCATCGCCCTGGTTGTTGGCGCTGGTCCGATGGGGCGCATGCATGCCGAAGCGGCACTGCGGTTCCGGCCGCGGCATCTGATCGTCGTGGATATTTCCCAGGAACGTCTGGCCTGGGTCACGGAGAATCTCTCCGCGCGGGCAACGGCGGCGGGCGTGCAATTGCACACGGCGCTGGGCGACCAGGGTCGGGAAAGGCTGAATCAGGTCAGCCATGGATTGGGCGCCGACGACATCATCATCGCCGTGGCCAACGCTGAATTGCAGACCCAGGCCCAGCAGTGGCTGGCGCGCGGTGGCGTGCTGGATTTGTTCGCCGGCCTGAAACGGGGCGAGCATCAAATCCCACTCGACACGCTCCGGGTTCACTACGACGACATCCGCGTCGTCGGCTCCAGCGGCGGCACGCCGGCGGACGTTGCCGAAACGCTGCGACTCGTTTTCAGCGGCGACATTGAAGTGTGCCGGCACCTGACGATGGTCGGCAGCCTCGACCAATTTCCGCAGGCATTGGAGCTGGTCAAGAATACCCAGACCGATGGGAAGATCGTCCTCTATCCTCACATCCGAGAAACGCCGCTGCGTCCGGCGAAGAACTGGCAACGCAGCGACGAGGAAGTGTTTCTGACGGAACGTGGCCGATAGCCCCGCCTCGGTAACATTTATCCGTGCGTCAACTCGCCCATGAATTCTCACGAACAGGCCAATAGCAGAAAACAGGAGGCGGAAAAAGGGACGCACTGGAATCGCCGCGAGTTTCTCCAAGCCGCCGGCGCCGCCACACTGGGCACGCTGTTGATGGATGGCTCCAGTCACGTTGTGGCGGCCGACAAGCACACGGTCGCGGCGAACCACGATTTTTTCTTCCCCCAGCCCCCGACGGAACCGCTCTTGGGACTGTTGCTGGGCAACGGCGACCTGGGCGTTTCGGTCTTGGCCGAGGGAGATACCCTGGTCTTCAGCCTGGGCAAGAACGATGTCTGGGATCGGCGTTTGAATACGAGCCACGACAAGCCCGTTGTGAACCTCGACCAGGTGATTGACCGGGTAACGAGGGGCGAATGGGATTTCAAGAACTTCTATCATTCACAGCCCAGCGCCCACAATTTCTCCCCCACTCCCAAGCCGGTTGGCCAATTGCGCCTCTCCGGCCTGGGGGCGATCACCAATCTGCATTTGCGCCTGGACGACGCCACGCTCACGTTTGACACACTGGCCGGTCCGGCGACGGTCTTCGTCGAGAACGAGCGCAACCTGCTGCTGGTCCGCCTGCCCGTCCGCGCGGCCGAGGGCATGCGGGCCGAACTCTTCCGGCCCCGTGAGCCGCTCGATTTTTGGAACAAGGCGAACAAGGCTTCCTTTCGTGACCATCCCACGCGGGAAAATATGCGCGACCCGCAAAACGCGCCGCTCGAACCGCCAGAGACGGGCATCGCCGGGAAGGCTTTTTGGCTGCGGCAACGGATTCCTGCGGACCCCACATTTCCTCAAGGCTTTGCCGTCGTCGCCGCAGCAGCGCTGGCCGGGGCCACTGGGAAAATAGAGTCTGAGCCTGACCGGATCGCCTGCCAGGTGGACACCGCTCTCGGCCCTTGGGTGACTCTCGCGGTCGCCGTGCGCACGACGAGCGACCGGGACGCGAATCTGCTGGACGCGACCGTTCGACTGGCCGAGCGCGCGCTGAAGGAAAAATGGCGGATCGTCCACACCCGCCACGCGCACGCGTGGAACCGGTTCTGGTCGCGCAGCACTATTGAAATCAAAGCGAGCGACCCAGCCGACGCAGCCACCGCCAAAGACGCCTCCCTGGCGGAACAACTCTTCTATCGCAGTCTCTATCTGCTGGCCTGCTGTTCGCGTCCCGGGGTCACTGCGCCGGGGATTTACGGGAACTGGATCTTTACGGATTACAGCGCTTGGAAGGGCCTGTATATGCTCAACTACAACTTCCAGCAGCAGTTCTGGTCCGCGTTTATCTGCAACCATATCGAACTGGCCCAGCCCTATTTCGACCGTGTGACCGAGACATTTCCGCGCGCGCTCACGACCACGCCCGTTGCCTTCGGCCCGGAAGCGCCCGGCGCCTATTTCAGCACCACGGACTATCCCATCCGGCGCGAGACGCCGCTTTTCTGCAGCGATCTCTATGACCCTTCCATGGAGGTCTCCGCCTGGGTGGTGCAACATTTCTGGCGGCATTGGCAGTTTGTGGGCGATCGGGAGTTTCTCGAACAGCGCACTTATCCTTTGCTGCGCGAAGTGGCGCGGTTCTACGAATGGTTTCTCCATCGCAGCCAGCGGGCCGATTGCGCCCCGTATGTCCCCAAAGACGGCAAGCTGCATATCTTCCCGACCTTTTCTCCCGAACACTGGGGAGTGGTCACTCCGCATTTCGAACGCAACCTCGACGCCGGCGCGGCCATCGCCTTCTTCCGTTACCACTTGCTGGCGGCGGCGGAAGCGGCGGACATCTTGAACCGCGACGCCGAAGCAGCCGCCCGCTGGCGGCAACTGGCGCAACAATTACCCGCTTATCCCACGCATGATACGCCCGGTGGAAAAATCTTTGTGGACGTGGCCGCTGCGCCGCCGATTGAATACAACATCCCCGCGCCGCTCGTGCCCGTGTTCCCGGCGGAAGACCCGTCATTCTGGGCCGACGCCGAGCAGGTCGAGATCGCCCGGCGCACCGCGCGGGTCATCCAAACCAACGGCAACAACAGCCTGGTCATGCTGGGGGTGGTGCGGGCACGGCTGGGCTTGGACGACAGCCTCGCCCAGTTCCTGGCGGAGGTGCGAAAGCGATTGTATCCCAACGGTTCCATCGAATCGGCGCTCCCGGACAAAACCCCGCGGTTCATGAAGCTGGGGGTTTGCATCGAGAATTTTGCGGCGGCCGGCGTGATCGCGGAGCACCTGCTGCAATCCCATCCGGATGCCACCGGCAAATCCTTGCTCCGGCTCTTTCCCTCGCTTCCGACCGCCGCCGACGCCCGTTTTGCCGGACTCGTGGCCGAAGGAGCCTTCGAGGTAACCGCAGAACGACGCGCGGGACGGGTGACGCGAGTTGAACTGTTGAGCCGTCGCGGCGCCCCGTGTCGTTTGTTGAATCCGTGGGGAAAAGAGCCCGTAACCCTGCGCGTAGGCGGCCGGAAAACAGCGACGGTTTCCGGCGACGTGCTCGAGTTTCCCACCCAAGCGGGCAAAACCCACGTCCTCGCGCCTTTGTTAACAGGCCGCAAAGCTGACCGGATTGGAGCGGGATCTGAGATGAATCAAACGTGAAAATTATCCGCGATCAAGAAACGAAGACCTATGAAGCGGAGGATTTCGACCAGGCAGAAAAGTCGTCGTTTTCAGGAAAAGTTCTGATGCAGACCAGCCTCACAGTCAGACTGGAGGCTCGCGCAAAGCCGCAGCGGCGAACTGTTCCAGTTTCGGGTAAGTGCGCTGGTCCGCGAGGATGCGTTCCCATTCGCGGTCGCCGGCCTGCTGCTGGAGAAAACGCGCGAAGTCCACAATCTCGCGGGCCTTGGCCTCGGGCAATCCGTCCACAATGCCAATCAACTCTTGGGTTGCCGAACTCATGTTGAAAAATTAAACGGCCGTCTCATACCGGGCAACCACGAATCCGCAGCAGTAAGCGGCGGCGACGTGCGCACGCCGGCACCAACGCGCCTTCAGCCGCCCGGAAAGTTTCAACCGCCGTGTGAAGGAACAATCGCGGATAAACGCAGCGGCGCAGCGACGAGGAAGTGTTTCTGGCGGAACGCGGCCGATAGCCCTCCGGCTTGATCAAGCGGCGGGAAGGGAATGCAACGGCACGAACGGCGCAGCCAGTTGGCACTATCCTCAGCGTCTTGTTATCGCTCGCTGGCCAGGGAGCTTCGAGCCATCCAGCATCTCATGGCTCCGGTTCTGTCGGAGGCCGCTCAAATCAAATCCGTCTGCTTCTCCGGGTTCGTAAGTCTGTTGTCCTTTTTTATTCTTGTGCAAGCAACCACAAATCGCGCACGAGAAAACTTTGAAAGTCCCGGATCTGTTCGCGCAGTCGCTCGTTGGTCTGCATTTCGGGGCGCGGATCAACGTAATAAACGCCGTCCAGTTTGTTCAGGGCAACGGTGTAGCCAAGGAAGTGATTGGTCTTAAAAGTCGAATTGATGCCGAAAATGCTCTGGCCCCGTTTGGCGCGTTGAACGTCGTGGAGAAAAATGGCGACGACCGGAATCTCGCGCCCAAGCAGTTTGGTCAGGAGAAATTTATCCAGGAAGATTTTGTCGATGCGATCCTTGCTGGTGGTTTTCACTGAGCCGACCACTTCGGACACATGGATGTGCTTCGTTTCGGAGGCAATGATGGCTTTGTTGCGCGAGAACACCAAATCCAGTTCGTAGGACATTTCACGACCGGGATATCCCGGAATCGGAAGATTGATGACACGCGGTTCGCAGGTCACGCCAATCTCCTTAATGACGAGCTTCACCAATGATTCAAAAAGCTGGCCGATGCGTTTGCGTGACTGATTCTCATTCTCAAACGAGTCCCCGACACAGCCAACCGACTGTTGCAATGTGTAAACCACCCGATTGATTTCGTTGGATTCCAAATACTGCCTGCGGCCTTTGCCATCGGCTACGGCCTGCTTGTGCTTTTTCACATCACCCAAAAACTGGATGAAACGGTCAAACGCGGTGGACAATTCATCACTCGACTCCAAAAATAACTGCGTATTGAGCGGGCGGGTGATTTTGTTTCTGTTGGCCTTGCCGTATTGATAAAACACGTAGTGTTCATGCGAGGGGGAAACGATTCGCGTGGGCCGTTCCTTTTCCACCAATGCCAGATATGCCGAACAAAACTTTTCGTAGTCGGCCAGTTGCTTGAAACCGGCCTTGTCTGCCAGACTTTCCTGAAGATCACCCAGCGTCGCCTTTTTCATCGGATGGATTTTCTCCTTTCGGCGTTTTGCTCATCGTAACGCAGCCACTTCTCAACCGGCCAGTCCTCGACCGACTCGATTCGGTCCGCTGCCCACTGGCAGTATTCGGCGCTTAAATCGCAGCCCTTCCATTGTCGTTTCAACTGCTCCGCCACCACCGCCGTCGTGCCGGAGCCAAGAAACGGATCAACTACCACGTCACCGGGACTGGACGAGGCGAGCACAATCTTCCGCAACAATTCCTCCGGCTTCTGGGTCGGGTGCGGCGTCTTCTCGTGCATCCCGTTGCAGGTCGTCGGAATTTCCAGCACATCCTTCGGCTTCGCGCCGCGCGGGTGCGGGTGCCAGATGCGGTCTTTGTTCGCGGCCTTGCCGTATTGGCTCGTCTCGGCCTGCGGATGCGCCGGGTATTTCAACGTGTGTTCCCCGTAGGGAATCCGCACGTCGTCCACGTTAAAAACGAATTTGTGGCTCTTGCGGAAATGCAAAATGCTTTCGTGCGACCGCCCCCAATCATCGCCCAGGTTCGCCTTGTTCTTGTAATGCCACACTATCCAACGGCAGCCTTTGAAAAATCGGGCCGCCGGCAGCCGCAGGTCGGCCAGGATTTCCGAAAAGCCGCAGACGTAAAGCGTCCCCGTCGGCTTCAAAACGCGGGCCGCCTGTTCAATCCAGCGAACCGACCACGCGACATATTGCTGCTGCGACTCGAACGTGTCCCACTCCGCCTTCTTGATGTTGTAAGGCGGATCGGCAAAAACGAAGTCAACCGAACTGGCATCCAGACTGCGCAGCCATTCAATCGAATCGCCCAGCCAGATTTCACCGTGCGGATGCGAATAAAACAAACGCGGCGCGGAATTTGGCAAGGCTTCATCCATCGGCAGCCGTTCGCCTTTGGTCAATGGCAGGCCGAAAAATTCCGGGACTTTACTGTTGCGCACAAAATAGCTCGCGGAAGGCTCCTTCAATGCCAACGAACCGGATGAAGGCCGGATGCCCTTGGTCGGCTTTTTGGAACGCGATTTCGGCTTGGGTCGGGTTTTGTAATTGATGGACATGAGCAGCTATATTGAGTTCACGCTGGCGGCGGGAAAAAGCTCCTCGTCGCGCAGCCAGCCTGGATTGTCGCTAAAGAAAAGCCGGTTCATGTGGAAGGTGTTTAGCAAAATCAGTTGCCGCGTGCGAGGAAGATTCTGAATTTTTCTCGCGGCGATAATCTGGAATCCCTGCCGCTCAATCGGTTTCCACGCGTACGCCGTCGAGGTGAAAGACATGGTCCTTCGCGCGTGCGCTGTGTTCCCCAAGCACTTCAATCCTTAGCATGTGCGGGCCGGCTGTCGCGAGTTCCTTGCGATAGATGCACCCACTCCAAATATCGGCGGCGGAATAGGAGCGGGATTATTGGATTCGTTTGTGATTACGCTCCCTTGATCACGACCACGCCGTGGATTTCCAGCCGGGGGACAACGACGGTAAGAACCCCGTCGCGCCACGACCATTCAACGTTCCGCCCGTCCGGTTCCCAGCGCACTGCGGCGGGTTTCCGCGGCGTGCGCAGCCGCACCGCAAACGGCCCGACGGCGGGAAACGGGTCGAGCGCCGGAAACTCCTGCTCGCCGCGCTGCACCTTCGCCAGGTTGAGGAAGTGGACGCTCAACCGGCCATCGCGCGTGCGGCGCAAGGCGAGGTCCACGGTGGCCGGAGCGTCCACTTCAACCGCCGGTTGCGGGAAGGTTTCGCGCATGACGGCGCCCAGGAGTTCGCGGATGGCGACGGGCCGGGTTTCCAGGAACCGCGCAGCGACCGGTCCATAGACTGCGGCGATCCGTCCCCTGCCCCGCGTAACCACGGTGGCCGCCGGTTCTTCTCCCACGTGCGTTTCTGTTGTGACGCGGCGTTGGCCGATAACCTTCGCGCCGGCTGGCGTGACCTTCTGCCAGCCGTCTGTCCAGGAGACGCTCTGGTCGCCGCTGACGAGCACTCCGCCTTGGTTCGGCGCACCTTCAAGCTTCACGCCGAGCGCGGGTTCGAACAGCCGCGCACATTTTTCGCCGAGGAGCACCAGGTTGCCGCCGGCGTCCACATAATCGAGCAGCGCCCGTCTGAAATCTTCGGCCAGCCGGGAAGCGTCAGGGATGACGACCACCGGGAATTCGCGGAGTCGCGGCCCAAGCTGGTGTTCGGCCAGGATGTCCACGGAGTAGTGCAACTCCAGGAGCGCTTGCAGCGCCCCTTTCGTTTCGTTTACGCAGTCCGCCTGGCTGAACGCCCCGTTGTCCGCGCGGTCCCAATACGTTTCCGCCGATTGAAGCAGCGCCACTTGCGGCACGGTCGTGCTGTGGAAACTGACCGCCTGGCGGGCGCGGCAGAAGTCCGCCACCTCACCGGCGGTGGCGGTGATGGCGTCCGAAATCTGGCCCGAACGCGTGGGCACATAGTAAATGCCCCAGCCCCCGCCCTGCATGATTGTGGCGGCCGCTTCCTGCTGGAGTTGCGTGACGCTCTTCAACCCATGTTTGTTGAAGCCCCACGCCAGCAAATCCCACGGCTTGCGGTTGCTGGCGAAATAGCGCGCCTCCGCCCGCGCTTCGTCCGTGGAGTTATGCTGGCTGTAATCGCCGGAAAGGTAATCCACCTGGCTGCTGCCGACGGGCCACACGCCGTGGTGCAGCGAATACATCCAGTTGCAGGCGATTTGAAACTTGGGGCTGTGCGCGTGAATCGCGTCCACGTAACGGCGCAGATACTTCTCAAATTCCCGGCGATGAAACATCTTCCACTCAGCCCAACCCGATTCCGGGCGCGACTTGGGCGCTGTGCTCAGGCCGGTCTGCCGCTTCCACTCCGCCAGCGCGGCGGGCGAGTAGTCGAGCGCCGCCACCCAGGCGTCCGCATCCAGCCACGCGCCGTCGAGGTCATAGAGCGTGGCGGCTTCCTTGAGTTGCGGAATCAGCAACTGCTCGGCGAACGGGCTGAAGATGCTGAGCAACTGCTTGTTCGGCTGGCCTTTCGCGTTGACCGCGGCCCAGTCGGGGTGATGCTCGACGGCGGCCTCATTCCAAAGCACGCAGTAATGAATGAGCAGCGCCACGCGTTCCTCGCGGGTGACCTTGCGCCAGATGGCCAGCGAATCCTTCACCATGCCCGGCGCGGGCCAGCCGATCTTCGTGGGATAGCCGGAATAGCCCGGCACGCCGACGCAGTCGTATTGCACGAAATCCGGCCGGACGCGTCGCAGGAACGCGCGGATGTTCTCCTCCGTCACGTCCCGCCCCAGCGCCGTGTCGGACTTGTTCGGGTGGAGGTCGAAGTGGATGCCGAAGAAGCCGTCCTTGCGCGCGACCCGGGGCGTGGAACCGAGCGACTCAGCCGCCAAGCTGACATTGAACAGGATGAGCAAACCGGCCACCGCGATGAACCACGGTTGCGCTGCGACCTTTACATCGTTATAATTGTTTTTCACTTCTATTGTCTTCGTTATCCCGTTTGTGCCAGTCGCAAGCCTGCAAGACCCATGTACATTTCATCCACATCCCCGTCGTCTCGACGTCACTGGATGACAATGATGGCTCCGTTTGCCTTGTGGAGTATCGAGAATCGCGTGGCCGGCAACGTGTCGATAACGCCATTATTCTCCTCCCTCAGAATCGTCTCGGGGACGACGGTCCACATGTAACACACGACAAAAACGTGCGAATCACGGGAGATGATCGCCGGTCCTTTTTTCTTTGAATCCCAGTTCAAGAAGGAACCTCCCAGCACCTCGAGGCGTGCGTGGCCATCCGCCAGAAAGAGCCTGTCCGCATTTTCCGACTTGAACCCAAATATCCACGCGTCCGACCTTCGAAAGGCATATTGGGCTCCGGGTATGTGTTCGGAGTTCACCATGCGTGCCCAGGCCCGCACGTTTTCGAGGGCATGCTTTTCTTCCAAGTCATCGGCGGCAAAGAACAGGCTGTTGTTGACAAAAACCTCTTTGGTGGCTCCTGCGGGCCGCGTATTGCGGTACAGCCTCCAGATTGTGGTGTTCTGGGCCGCCGGACTGGGGAATAGCATGTCCGCTTTTCCCACATAGTCTCGGCAATGATGGAACCATACCTCGATGTCCTCCAAAACGACCGGACGGTCAGCGTCATGATCGAGGAAAACCCCTCCGGCGGTGATGGCACCGTGAAGCCGCAGAGGCTCCGCTGACGGCTCTGCCACACGAAATAAGCCTGGGCCGTCCTTTTCGGCCGCGATCGAGCGGTGTACTCCGCCGAACAGCCAGGAAATCTCCCTCACGCTCGCCGGAATATCCACGGTTCCGTTGATGACATAGTTGGCCTTTGGGAAATAAACGACCGGTTTGCCGGAACGCATCGCCCGTTGAATGGCCGCCGTGTCGTCAGTGATGCCGTCACCCGCCGCCCCGAACACGTCCACGTTGGCCCACTTCGACAAATCGGTCTCTGGCTTCACGAAGGGGGTGTCCTTGACCGGCAGCCGCAGCGATTGTACCGGCGCATCCCCGTGCAAGCTGACCGGCTTCGTAGAGGCATACTCCTTGATGACCGACCCGTTCAGGACGGTCTCGCCGTGTCTGACTACTGCGGCACGGTATCCTGACACGCCGACATCCCGGGCAAATAGGTACCCGTCGGTTTCCAGAACCATGGCAGCGGCACTGTCGCGGGTGGACGTCAGCTTGCTGTCGAGAAAAACCACCTGAGCGGCGTGGACGGCTCTGAGGGCAACGGGAGCGTCGTGCGTCAGTATTTTGCGCGCGCTCAAACAGACGTGGCCGGTTTTTTCGCCGCCGACCCGAAGGGCCGTTTCGCGCTGACGCGATAGGGTGGCATGCTCCAAAGTTACCGCCGTTTCGGCACCTGCCGTCAGTTCGATACCGACATCAAAGCCCTCGACAAGAAGGTCGTGGAGATAACTCGTCGCATTGCGCCGGTCCATCAGCAGCCCAGCCCTGCCGTAACCGTCGGCGGACCGAATTGCCACATTGCGGATGCCGCCGTAGTTGGATGCGCTCCACTTGAGCCCGATTGCGCCGGGATTGCCCTTGCCGGTGTCAATCGTGACGTTCTGAATCACATTGCCGTTGTTCACATTGGAGCCCTCCTTCAGCAGATAAAAAGTGACAACGGCCTTTTCGGAACCCTTGCCGAAACCCGGAGCAGAGTCTTTCAGCCGGATCACGGTTTTTCCCCGGCTTTGACCCACGATGCGGATGGCCCAGTTCATTTCGCTATACACTTCCTGAGCACCTCCGGCGTTCAACTGAACTTCATGTTCCGGCGAGTTCACGTTCACCGTCTGGACCTGCGACCACCCCTTGAGGATATTGATCGCTTGTGCGGGCCATCCCTGACTCACCGTATCGCTGACCAAGTACTCGCCATCGGGAAGATAAATGACCCAATTCCGGTTGTTCATTTTTTCGCAGAAGGAGAAGTCCTTACCGTGGATGAGTTCATAATGGTCGCGGACAAATCTCATCGCGGCGACCAGTGCCTGCGTGTCGTCGGTTTTGCCGTCGCCTTTGGCGTTAAAGGGCGGCTGGGTCACATCCAAAACGCGGCCGCCCTTGCCGGTATGATGGAACGCTTCCGGCGGATAAACCTGGTGGATGGGCAGATTGCGGTCACCCGGGGCGGATTCGGCTGCGGCACACCCTGAGCGAGGCTGTGCAAGGCAGCATAGCGCAAGGACAATAATGGTAAAGGACGGGTATATCTTCACATGGGAACCTCCGAAAACTAATTTTTGGAGTTGGGTTGATGATGGCAGTTCGGTTTTCGGTGTGGATGGTTTCATAGCAACTCCTTCGGTTGGGTTTTCCTGACGTTTTATCATTTGTCGTCGATTGGTTTTCGGTCGTTATAGGTTATAATCTTTGCTTTTCAGGCGGCGCGCTGTGGCCACAGCTTCAAGCGCTCAATCGGTCTCCACGCGCACGCCGTCGAGGTGGACGACGTGGTCCTTCGCGCGCTCGCTGTGTTCCCCGAGCACTTCCAGCCGGAGCGTGTGCGGGCCGGTCGTCGCGAGGTCCTTGCGAAAGACGCACACGCCCCAGATGTCGTCGGCGGAATACGTGTCCACCACTTCGGGCGCCGCGCCATCAATGCTGACGGCTACTTTGCCGCAGTTCGCGCCGAGCTTGCTGAACACGAGCACGGTTCGGCCGTTGAAACTCAATTCGGCGCTGGCGCCCTTTTGATTCGAGGCCGAGAGCGTGTGGTCGTGGGTGAGGAGCAGATTGTTCTCATGCTTCCATTCGCCGCTGAACTTGATCCCGCCACCCGCCGCGTCGTCGAAGACTTTCGCGGGGTTTGCCGCCGGGCCTTTGGCCGCGACACGCGTCGAGACGTTGCCCGCGCCGTCCACGGTGCGAATTTCGTAACGGGTCGCCAAGTCCGCGCCGGCGGAGTGGTCGAAGTAGAACGTTCCCTTGGCCACTTTGTCCAACGCGGCGCCGTCGCGAGAGACTTCGTAGTAGGAAACCCAGTTGTTGTCGGTGCCGGCTTTCCAACTTAGTTCGACGCCGGGATAGCCCATGTTTTCACCGGTGCGCTTGGTGACAGCGGGCGGCGGCGTGGGCGGTTTCGTGTCCAGCTTGCTGCCGGGATGCAAGGGCAGGTTCAGGTAGATGAGTTCGCCGGCAGGCATTTTGTCGAACGAGATGCCTCGCTCCATCAGGTCGGTACCGGTGCGCCGCTCGCTCCGATCAGATTCGTGGAATGAGACAACGTAAACTTCCTTTGGCAAAAGGCCCTTTGGCTTGATCGTGACCGGGCCGGGCGCGGGCCGCTTGGGAATGATGACGCCGCGTTTGCCGTCGCGGCTCAATCGCTGGAAATACATGGTCGGGTCGTCTCCGGTGATCAGCGGACGGAAGACGCGCACCCAGCGGCCCACGACGCCTTGCTGGTGCAGGTAGTG
>CAYHFK010000130.1:0-12976 GCA_964355895.1 uncultured Bifidobacterium sp. | reverse complement strand
TGGCGCTGGCTGGTGCCGACGTTTTTTACGACGGTGCTTCTGCTGGCCGGCGATGTCGCGCGGCGCGGCCGGGAGAGTCTCGCCGCCGCCACCTTTCTTGCGGGCGCGGCGCTGGCGATTGCGCCCGCCACGCTGGCTTTGCTGGCCGAGGTGCGTTTTTTTGCCATACCGCCAGCGGGGGTCGCGCAACTGCTCGCGCCCACGTTTACCAACCATCAGGTGCTGACGGCCTCGCTCACCGCGCTGGCCGTTTCCGTGTTTGGTTTGTGGCGGTTGAAGATGACGGGCTTTGCGTGGACCACAGCCACGCTGGCCGCGACCAGTTACATCAGTCTGCTGCTGCCGTTCAACTGGCTGGAGCAGAAGCCGGAGATTCAGGCGTTGTGGTGCCTGCCACTGGCGCTGATGGAATTTGTGGCGCTCGCGCTCGAGCGCACCGGGCGCGTGCGCTGGACGATGCCGTTTCACCTGATCGCCCTTGGCGCGATTGTCATCGGATTGGACGTGGTGGCCATGAACGGGCCGACGCTGAAAATGTTAGGCATGACCACGGAGCAGTGGAGTTATTTTGATCACGAACGGCAGGTGGCGTTTTCCGTGGTGCTCAACGGGCTGTTCTTCCTGACGCTCATGCTGCTGGGCGAACGGGCGGCCAGCCTCGATTTGCGCCGCGCCAGCAAGTGGATGGAAGTGTTGGCCCTCCTGCACACCATCAGCGCGCTGTTCGTCAACGCGGAGCATCATTCCAAGGACGCGCTGGTGCGATACGACGTGGGGATTTATCTCGCGGCGGCTTTGTGCTTCACGGTGCTCGCGCCCTTTCGCTCGCGCTGGCGGATGCTCGTGGGCGGACTGGTGGGTTGCGGGTTGGGGAGCTACCTGCTCGTGGACCTCGGCTTGCTGGCACCCAAGCCGTTCATCATCGGACTGGGGCTCCTGGGTTTGGTCGTGGCGCTGGGCGCGTTCATTTACGTGAAACACGGAACGCGCGCGGGCGGACGATTTGGAAAACAACCGGAGCGAAACAAAACGGGCAAGCCGGCTGATTCGTCCTCCTCCTCGTAATCGAAATCTTAACCGAACAAATCGAGGACGAGGACGAGAACGAGGAGGATCAAGAGTTCATCTCGCGAAACAACCACGCCCGCGCGTAGGCCCAATCGCGCTTGGCGGTGGGTTCAGAAACCTTCAGCACGCGCGCCGCCTCCGCGTTGGTCAGCCCGACAAAGAAACGCAGTTTCACCAATTTGGCCTTCCGCGCGTCGTGGGCGGCGAATTGCGCGAGCGCTTCGTTCAGGGCGAGCAACTGCTCGTCGTCCATATTCGCCGCCAGTTCGAGCGCGTCCAGGTTCACGCGCTGCGCGCCGCCGCCGTGACGGAGGGCGAGCTTGCGCCGCGCATTGTCAATGAGGATGCGCCGCATGGCTTCCGCGGCGGCGGCGAAAAAGTGCCCGCGATTATCCCATGCGGGTTGATCGTCGCCGCCCAGTCGGAGCCACGCCTCATGCACGAGCGCGGTGGCTTGCAAGGTCTGCCCGGGGTTTTCGCGCGTCATTTTCTGCGCGGCGAGTTTGCGCAGTTCCTCATAAACCAGGGGCAAGAGTTCACCCGCCGCGTGCGGGTCGTCCTGGTCAATGCGCTGCAAGATGACGGTGAGTTCGCTCACGCGGGAACCTTTACGGGATTCCGCGAGCAGATAGAAGCGAAGAACTTTGGCGTTCCAAAACGCTTCCGATGTCTCCGCTCTCCGATCAGCGGGCACGCCGTAATTCAGCGCGCCGTTTCTTTCATCGCCTCGGCGTAGGGTTTGCCGTCCAGGAAAACCTGCTTGATGCTGGCGTGGCCCGAGGCGGGCACAACCGCTTCCACCGTGAGCTTGCCGCGTGGATTGCCCGTGCCTTCGCGGACGAAATATTGCTCCAGTCCATAGGCAACATTCGCCGATCCTTGTCGCTCGCTGTTCCACCAATGCTGGATCGTGCCTTTCAATACGACTTGATACGGATTGACGGGAATCTCCAGGGTTGATGCCCAGGCGACTTCGTGAAATTCGCCGCGTTGCTCCAAGGCAACATAAACAGTCCGGCCCGGCGACAACGTGTTGGTCAATGTCGGCCTGAAGAGATTCGTCGGCACGTCGCTAATCTTGTAGTTCAAGATGAGGTAATCACCGCGCAGCAGGTCGCGCGGGTCAACCCGCTCCGTCTCCAGGGTGATGACTTTGCCGATGGACCACGCGCGTTCCTGCACCGCGACGGTGTAGAGGACCCAGGCGCTTTGCAGCGCGAGTACGAGGATGAAGAGTTTAAGTTTCATGGCGATCCTTCAATGTATTGTCCAAGCGCCGCTGGTTTGCCGAAATCCTCTTGCAAACCCAAGGTGCAAGTTTCAACTGCCTATTTCTTCCGCAGCGTCAGCGGCGTGCTGTTTACCTCGTGGGTGAACTGCCCGGCCAGTTCGGTGCCTTCCTTGTTCAGGGTTCCCTGAAAGGCGCCGTGAGCGATTCTCATCCCGAACTCCACCTTCTGGCCGGTCTGTTTCACGTCATTGAGCGGCAGGTCAGTGGCGTTGGGAGTGTCGAAGGTCGTCAGGACCGTCTGGTCCGGTTGGTTCTTGAAATGGAATACCATCCGGAACGCGCCGTTGGGCATCGGGAGCGAGCCTTCCCAATCTCCTTCCAATGCCTTCGACACCGCCGGGCTGGCTGGGATCAGTTCCACTTTGGCCTCGCCGGTGCGCTTGAATTCGACTGGCTTCGAGGCCAGGCCGGAGATCGTCCCCTTCATTTTCCCGTCCGGGCCCAGGGTCAAATCGAATGGAGCCGACATGAGTTCGAGGGCCACAAACTTCACGGACTTGCCGTTCACGGCCACATCCTTCACGACCAAGCCGGTCCTGTTTTCGGAGGGAAGGCCCATGCTGGCGATCCACTCCGATTTTGCGTTCTTGGCCAGGTCGAGAGTCATCGCCCGCGTCCGCTGCGGGCCGTCCCCGGCAAGGTCGGTTTCCCAGTGGCCGGCGGGAGCGGCCTCGCTCGTGTGCTGGTCAGCAGGCGACGCTGCGTTGGTTTCGACCGGGATTTCCTTGCCCTTGCCACAGCCCGCCGTAATACCAATGACGGCGCCGGCAGCAAGCAGTGTGCTGCACATAGCCATCAGCCATAGTTTGCGATTCATAATTTTCCTTTTGTCAGTTTGGCGACCGGTTCAAACTTTGTGTCGCTTCAGGACGCAAGCCTTCTGGTGGCGATTTGATTTGCTTCATGAACTTGCGCCGCTTCTTTTCGAGATAGACGCCAAACACAATCAGGAACACGCCGGACACGACGAACATCAGCCCGGTCCGCGCCATCGTGCCAAACAAGCCGATATACGCCGCGATCATGTCCAGGGCGATGAAGACAACGCCGAGGTTCACGAGAAACGCCGAGCGCTCCTGCAAGCCCACCTGGATTTGCAGCAGGCAGAAGACGAACAGCGCCAGCGCGGCGAACGCGTTCACCGGTGTGAAGTTCTGATGCCAGCCCCAGATGCGCTCGTGTGGCATGTAGAACGCCGCCACCAACAAACCGGCGGCGATCGTCAGCGTCAGTGCCCAGGTCCAACGCCATTGCCGATCAAGCTCAAGACTCTTGGCGCCCAGCGCGACCAGGGTCGCGGCCACGACTGCCAGCACTGGCAGAATCCAGTAAGAGCCGGTCACCGCTTGGTTGTAGTCGTCCAGGAAACCCTGCCAGGTGAGCGGATACGCGAACGCCAGAAACGCGAGCAACCCAAGCCGCTCGGTCACTTTGGCGAACGACGCGAACGCACCCCGCCGCAACACGTAACCGAAGCCGACGTAAACCAAGCCCAGCAACGAATAGGCGATCACCTGACATTCGTCGTGCAAGCGGACCAAGCTGTCCTCCTGGTTGAGCTCGAAACCGAACCAAAGTCCAAACGCCAGCAAAGCGAGCACGTGTTGCGCTTTCGACCGCAGCAGCCAAGGCAGCGCGGCAATGCCCGCCCACCAGAGCAGGAACGCATTCGGCGCACGCGTCGAGAGATGATAAATCTGGCCGACGAGCGCAATGTTGCCGAGGAACAGCAGCGAGCCGAGCAGATGCAGCGCCTCGCCGGTCTTGTGGTAGCCCTGCTTCACCTCGCGTAGCCACCAACCACCAGCGTGCGCCGCGAGCATCAGGACCAACCCCGTCCCGAGTTTTACACCACGCGGGATGGCGTCCCAGTTCGCGGCGATGAGCAGAACAATACCGGCGGCGACCAGCACCGCGCCCACGAACGAAATGATGATGAGGAAGCGGTTGCTGTCCTCTTTGAGCTTGAAGTGCTCGACGATTCTTTGCCGTTGCTCGTCGGTGATGAAACCCGACTCTTGAAGTTTTTGGATGTCGCCGTATTTCATGTTCCCTTTCCTCACTATGAACAGTCTCGTGCCTGTTGGGATGAAATCAACGTCATAATTCCTGAGGTTTCACGCAGCGAGCAACTGCTCGTGCCGCCGGGCCCGCCGACCAAAGTGCGGAGAGCTTTTGAGTCTCTGTTTGAACTCACGCCGCCGCGTTTGCGTTTCTTCGGTAGAGTAAAGTTGCTTCGCCAGGCGGAGAAACCCGCTCTGCAATTCGGCCACGCTTATGTTTTTCGGCGTGAAGTTGATGTCGAAAAGGGTGCAAAGCTCCCAGGCTTGGTCCCGGATGATGCGGCCTTCCTGCTTCAGCCGTGCGTACAGCGGCGTGCCGGGAAACGCGGTCATGAACGTGATTTGCACTTCGTAAAGGCCGGAGTCGCGAACAAACTCCAGCACGTCGTCGAAGACTTCCGGCGTGTCGGCGTCGAGGCCGAGGATGAAGCAGCCGTTCACGGTGATGCCGTAGGATTGAATCTTCGCGATGGCTTCCTGGTAGTAATCCTGTTGGCGAACCTTCCAGTTATTCTTCAACTCCACGCCATCGAGGCTGGCGCGGCGCGGGCTTTCCAGGCCGATCAGCACTTGCTGGCAGCCGGAGTCGCGCATGAGGCCGAGCAATTCGTCGTCCTCGGCCACGCGCACATCCGTCTCCGTGAACCACCGGAGGTTTTCCTTCGCCAGTTCGCTCAAGAGGCGTTTGTAGTGTTCGCGGTGAACGAAGCTGTTGTCGTCGGCGAACTCGATGAACGGGCGCGGCCAGATGGCTTTGATGGCGTGAATTTCGGCGATGACTTTTTCAACCGGCTTCACCTTGTAGTGCGGCGTGAGCAGGATCGAGCTGGCGCAGAACTCACAGCGGTGCGGGCAGCCGCGGCTGGTCTGGACGGTGATGCGGTTGTATTTGTCCGGGTCGAGCAGATCAAAGCGCGGCATCGGGGCATCGCGCAGGTCGAATTTTCCGGGGGGCGAACAGGTGTAGATGCGTTGCAGAGTATTCTGCTCGAGATCACGCAACACCTGCGGCCAAAGCGGTTCGCCTTCGCCGATCACCACACTGGTGCAATGCGCGAGGGATTCTTCAACGAGCGACGACACCGTGATGCCGCCCATGACGACGGGCACGCCGCGGGCGCGGTAGTAATCGGCCACGGCACACGCCTCGCAGAATTGCGCCGTGAAGGTGCTGAGCGCGACCAGGTCAAAATGCGTGGGGAGTTCCGGCAACATTTTCAGATCGGCAATCTCGTGGTATTCGACGTCGAAGCGCTCGCGCGGCGTCAGACCGGCCAGCGTCAGCAGGCCGAGGCTGGGCAGGGACGCGATCTGTTTGTTGCGTTCGACGAAGCCGGGCAGCGTGAGGCCGAGGGCGGTGAGTTCGTCGTTGTGCGCGCGGACGCCGCTCATGGCGATGAAGCCGATGCGTTGTTTGGTTTTCATAATTTGATGACCGCCAACAAGGTTAGGGTTCCACCCACGATCAAGCTCAGAACCGGGACGGCGAAGATGAGGTATGCTTTGGGGAAATGCGCCATGATCGCGCAACCGATGGGCATGGTGATTGCGCCGACCACGAACGCCCACGACGCAATGCCGAGCGCGGAGTCTTCGACTTGGAGATTCTTCACCGTGAGCCAGAAGAGAAGGTTCACTGCGCCCAGCCCGAAGAAAGAGATATGACCCAGCCGGTACATGCGACGGCGAAGACTCGCGTAGCCACCGAGCCAGTGCTCGCGATGAAAAAACATGCCGAGCACCATGCCGGTGACGAAGCCGAGGACAATCCAAAGCCAGGCCAGGATCAGGTTTAGTTGGGGAATTGAATATTTCATTTGCCTTTGTTTGTGTGAGCATTAAGAATCTACGGCATGAGTCCGACCCGGGAAAAGTACTATCGCGGCTTGTTTCTGACCTCGGCGATCTATGACGGTTTTCTTGGAATCGTGTTCATATTTTTTTGCGCCCGCGCTTTTGAAGCGTTGGGCATTCCCGAGAAGCTGCCGCAATTTGGAGGTTACCTGTCGCTCTTGGGCGCGTTCGTATTTGTGATCGGCGTGGCCTATTATCTGATTTCGCGAGGCGATCTGCGGCGGAATCTCGATTTGATTCTCGTGGGCACCCTCTACAAGTTGGCTTACAGCGCCACGGTCTTTTATTATGCGCTCATGGGAAGCGTGCCGCACCTGATCTTCGTGACGGTGTTTGGCGTGGCCGATATGATCTTTTTCCTTCTGATGGCCGAGTGCTATATTTTTTTGCGAAAGGTGGCACGAACGTAGGATGTTTTTTCCAATCCGAGTGGGGCGGCGAACAAACTCTGGCTCGAACTGCTTCAGATTGACGGAGCCGCTCGGACGATCCGCGCAATGGAAAAACATTCCCCTCCCCATCCCGGACACGAAGCCGGGCACAACCCAGAGCCAGTCGAGGACGAGGTTTAGTTGGGCGACTTCGGTTTTCATTCAAGCGCAGCTTATCCTTCCTTGCCGGGTGGGTGTTAATTGATAAAACTGCCCGCAGCATCGCCGGAATCAATGATATGAATGTTCATCACCTGGAACTGTTCTATTACGTGGCCAAACACGGCGGCATCAGCGAAGCGGTGCGCAACATGCCCTACGGGATTCAGCAGCCGGCCATCAGCGGGCAGGTGATCCAGTTGGAGGAGTTTTTGGGCGTAACCCTCTTTCACCGGCGCCCGTTCGCGCTGACCCCGCCGGGCAAGGAGCTTTATGATTTCATCAAACCGTTTTTCGACAACCTCACGCCGATGGCGGAGAAGCTGCGCGGCGGGGTGTCGCAACACCTGCGGATCGCGGCGGCGGAAACGGTGCTGCGCAATTTTCTGCCGGAGGTGTTGCAGGAACTGCGGCTGAAGTTTCCCAAACTGAAGGTGACGTTGCGGGAGGGTTATCACCCGCAGGTGGTGACGTGGTTGTTGCAGCAGGAAATTGATTTGTCCCTGGGACTGTTGGGGGGGAAACCGCCGGTGGGCGTCAACGCCATTCCGCTCTTCAAACTGCCGCTCGTGTTGCTGGTGCCAAAAGCAAGCCGGCTGAAATCAGCGGAAGAACTGTGGCAGCGGGACCGGATTGAGGAGGCTCTCATCACCGTGCCGAGCAACGAACCGATCCGGCGGGCCTTTCAGGACGGGCTGGCAAAACGAAAGGTGGACTGGTTCAGCGGCATCGAGGTGAGCAGCGTGGAGATGGTGCAAACCTACGTGGCCAACGGCTACGGCTACGGCGTCACGGTTCATTTGCCGAACTTGAAGTTGCACCCCAAAGTGATGCCGCTGTTCCTGGAGGGATTCGACGAGGTGACCTTCGGGATATTGTGGCAGGGGCAGCGGACCAGTGTGCTCGAGGCGCTGTTTCAAATCGTCGAACGGACCGCGCGGGAGTTGTCGCCGGGGTAAGCTGCCGGGGCGCTTACCGCGTGGTCGTCACTTGCTTGAGCCGGAGCCAGTCGGAATTTTTCGCGCTGAATCCCTTCCGGCCCAGGAATTGGCTGTCCGGATCGCGCAGCTTGAAAACTTGCGCATGGCCATCGGCGAAATTCAGGTTGTAACCGTGCTGATGGCGCGTTGCGGGAAAACTCGCGAACGGCTGGCTGTCGTTCATGGTCACAAGAAACCAGCCGTCATCAACGCTCGCTTCGTGTTCGTCCGCTAGGACCCACAACATGGCCGACCCGGCAGCGGTCGTCTCGCTGTCTTTGACGAAAGTCAGGAAGCCGCTTTGGCCCGAATAGGTTTCCATATAGCGACTTCCCATCCAACCGTTCATGGCATAGCTCCGCACGCGCGGCGCGCCCTGCGTTTGCGCCGGGTCCGCCGGACAGCGATAGGTCGCCAACTGGTTCGCGTAGGGAAAAAGTTTGCCCTGCCGGATGTGGGTTTGGTTGGTGGCATCGGCCTGGCTCTTCATCGTGCCGGCGACCCAAGGATTGCCGCCGAGATCTCCCGGCATGTTTCCGACCAGTCTGCCCTCGTTGTCGTTGGCGTACATCTGGCCGGCGAGCGCGAGTTGTTTCAAGTTGTTGAGGCAGGCAATCTGTTTGCCCCGGGCCTTGGCGGCGGCAAGTGCCGGCAGCAGCAGCGCCGCGAGAATTGCGATGATGGCAATGACCACCAGCAGTTCGATCAACGTGAACGCGTGGCGGGAAACGCCGGAGCGCGACCGTTCCCCGGTCGCAGCGCGTGCGAATGGGGAAGCGGCCCGGAAGGTTTTGGACGGGCGGAGGCGAGAGTGATGGTAGGGCGCGTCACTCCGTGCTCGCCGTCCGGATCGTCGGAGGTAAATTGCGGCGCGCACGGAGTGACGCGCCCTACCTTGCGGCTCATGGGTAGCCTCCACGATTTCAAAAGTGGCAGCGGGGCGAGGCACAACGTTGTCAGTGTTCCACCATCCGGTAAAAGCGCACGGGGAAATTCGTGCTGTCCGGATCGTGCAACACGAACGAACCGTTGGTCAAGATCGGCACGCCCGACACCGGCCCCCAGTTCACGAGATTTGTGCTGGCCTGGACTTTCAACGCCGCGAGGTCTTCCGGCAGCAGTGCGCCGCCATCGGCGTCGCCGGACCTGAGGAGGAAAGTGCCATCGCCGAGCCTCACGGGAATTTGCAAACGCTGGGGCACCCGCACCACCAGCGTCGCGTTGCTGCTCAACGTGCCGCCGCCGGCATTGGAAACGCGCAAGGTGTATGTGCCGGAGTTGCGGCGGGTGAGATTCGTCAGCGTCAGGTTGGATTGCGTGGCCCCGGTCAACGTCGCGCTATTCTTCAACCACTGATAGCTCAACGGCCCCAAGCCGGTCGCGGTTACGCGGATGGTGACATTGGTTCCCATCGCGGCGGTGGTGCTTGCTGGTGTGGGCTGGAGCGTGATGACCGGCGGATTGGGAGTGAAGACGACTTCATCCAGCCACCCGGCGTCGCGTCCGGCGCTCACGGTCGAATCCTTCGAGTAAATCCAGCGCAGCGTTTGTAATTGTCCTGGCGGAATGGCGATTGCCACCCGTTGCCAGTCCGTTTCGCCGGAGATGCTGGCGAGCGGAACAGTTGTGCTGTTCAGGTAGAATCGCAGGAAGTCGAATCCCTCTTCGGACGAAACCTTCCACCAGAACGTCAGCGTGCCCGGACCGGTGACATAAGATCCTTGAAGAATGGATTGCCCACCGTTCGTAGTCGCACCACTCTGGGCAGCAGCATCGCCATCGTGGGTCTCGCGAATCTGCACGAACCAGGCCACGCTGCGGTCGGACGGAGTCAGCCAGTTCAAGTTCGTGGTGTTCAACGCCGCCGCCAGATTGGTGCTGAACGGTATTGTGATATTGGCGATCTGACTCGCAACCGTGCCCAACCCATTTGAGGCGATCATTCGATACGCGCCCGTGTCTTTGCCGAGAACATTCGTCAGAATCAGTGAGGCGTTCGTCGCGCCGGGCAACGGCAGATTGTCGAACAGCCACTGATACCGCATCGGCTGAACACCCACAGCGCGCGAGTGGAGTTGAACCGTGTTGCTACGCTGCCCGATCTGACTGTACGGCTGGAGGGTGATCGTCGGTGAGCCGGTGCCAATCGCTGTTACGCCAAAGCCTGATTGCACTCCGCCAGCCGCTATGGCGCTGATGTTGGTTGAAACAGGCAACCCCAGCTTTTCGAGCTCCGATGACCTGATTGTTCCGTCTTGTTTCAACAACATGCTCACCCCGCTGCCCACGGCAATTGCCACCGCGTTGGAGAGGAAGCTTTGACCGTCCAATACGAGTGTGAACCCGGCAGCAGATGTCCACGCCACAACTGTTCCATCCTGTCGCAATGCCCGGTTCACCGCCGAGCCAGCCGCAATCGCGATGACGTTCGATAAACCCGGCGGTACCGAGGCGAGTGACGTTGATGAAGTAGCCCACGCGATCACAGTTCCATTGCGCTTCAAGGCGAGGTTCTGCGACGGCCCGGCGGCGACGGCGACCACATTCGACAAACCGAGAGGCACGGCGGGTTGATTTCCCCAACCCGTCACCGTGCCGTCTGCTTTGATCGCGTAACTCCGGAATGCACCTGCTGCAATGGCGACTACATTTGATAAACTCGGTGGCACGTTGGTTTGACCGCTGGCGTTTGCACCCCACGCCACGACGGTTCCGTTCGAGCGCAACGCAAGGCAATGAGAGCGTCCCGCCGCGATCGCAATCACATTCGTCACCGACCCTGGCACGTTGGTGACTGCGAAGGCCGAGTCAAAGATGTAGCCCACATTCGCCAGCCAGGTCCGCACCGTGCCGTCGGTTCGCAAAGCCATCACATGCGAGCCGCCTGCTGCCACGGCAACCACGTTGGACAAGGCGGACGGCGTGTTCGTGTTTCCAGCGAAAGGAGTTCCCGCGACCAATACTTGCGCCACGTTCAGGAACAGTTTGATGCTGTTCGTCGAGCCAAACGTGTTGCTGACTTCCACGCTGTAGAATCCTGTTTGGTCGTAGCGCAGTTGATTGAGCAGAAGCGTCGCGTTTGTCCCGCCGGAAATATCCACGCCGTTGAACCGCCACTGGTAATTCAAAGGAAGTGAACCTCTGGCGGAAACCGTCAGAGCCACACTGCCGCCGATGGGAACGGGCGAAGTGAGCGTGGTTCTCAGGTCTGGTGTTCGGATGGACGGCTGCTGCGTGAAGTACGGCACAGCGTTCGTCACGGTCAGCGCGATGTTCGTTGAGGCAATGCCATAGAGGTTGCTGACGATCACCGAGTAGATGCCTGAGTGTTCGGGTTGTGCATCGGAAAAGGAAAGGCTGCGGATAATTCGTCCGGGAAGGTTCGTTTTATTGAACGTCCACTGGTACGACAACGGTGGCGTGCCGTCGGCTGTCACGGAAAGAGTCACAAACGTCCCCGCGCCAACGGTCTGGTCGGGCGATCGGGAGGTGATGAACGGCGGGCTGATGACCATAAGCGAGGCATCGGAACTGAGGACGGAGCCAAAGGCGTTGCTGACCACCACCGCGTAAGTCCCGATGTCGGAGAATTGGAGATTTGTGATCGTGAGCGTGGCGTTGGTCGTGCCGGACACGCGAATGTTGTTTGTGCTGATCGGCAAGCCGTTGAAGTACCACTGGTAGCTGAGCGGTTCGAAGCCCGTTGCCGTGACCGAGAAGGTTACATTCGAAGTGAATGAGATTTCCTGGCTGACCGGATGCTGGAGGATTTGCACCGGGCCGCTCTGGACTAGAGCCAGGCTGTGATGACCGCCCATGGCTATCGCAGTTACATTCGACAAGCCGGATGGCGGTGTCGAATAACCATCGGTGTTATCACCCCAAGTAACCACGGTGCCGTCCGTCTTGAGAGCCATCGCATGGGACCGGCTTGCCGAGATGGCCGTGACATGCGACAAACCAGCAGGAATGTTTGTCTGGCCATAGGCGTTATCGCCCCAAGCGGCCACAGTGCCATCGGCCTTCAAAGCCAGGTTGAAAAAAGCACCAGCGGCAATCGCTACGACGTTCGACAAATCTGATGGGACGCTCGCTTTGCCAGCATAATTGTCGCCCCAAGCCACCACCGAGCCGTCAGCCCTCAAAGCGAGACTGTGGTTCGCGCCGGCCGCGATGGCGATAACATTCGACAAGCTGGCTGGGACATTGGATTCGCCTTCGAAGTTGGACCCCCAGGCGACCACAGTGCCATCGGCTTTCAGCGCCAGATTGTGGAGCGTTCCACAGGCAATGCCTGTGACCCGCGACAGGTTTTCCGGGATGTTCGTCTGGCCATAAGGATTGAATCCCCACGCCACAACGCTGCCATTCACCCGGAGTGCCAAACTGTGATCACCCGCGGCAGCAATGGCCTTGACGTTCGCCAAACCAGCGGGAACTGCGGTTTGGCCTTGCACACTCAATCCAAAGGCGAGGACTGATCCGTCGCTGCGCAATGCAAGGCTATGAACGTCTCCCGCCGCAATCGCTTTGACGTCGTTGGCACTAACAGGGAGCCGAGTCTGGCCATACCTGTTGTCACCCCACGCCGCCACCAAAGCGGCGCGGCTCACGGTTGGCACGCCGAGCAGGAGGATGAGGGCGGCCAAAACGAAAACGCCTTTCCGAAGTGCAGATGTTTTTTTCATAATCCATTGAGTTTGAATTTCCCGAAAAGTTTCACGTTCATATTACCCCAATCGGCCCGCTCCGGGAACTGTGCGTCTCGCCGCACACCCTGTGCTTTTGATTGCACAACCCGCCGCGCGGGGGATAATCGTTCGCAAGCAAGATGAAACTCCGGGACGCGCTTTTCCTCTTCGCCACCACGCTGGCGGCGCTGGCGCAGGACGTTTCTGCGCCGCCAACGAATCATTGGCGCGCGTTCACCAAAGCCGACGGCCTGCCGGAAAATTCCTGCGCCTCCGTGACGATCAGCGCGGGTGGCAACATCCTCGTCCGCCACGCGAAAGCGAACGCCATCACCGTGTTCGATGGCTACGAAATGACCCGCGTCTCCGCGCCGGGCATGAATTACAGTCGGGTTTACGAAAGTCCGGGCGGCCAGCTTTGGACCGTCGCGCCCGAAGG
>CAYHFK010000129.1:0-12993 GCA_964355895.1 uncultured Bifidobacterium sp. | reverse complement strand
GGCGAAAAGGGGGACGGTTTGGGGTTGTAACGGGCCAGGAAACAACTACTTTTGGCTTATGATAACGGTCCTCAAGCCCAGCGCACTCAAGGCGGACACCGGAAAGATTCTGGACGCTGCGATTGAGCGTCCGCAGTATATCTCCCGCGCCGGCGTGCTGCTGGTTATCACCAAAGCGGAGCGCATCAGCAATGATGATCCGCTGCTCTCACCGTGGGAGCAACGCGCCCAGACCCTCGAATCGTTCTATGATCCAGCCAAAGCCTGGTGAGGTGTGCTGGGTGGACTTGGGCCTGAAGGCCAAGTTCCGTCCGATGATGGTGGTGTCCCGGGAAGACCCAAACACCGAGCGGGCACTGGTCGTTTGCGTGCCCTGCACGACGGAGATTAAAGGCGGCAACTACGAAGTGCCCTTGCCCCGGGTGAAGTGGATGCCGGGCGCGGATGAGGGCGTGGCTAACGTGTTGGGCGTCCAATCCATCGAACACCATCGCTTGGACCGCCGGGCCGGACGCTACGAGCCGTCGGTCTCATTGCCAACGTCCGCAAGCGCATCGCGTGGATGTTGGAACTCTAACCCACGCGTGCCCGCCCGTCCCGCCCTGATGCCCCCTAGTATGGCGACACAGCCGTTTCGTTACGTCCCGAGGCTTCGGATCAAGCTGTCGGCAGGTAGGGCGCGTCACTCCGTGCGCGCCGCCGATGGGCAATGCCTCCCCCCGAACGGCGCGCACGGAGTGACGCGCCCTACCAAACATGGATCGAACTTTTTTGTCACAGTACTAGTCGCCAAACCCACGTTGGAACCGATGGCCAGACGGGGTGGAGCAGACGAAGCGTCCGGCGAGAGGGGTCTGAAATGGGTTGAAAGTATGCGCATGAAAGGTATTATTCCTTCCATGAAACTGAGGACCGACAAACAAGGCCGACTAGCGTGCCGCGAACTATTCCCGCCCGGGTCGGCGTTTGATGTCACCCGCCAGCCGGACGGCAGCATTCGCGTGATGGAGATGGTGGAGAAGCCGGTGCGTCCGGCCAATGTGCGGCTTGAGAAGCGCGACGGGTTCACGGTGGGCGTGTCCGATCAACCGATCTCTGAGGCGGCCATCAAAGAAGCTCTGGCTGACTTCCCGTGAAGCACCTACTGGATGTCAATCTGCTCCTGGCAGCGATCTGGGCGCATCATCCGCAACACGCGCGGGCGTCCGCCTGGCTAAATGGCAAGAGCATCGTCGTGTGTCCGTTGGCCGAGTTGGGATTCCTCCGGATCAGCACAAACAAGAAAGCCATCAACGCCCCGATGGACAAGGCCCGTGATCTCCTGGCCGCGTTCACCAAGGAACGGAAAGCGGGCCGCGTGGCCGACGATCTCCCCGCGCTGGACTCCAAACCTTCGACGTCGGCGCAAGTGACGGATCATTATCTGGCGGACCTTGCGCTGAAACACGGTCTGAAGCTCGCCACGTTCGACGGAGGCATCAAACACGCCGCCGCCGTCCTCGTGGCCTAGCCGGTTTGAGCCGTAGGAGCCGACGTGAGTGGGCTGCTGACTGTTTCCGCGTGTCGGCCCGGAAAACCGGCGCTTAACTTAACCTGCGCTCAGTTGGCGTAGCGCGCGTAGTTGTGCCGGTTGATGACCACGGGCGTGGGGATGGGCACGATGAATTCGCCGCCACCCATGATGTAGTCACGTTTCTTCGGCAGAAATTCCGCCAAAAAATTCCACGCCAGCAGCAGGTAGGCATCGGGCGGCGCGGTCGTCCTCTCGTCCACAATCGGCAGCCGCGCGCCCGGAATGTATTTGCCGATCTTGAGCGGATTGACCTCCACGGCACATTCACAGAGGTCGGTCGTGATGTGAAACGAATTGAGCAGCGTGGCGCCCTTGGCCGGCGCGCCGAAGGCTTGAACGGTTTTCCCCTTTGCCGCGTAGTCGCGCAGGATGGCCATGAGTTCCGTCTCAATCTCGCGCACGCGCTTGGCAAAGTTGCGGTAGGTTTCGATCTTGTGACAGCCGAGTTGTTCCTCGTCGGCGCGCATTTTCTGAACGGAGGCGTCAATCGGCTGCGAGCCTTTCGGCGCGACGAGCAGTTCCATCGAGCCGCCGTGGATCGGGAGCATGGCGGCGTGAAAAATCTCCAGGCCGTATTGCGCGAAGAGCCGCTCAAGCGACTTCGCCGTCCAGTACGTCAGGTGCTCGTGATAAACCTGATCGAACTGCGTGTGGCGCAGCATGGCGGTCAGGGAAATCGCCTGCACGCAGAACACGCCGCCATCGCGGATCAACTCGGCGATGCCTTCGGTGACGCTGTGCAGTTCTTCGAGGTGAAAGAAAACGCCCGCCGCCGTGACGAGTTGGGCGCGGCCTTTGGTGGCGATGATTTCGCGGGCCACGTCGGCATTGAAGAACCGCGCCCAGGTCTCGATGCCGCGCGCGTTGGCCATTTCGGCCAGGTTGCGCGCGCCGTCCACGCCGAGGGTGCGGAGGCCGTGTTTCTGGTAGCAGGCCAGCCAGGTGCCGTCGTTGCTGCCGATGTCCACGACCAGATCGTTCGCTTTCAGGCCGAGCCGTGCGACGAGGCGGTCGGTGCTGTTCTGGAAATGGGTGCGCAGCGTTTGCGTGGTGCCGGAGACGTAGAGGTATTCGCCGAACATCGTCTCCTTGGGCACGGTGTAATTGATCTGCACCGCCGTGCAGTCGTGGCAAAAGCAGACCTGCAACGGATAATACGGTTCGCGGCGTGACAGGTCCTCCGGTCGCAGCAGGCTGTCGCAATGCGGCTGGTCGCCCAGATCAAGGAATTGTTCGAGACGTTCGCTGTGGCAAACTCGGCAGGGCATAAAGTCAGGGGTTGGGTTCCGGCGGGAGGGATTGGTAATAGCGGATCGTTTCCGCCAGCGCCGGGCGGATGTCCGTGAATTCAAAGTTGAACAGGCGTTTGATTTTGCCGGGGTTGAACACTTTCTTCGGCACACCCGACCACTTGTCGGTATCGTAAATGATTTTAGCCGGGTCGTAGCCCACGATTTCGCAAATCATCGCGGCGTATTCGCGGATGGTGTGGCCGACGCCGCTGCCGAGATTGAGCAGGTCGTTCGGACACTGCTCCGTGGCGAGGTGGATGAGCTTCACCGCGTCGTCAATGTAGATGAGTTCGCGGATTTGATGGCCATTGCCCCAGAGCGCGACGGGTCGGCCCTGCGTTTTGCCGGCGACGATTTTCTTGATCAGGTCGAAGATGAAATGCGTATCCGCGCGGTCGAACTGCGGACCAAACAACGTGGACGGAACCAGATGCCGGTACGACATGCCGTACTGGTGGTGCAGCGCTAGTTGGCCCACGTACAACATCCGCTTGGTCATCGCGTAGGTGTAGAGGTCGTGATCCGGCTCGCCGACCATGTAATTCTCCTCCTTCAGATCCAACTCCGGCGGATAGGCGCAACCGGTGCCCATGGCGATCATCACGGCCTGCGGCTGATGTTCGCGCCAGAACCAAAGGACGTTGGTGTTGATCTGCTGGTTGATGATCCACTGCTCGCCCTTGTGGTAGAGGCAGAAATCCCCCGCCTTGGTCCACGCGGCGAGATGATAGATGCGGTCGAACTTGGTGTCGGCGAATTGCAGGAGGTTGTGCTTCTCGACCAGGTTGCAGTTGCGCGAATTGATGATCGTGACTTCGTCGCCCTGGCGCTCCAGGTCCGGCACGAGGTGTCGGCCCAAAAAACCAGTCCCGCCCGTGACTAAAATTTTCATTTGAAATATTCCGCCAGACCGATGGGTCGCCCCTCGCGGTTCGAGCGCCAGGCGGCATCCATCACGGCGCTTTGGGTCAGGAGTTGGCCTTCAAAATCCCGCTCGTGTCGGCCGCCGCTGATTTCGTTCGCGAAGTCGTCAATCATCAATCGGAACTGGTCCGCCGGTGGCACGGTGATTCGTTCGCTGCCGGTTTTCGTCTCCAGCACGACCACGCTCGAGGCATCCGGCAGCACCGAAAAGGCGCGCTCCAACTCGATCCGCCCTGCCGTCCCGATGATCGAATAGCGCGCCCGGTAATGCAGTCCGAAACCCGCCACGCATTGCGCGACTTCGCCGCCCGCGAAAATGATCGAGACTGCGACCGTGTCGTCCACCCCCGATTCGCTGTCGAAATGCAATTGCCCGGAAACCGAAACCGGCGCGGACGGCACCGTCATCAAAGCCGCCGCCAGCGGATAGCCGCCGCCGTCGTAAAAAACTCCGCCGCCCAGGTTCGGGTTGAGGCGGAAATCCCCCGCCGGCGGTTTGGGATAGGTCAGTTCGCCGTGGAAAATCCGGGGCGTGCCGATGCGGCCCTCGGCGATGAGTTTGCGGACGAGCGCGTGTTGCGGGTGATGGCGAAAACCGAAGCCCTCCATGAACCGCAATTTTTTTGCGGCGCACAGTTGCAACACCTCGCGCGCGGCGGCGTGGCGGCGGAACGAGGACTTCTCGCAGAGAATGTGTTTGCCCTGTTGAGCCGCCAAACGCGCCCACTGTTCGTGCAGCGCAATCGGCGTGGAAATATAAACGGCGTCCACTTCCGCATCGGCGAGCACGGCTTCGTTCGTGCCGGATTTCGCGCCGCCAAATTCGCGGGCGAACTTTTCTGCCTTGGCGGAATCGCGGCTGCCGACGCGTTCCAACCGCGCGACCGTCGAGGATTTCAACGCGGGCACGAAACGCCGGCGGGCAATGCTGGAGCAGGCGATGATGCCGAATCGGACGGGCGACATGCGGAGGAAATTTATTGGACGTGCTGGCTCGCCTTGTTCTGTTCCTTGTAAAAGGCGCTCTTGGGATCGCCATGATCGCCTTCACCCATGCCAAGATTCTGATGGCGAATCGGCACCTTGCAATCATCCCAACGCTTGGTCAGGAACGAAACCGACTGGCAATCCGTGATGGCCAGAAACACATGATAGGTGTTGGCAGGAATGAAAATGCACTCGCCTTTGCTCATGTAGATGAACGATTCTTTCCCGGTCGCCGCGTCCTTCTCGACCTCCACGCCCACGCCGTCCACCAGCAGGATGTATTCATCAAATTCCGGGTGGCAGTGATTGCCGCGAATCTTGCCGGCCTTGATGAACTGATGGGTCCATTCCAGGATGGGAGCCTCGGGAACAAAGGAGAAAATGGCGCCGCGCCCGTCCTGAATCGTGTTCAGGTTACAGTTTGGCTTGAAAGATTTCATTCGCATAAGGAGTCGCTTAATTTCAATTTTTTCAATGCTAGGGCACGACTTCGGCAGCGTCAATTGCGCTTCTGGCCGGCGGCGCGGAGGGGAAGTGGCGATCCGCGAATGTAGCGTCGGGCGTCTCGCCTGACGTAGAGGGCGGCATCCTTGCCGCCCGGAACAGCCGCCCGAACTTGCCCACGGCCCACGAAGTTTTGAGGGTGTTCGCTACGGCCGCGCCTTTTCCGCCGGGCGGGACGGCCCGGCTCTACGGCAGGCGAGACGCCCGACGCTACGTCCTCTGGCGGACGGCCCTCTTTGAACGTAATTTTTTTTTGCACCTTGAATTGGCCGGCTCATTCCCGCTAGTTTGCCACCGCAAGAAATCTTCATGGAAACAAATCTCACCCGCGCATGTTCATTTCGCTGAAACAAAATCCGCCGCCGGTCACCGACCGAGATCACATCAGCTTGCTGTTGCCCACGCGTGGCCGACCCCAAATGCTGGCGCAGGTGTTTGCCTCATTGGAGCAAACCATCGCCCAAAAAAACAAGGTCGCGGTGTGGCTTTACATTGACCACGACGATCAGTTGACGATGGATGCCATCCAGGTTGGTCAGTTCAAAGGGTATTCGTTCGGCATTCATTGGGTCGTCGGCGAAAGCTCGGCGAGCCTCGGCGAAATTCACAATCTCACCTGGCGGGCCTGCACTTCGGGCTCGGGCATTTTTATGTTACACGCGGACGACACGTTGTTTGTGACGCCGGGTTGGGATGACGTGATCCGCACGGCTTTCAACAAGTATCCGGATCGCATCCTGGTCGCGCATCCGCATGACCCGGAATTGCACGAGCCGACGTTCCAGATGATTTTGAGCGCGGAATGGATGGCGGTGACGGGTCGCTTCAGCACGGCCTATTTTCCGTTTTGGTTCGACGACACGTGGCTGGATCAAATCGGGCAGATCATCGGTCGGCGCGAGCAGTTGCCCATCAAGCTCGGTTTGATCGGCGGCAAGGGCAAGACGCCGCGGATGCGCAATGTGGCGTTCTGGACGGGCTTCTACAACCACACCTTGGACGAGCGGATTCACACGGCCAAGGAACTGCTGAATAAAATTCATCCGACGCCGGGTGTGGAGCGGGATCAAATCGAACACCGCAGCCGGGCGGTCATCCACCGGTTTCACGAGGAGAGCAAAAACTTCTCTGACCTCTACGCGATTTTCCGCGAGGAACGGCACTCCAACCTGACCCCGGAACAACGGCAGACGCTGGACGAGCGGTATTTCAATCTGGAAGCCAAGGCCGTGGCCCGACTCCTGGCCAAGGCCCGGGCCATGATCAAAGCCGGACGCTTCGAGGAAGCCATGGTGGTGCTGGAGTTGGTGGCTTTTTCCGATATCCGAACCAAGTTCGTTAATCTCCTCAAAGCGGAATGTCTGCGCGCGACCGGAAAGCCGGACGAGGCCGAAAAGCTCACCCAGGAAAACGCCCAGATGTGGCCGGACAATCCGCTGCTGCGGCGCGTCTTCCGTTTCGTCGCCTACATCTTCATCGAGGCCAAGCGGATGGTTTATTCCAAGTGGTAGCCCTGACCACCGCCGGGCCGTACCGCCAATTGGTATCTCGTCGGATCGGACGGGTGCGACTGAAATTGCGGTCTCTGTAGCGCAGATTGGTAATCGGCTGTATCGCCGAATGGCATTCGGCGGAGTGTGATCCTTGCCCCGGCCGCCAAAATGTTCCCTATCCAGCGGATTAACAATCCGCGATACAGCAGCGTGCCACTCTGCGTTACGTCCTCTGCGCTGACCGCCAATTGGTATCTCGTCGGATCGGACGTTCTGCTTGACCGCCGCAAGGCAGTTGCCCCAACATCGCGTCAAAGATTGTGGGTCAGCAACGCATCATCATCATCGGCGGCGGCATCGTGGGCTTGGCAACGGCCCTCAAGCTGGGGAGAAAATTTCCCGCCGCCCGCGTCACCGTTCTGGAAAAAGAAGCGAAGGTTGGCTTGCACCAAACCGGCAACAACAGCGGGGTGCTCCATTGCGGGCTTTATTACAAGCCCGGCTCGGTCAAGGCGCGCATGGCAGTGCAGGGCGTGCAAGAGATGGTGGCGTTCTGTCGCGACAACGACGTGCCCCACGAAATTTGCGGCAAGCTGGTCGTGGCCGTGGACGAAACGGAGGTGCCGCGGTTGAAAAATCTCCACGAGCGCGGCCGGCAAAATGGTTTGCAAGGTTTGCAGTGGCTGGGCCGCGAGGAAATGCGGGAGATTGAACCCCACGTCGGCGGCGTGGCGGCCTTGCGCGTCCCGCAGGAAGGCATCGTGGATTATCCGAAGGTCTGCGAAGCGATGCTGAAGCGAATCGCCGGGCAGGGGGGCCAAGTGGTGACGAACGCCCGCGTCACGAAGCTGAACCCGACGGGCAACGGCTGGGTGGTCGTGACGACCGCGGGCGATTTCGAGGCGGATTTTGTGGTGAACTGCGCCGGATTGCATTGCGACCGGGTGAGCGAGTTGGCGGGCGAAAAGCGGGAGGTGCGCATCGTTCCCTTCCGCGGCGAGTACTACAAACTCAAGCCCGCGCGGCAACATCTCGTAAAGCATTTGATTTATCCCGTGCCCGACCCGCAATTTCCCTTTCTCGGGGTTCACTTCACGCGGCTCATCGAGGGCGGGGTCGAGGCCGGGCCGAATGCGGTGCTGGCCTTCAAGCGTGAGGGCTACAAGAAAACGGACTTCAATGCCGCCGATCTTTTCGACGCCCTTTCGTTCGGCGGGCTGTGGAAATTTCTGGGCCGGCACAAACGGATGTGCTGGGAAGAAATCAAACGCTCGTTCAGCAAGGAACTTTTCTGCCAGTCGCTGCAACGCCTCGTGCCCGAGATTCGCGTGGCGGATTTGGAGACCGGGGGCGCGGGCGTGCGCGCGCAGGCGATGTCGCCGGACGGAACGCTGGTGCAGGATTTCAGCTTCGTGCGGGGCCGCAAGGCGTTGCACATCCTCAACGCGCCCAGCCCGGCGGCCACGGCGGCGTTGACCATTGGGGAGGAGATTGCCAGCCAACTGGTCGGGCAGGTTGAATAATCCGGCTCGTTTGTTTTGCCCTGCTCCCAACTCCACGATACCATCCGTCCCGGATGTCGAAAACAGGCACAGTTTATCTCGTGGGCGCCGGCCCCGGCGACGCGGGTTTGTTGACGTTGCGCGGGGCGGAATTGCTCCGCCGCGCCGACGTGGTGATTTACGATCGGCTCGTGAACCCGGAATTGCTCCGGCTGGCGCGTGCGGGTTGTGAACTCATCTCGCGCGGCAAACGCCAGGACGTTTCGCAGGAGCAACTCAACGCGCTGATGATCGCCAAGGCGCGCGAAGGCAAATGCGTCGTGCGCCTCAAGGGCGGCGATCCTTACATCTTCGGTCGCGGCGGCGAGGAGGCCGAGGCGCTGGCGGCGGCGAAGATTTTGTTCGAGGTCGTGCCGGGGGTTTCGTCCATCACGGCGGCGCCGAATTACGCCGGCATCCCGCTCACGCATCGCGATCACACGTCCAACTTCACCGTGTTCACCGGTCACGAAGGTGACGGCAAGGACGGAAGCTCCCTCGACTTTGACCAGATCGCGCGCAACTCCGGCACGAAGGTGATCTTGATGGGGGTGACGCATTTGTCCGAACTGACGCAGGCGTTGGTGACCCGCGGCATGGCGACCGAAACGCCCGTGGCCATTGTGCAATGGGGCACGCTGGGCCGGCAAAAATCCATCGTCGGCACGCTCGGCACGATTGAGCAGCTCGCGGCTCACGAACACATCACGCCGCCCGCGCTCACGGTCATTGGCGACGTGGTGAAGCTCCGCAAAAAGCTGAACTGGTTCGAGCACCGTCCGCTGTTCGGTCAGCGCGTGGTCGTCACCCGCGCGCGGGTCCAGGCCGCCGACTTGACCGCGCGCCTGGCCGAACTCGGCGCGGAAGTGCTGGAGATTCCCTGCATCAAACGCACGGTGCCGAGCCAGCCGCAGCATCTCCTGGATGCGATGCTCGAATTGAATTCCTATGACTGGCTCGTGTTCACCAGCGCCAACGGCGTCACGGCGTTCTTTGAATACTTTTTCCGGGCGTTCAAGGATATGCGCGACATCGGCGGCGTGCGGATTGCCGCGGTCGGGCCGGGCACGGCGGCGAAGCTGCGCGAGCTGCATCTGCAAGTGGACTTGATGCCGGAGGAAGCCATCGGGGAGAAAATCGCCAAGGCTTTCGAGGCGTTCGAGACCATCGAGAACCTGAAAATCTGTCTGCTCCGCGCCGAGGTCGCGAATCCCGATTTGCCGGAGGCGCTCGAAGAACTCGGCGCCATCGTGGACGACATCCCCGTCTATCGCACCGTGGCTGAAACCGACGACCTCACGGACGCCGGCGCCAAGCTGCTGGCGGCGGGCGCGGACTGGATCACGTTCACGAGCGGTTCGACGGTGGAACATTTCCACGCGCGCTTCAATCTGCCTGCGCTGCTGAAAAAATTTCCGCGAACAAAACTCGCATCCATCGGCCCGGAAACCACGAAAGCCATCGCGACGCTGGGTTTGTCGCCGATCGTCGAAGCGAAGCAACACACGATGGAGGGTTTGGTGGCGGCCTTGTTGAAGTTTAAGCCTACGACGTAACCCCCTGTTGACACGTCCGTAACGGCGTAGGAGGGTGACACGTCGGCGAAAATAGCTAACTAGACTGTTAGCAGTGCACTCGGACGAAAGCCAAAAGTTATGCGACGATTGATTATCACATTGGCAATTATCTCCACCTGCCTGGGCGCGTTTGGTCAAGGAAAGATCTACATTGAAAACGACAATAACCACTTGATCGTCGATTGTTGCGTCCCGATTAGTCAAGCGGGCGGTTGGGATAATCTGACCATGCAACTCTGGGCTGGAACGAGTGCTGGCACCTTGACCCTGCAGACCACTATCGTGGGTGCAGCAATCGGTAATGTTGCTTTCCCCGACGGGCGGATTGCGAAAAGAATGTTCACCCTGATCGGTGTCCTCCCGGGAAAGACTTATCTGCAGCTTCGATTCCTTGATACCGCGACGATGGGCAATGTGTTAAATGGCGATACTCCCGTGTTCACTGTGACTGCAGGCAGTTTTGCTCCCAATAGCATAGTCGATTCGAGCGCTCCCAGCTTGTCCACATGGCCAGCAGGTCCGCTCGAAGTCAGATGGTGGTGTGGGAGTTGTGTTCCGCCTGAGTTCACGGCGAACCCAACAAATGCGTCTGTCAGCGTTGGAGGTGATGTGACTTTGAGTGCTTACGCGACCAGTGATTTAAATACGGAGGGTGAACCATATCCGGTTAGCTACCAATGGCGGAAAGGCGGCTCTCCGATTCCGCAAGCCACCAATTCCTTTTTGACGCTTACGAATGTGACCTTGGCGGCTGCCGGAAACTACGATGTGGTGGCCAGCAACCTTAACGGCAGCACCGCTAGTTCCATGGCTACCTTGACGGTGTTCACCCCAGTCATCGCCGCCACGCTGGGTTCGCCGAATTACAGCACGAACAACCAGTTTCAGTTCACGGTCACGGGTACGGCGGGCACGAATTACATCGTACAAGTCTCAACCAACCTCGCGACGACGGATTGGCGCCCGGTCATTACCAATGCATCGCCGTTCACATTTATTGATACCAATGCGAACAGTTTTCCGCAGAGATTTTATCGGGTGTATTCTCCCTGAGTTGTTCGGCTAAACACTGATCACGACCCGCATCGGTAGGGCGCGTCAGTCCGCTGCGAGTTGTTTACCGAGTTCAAACGACGGCGCGTGCTGAGGATCACGTGCGCTCATTTCACATTCCCTCTCAATTCATCTCAAACCGAATCCACAGAGAAAGCGTTGCTGGAGACCCGCCTTCAAATGCGCCTTACGGTCTCACTGGTCGGTCGCCCAGCAACTCAGATAGCTTTGGTTCCAGCGCCTCCGCCCAAAGCCGATAGCCGGTCGGCGTCAAGTGGACGAAATCGGGCATCATGTCCTTCGAGATTTTTCCGTCGGGCTGGATGAACAAGTAACCGAAGTCGAGGAAGTGAACCCACTGGCCATCGTCGAGTTTGCGGAGCGCCTGGTTCACTTGCAGGGCTTTGGCCCGTTGCGGATGGAAATCTTCGTGGAAGGGAAAGATGCCCAGCAAAATGATTTTTGTTTCCGGAAGTTTTGCGCGGAGCTTTTGCACCACGGCGGTCACGCCTTCCAGCACCATCCCCGGCGTGTAGCTGTCGTCCGGAATGTTGTTCACGCCGATCAAGACCACCACGACTTTGGGCTTTAGACCCGCCAGATGGCCGTGGTCCAACCGCCAGAGGACGTGCTGCGTGCGGTCACTGCCAATGCCGAGATTGAGCGCGTGGCGCGGTGTGTAGTATTTTGCCCAAACCTCCTTGCCCTCCACCTCCCAGGCTTGCGTGATGGAGTCGCCGAGAAAAACGACATCGGCCCGGCCCTGGCAATCTTTGACGCGCTGGCTGAGTTGGAGGAAGCGATTGGTAGCGCGCTCGTCGGTGCGTGGGGCCGGTACGATGCAGCCATTGACGGCGGGCGTCAGGTTCGTCTGGCCAAAAGCCATCGCACAACCAAGCACCAGCGTGGCGACCCCACTCCGTCGCAACAGGGCAGATGAATTCATGGCCGAAGGGTTTTGGTTTCTTGCGGGGGCTGCAAGCCATTTTGCCCAGGATGGGCCGATGACGGTGCGCAGGGCGGTGGCCAGACTTGGCAACGCCGCGCCATCAAGATGGGAAACGCCGTCGGTCACCGCCGTGCTGCCTCACTCCCACTCAATCGTCCCGGGCGGCTTGCTGGTGATGTCGAAGACGCAGCGGCTTCGCCGACGGCCAATCTACGGTCTTGCAGTTTGCGCGCCGGGAAGTAAGGTTTTGCCATGAGCACGGAGCTGTCCATCACGGAAGCGCAAGGCAAGCTTTCTCAATTGCTCGAACTTGTGCAAGCGGGTCATGAAGTCATCATCCAAGACCCGCAGAAAGGCAAAGCCCGCCTCGTGGCTATTGCGGCGCCGCCGATGTCCGGGCCGCGCGTCTTCGGTTTGCACGAGGGCGAAGTCTGGATGAGCGACGATTTCAATGCCCCGCTGCCCGACTCCTATTGGCTGGGTGAGCAGGCGGAATGAACCTCCTGCTCGATACCCAGGTTCTTCTCTGGTTGGACAGCAACCCAGTCAAACTTTCCGCCGCCGCGAAGCAAGCCTGTTCCGCCGCCAATAACACGCTTTGGTTGAGCGCCGCCAGCGCCTGGGAGATGCAGATCAAGATTGCCCTGGGCAAATTGCGCCTGCGCCGTTCGCTGGCCGAAACCATCGCCAGTCATCAAGCTGCCAATGGCCTGCAAATCCTGCCCGTCCAACTGGCGCACGCGCTGGCATTGCAAAACCTGCCCTTGCATCACAAGGACCCGTTTGACCGTTTGTTGATCGCCCAAGCGAGCCATGAGAACTGGGAAATCGTATCCGCCGATCCGGAGTTCAGAGCCTATCCGGCGCGGGTGATTTGGTAACGGCCTTGCCCAAGCTCGTGCTTCGGCGTGTCGGTGTTCACTCCCACTCAATCGTCCCGGGCGGCTTGCTGGTGATGTCGAAGACGCAGCGGTTAACGCCTTTGACCTCGTTGATGATGCGGCTGGCGAGTTTTTCCAGCAGGTCGTAGGGCAGCTTCACCCAGTCGGCGGTCATGCCGTCCTGCGATTCCACCGCGCGGATGGCGATGGTGTAATCGT
>CAYHFK010000128.1:0-13020 GCA_964355895.1 uncultured Bifidobacterium sp. | reverse complement strand
AATTGGCTGGGATTGGCCGGCCGGCTCCAGCGCTTTCGCCCAACGCACGGCCCTCGGCATGGAGAATTCCTTTGCCATGCTGATTGCGACCGACTTCCGAAGTGGAAACCGCTAATCTGCGCTCATCACCGCTAATGCGAGAGGGCCGGCTGGAAAAATTCGGTGAAAGATTGTTTCCATGCGGGCACTTGGGAAACATCTGCCATCAGCGAAGATTAGCGAAGATCAGCGGTTTGAAACCGGATGGAGAGTTGCAAGAAAACATTTATGAACCCTTTGCGAACTGCGCTGTGGTGCTGGCCCTGGTGGCCGGCGTTTCGACGGCGAGGGTTACGCGGCGTTCGTACGGGGACTGGCGCGCGCGAAGAAGTCCAAGGTGGAACCGCTGCCGTCCGCAGACAAGAAACGCCCCTGAATGAAAAAGAGGCATAAAATTTCCATCTTCCTCGCCTGCGCGGTGGCGCTCGTTTGTGCCGGACTCACCGGGCTGATCCAAGTACGCCAGTTGGCGCAGGAACGGAGTCTCTACGAAGGTCATTCCGTCCGCGAGTGGGTGAAGATGGCGATTGCGGATTATTCCTTAGGCCCCAGCTCGGATGCCGCTCTCATGGTCTCGCGCCTCGGTGTCCCCGCCGTTCCCTACCTGGCGGACTCTTTGGACCGCCTGCAAGAAAGCCAGACTCATCAACGGCTGGTGCTGTGGCAAATCAAGCACCTGCCAGAATGGTGCCGATGGTATGAAATGCACCCCGACGTATCCGGTGATGTAGTGGCGGCGACGCGTCTGTTAGCCAGCATGGGGGAAGCCGCCCGGCCGGCGGTGCCGGCAATTATCCGAAGTGTCGAAGCGGTTCATTACTGGTCCTCCGTGGAGATCCTCGACGCCCTGGCGGAACTGGGGACGGTGGCCAGCGAGGCCATTCCCTGGTTGCAGCAGCGCGCAGAAAATGGTGATGTTCACGCGGCGTGGGCGCTTTCCTTGATTGTTCCCGACGAGGACACGCTGATGCGCGTGATTATCCGGACGGTTCAGGGGCAAAGAAAACCGTCCGCCGCGGACCGGGAGCTTTTTTGGCTGCGAGACGATACCGAGTTGAACCTCAAGCTCGTGCCCCTCCTGGCGGAAGTGCTTGGGGATTCCAGTGTGGCGGAGGACGAGCGGATGGTCGCTGCCCACCAACTCGGCTGCCGGGGAGCGGATGCCCGGCCGGCGTTGCCTTTGATGCGGGCGGCCGCCTCGCAAACCGATTCCGTCGCCCTCCGGGCAGCGATCACCAAAGCCATCGCGGCGATTATTGGCGATGCGGAAGCGGCGGCCCGCACCAGCGCGCCGCTGGCCGTGGAACGGAAATAAAGCGCACACCATGCGAACGCAAAGAATGAAATGGCTGCTCTTCCTCGCTTGCGCGGTGGCGGTGGCAGCGCTCCTGTTTCAGAGTCGCGACCACGAACCGTCCTACGATGGCCGGTCGCTGAACGATTGGCTGGTGGGCCTCACCAACTACAATGGGGATGATGACACGGACCAGGCCGCCGAGGCGATTCGCCAAATCGGCACCAACGCCATCCCATACTTGGTGCAATACACTCGTTATACCCCGTGGCCTTTGCGGGTGAAAGCGGCGGGGGTCATAGCGGCGTTGGCCAAGCGGTTGGGACGTGATTGGCGGTTGCGAGGGAGCCGAAGCGAAGCCCGCGCGCAGGGTGCCTTCGATGCGCTGGTAATCCTTGGACCCGCCGCCGCGGTAGCCATTCCGGACCTGACGCAGTTGGCGGCGGATCCCGGAGATTTGGGTCGTGCCAGCCGCGCTATGTTTACCTTGGGCTTCATGGGCGCTCAGGCGCTGCCGCCGCTCATGGCCATTCTCACCAACCAACAATCGCGGCTGCGGCCTCAGGCGGCCATGAGCCTCTCCCGGCTCGGCACCAACGCTCTCCCGGCGGTGACTATCATCATCGATTACCTGCGCGATCCGAATGAGAATTTGGCAGCGTTGTCCGCAATATCGTTGGGCAAAATGCGACAAGAACCCAGCCTCGTCGTTCCGGCCCTGATTACCGCGCTGCAGGATCCCCGCCGCCGAGTCGGGGCTTATGCGGCGGAGGCCATCGGACAATTTGGCGACCAAGCCGGCTCCGCGGTGCCAGCGCTGGTCAAGCTCCTTAACGACCCGGATGAAGGGCCGCGCCAGGGGGCGACCAATGCCTTGCGCGCCATCGCGCCCGAGATGCTGGCCGACGCTGCTCCTACCGTTTCACCGAGATAATGTCCACACCATGAGTTTGTGAACATCAGCAAGTTCTTGGAGCACTTGTCATTCGCTGAACGCCTGCAACTCGGCGCAGGAGGAGCAGGTCTGTTGCGGATTGTCGCCGGAGGCCGGTTTGCCGATGACGCGCACCCCCCACGTTTTGATCGGGCGGGCGAGTTTGCAAGTGACATGCTCGCCACCTTCCATCTCCGCGGAATTCTTCGTGGTCGTGGCGGGATAGTCGGCAATCTCGGCCACGGTTTCCCACGTGCCGTGCTGCGTTCGTTTCAGCTGAACGCGTGGTTTCCCTGTGGTGGCATCAAACCAACCACCGTTGGGCAGTGTCTTCCCGTGGGCAAACAGAACGCGCTTCACCTTCACCGGTGCATTTAGTTCAACTGCAAACCAGTCTTCCTCCGCCAATTTGCCGTCCGAGGTAGTCACAAAGGTTTCAAAGTCCTCATCCGTCATCGAACCATCGAGGTTGTCCTGTCGGGAGTGGCTGGCCCGGCCGTCCAAAAGCAAATTGCCACTGTAAAGCTCGCGGGGGAGCGGCAGCCAGACTTTGTAACGCGCACCGGTACTGCCGGCATCCGCAAACGGCACCAGTCCGATCGGCACCGGAGTGCCGACCTTAAGTCCAGGCATCGGTTTGCGGGTGACGGCGCGGATGCGAAATACCTGGGCGCCGGGCCAGGTCCTGAATTCATCCGGGGCGGGCTCGGGAGTTACCTTTAGCTTGGCGAGTTCCGGACTGGCCACGGCGATGCCGTTGAGCGGAATGGTTTGCTGCGCGGTTGCAGAAGCCCGTTGGCTGGCCAGACTCCCTTTGCCAAGTAAGGCTTCATCAGCCGCCAACACCAGCGGGCCGTACATCAACGCCACCTTGCCTTGGTTTGAATGGTCACCAATGGTCAGGCGTGGTTCCAATTTCAAACGCAACGTGATGCGGTCGCCCGTCTTCCATTGGCGTTGGATGGCGACATAGCCATCGGCATTTGGCTGGGTTGCCACTTTCCGGCCGTTCACTTCCAGCGCTGCGCTGCGGCACCAGTCGGGCACGCGGAGTTTGACCGCAAACGATTTTGTTTCCGCCGGCTCAACCGTGATGCGAATCAGGTCCTTGGCGGGATACTGCGTTTCCGTGGTGAGCGTGACCGGCGTGTGATCGTGCAGGTTGAGATGAGCGGTCCCCGCATCGTAGAGATTTATCACGACGCCCTCGGCATCGGTCGTCGCGGCGAAAGTGGGGATCAGCGCGACGCCCCGCGGGCCGCTCGAAAGGCAGCATTGGCCGTCAAGGTTCGAGGTGTAAGGTTTCCGGCCTTCCATCTGGACGTAATATCCCCACGCCGCACCATCACACTGCTGGGCGCCGAGCAGTTGATTCAATACGACATGCTCAAGCTGGTCGGCGAACCGCGCTTCGCCGGTCAGGCGCAACAACTGCGAGTTGAACTGCAGCCACGTAACGGTCACGCAGGTTTCACCCATGATGTTGTTGTTTGGCAAATCGTAATCGTCATGAAAAACCTCCCAATAGCTGGCGGCGCCCGTGATGTAGAGGCGATGATCCACGATGTCCTGCCAGGCATTCAGACAAGCCTGCAAGATTTGCGGCTCGCCGGTGGTCCGGTAATATTCGAGCGCACCGTTGAGGCAGGAAATCATCTCGTAGGCTTTGCCGTTAGCGATCTTGTCAACCCGTTTGGTGGTCAGCAGCGTGGAGATGATTTTGGGTCCGTGTGGTTGCTCCCAGGCGCGCAGGATGTATTTACAGAAATCGAGATAACGTTGCTCGCCGGTCAGGCGATACAGCAGCGCCATTGGTTCGAGCACGCTGGTCGGCGCCATGCCGACTTGCGGGCCGGCTTTGATGATGTCGCGCTGGCCGGGTTCTTCGCCAAAGGTGTTGCAAAGCAAATCCGCCATGCGGCGGCAGGCGGTGAGCGGAGCAGTGTTGCCGGTGTAACGCACGTAGGTGATCAGTCCGATCAGATTGTATTTGTGGGCCCAGACATCCCACGATCGCCACCGGTTGCTCTCCACGTAAGTCCCGAGGTAGCCGTCCTCCATCTGGCATTTGACCAGTTCCGCAGCGATGTAATCGAGCTTCTCGCGCAATGCCGGATCGCCGGTATTGGCCCAGGCCAGCGTGGCCGCGTGCAACCATTTGCCGACGTGCTCACCGTCCCAGGATTGGCGACCGGGACGTTTGCGGTAGCCTTCCAACAATCGCGTCGCATCAAGCTTCACCAAACGGTTCGCTTCGTTGCCCTGAATGCGCCGGCCAAGCCAGCCGGACATTTGCACCCGGTCCGGCACTTGAAAATCCTGCCGATCCAGAATGGCCGGGATGACCTGTTCGGGAAGGGGAGCGATCTCCGCCGCGTGAAGAGTTAGCAGCGCCAGAAAGGGAGCGGCCAAAGCCAGACTGTGATTCATCAATTTTACGCCTGTTAGAATTTGGTTCATAGCAAATTTCCGGCGGCGAAAGGAATAACGCAGGACCGCGCGGCGCGAAAGCGAAAATACTGGTCGGGTGGGAATGTCATCAGTCGAGGACGCGAGACGGTAGGGCGCGCAGTCCTCTGCGCGCCGCGAACGCGGATAACGGTTCTCTTTTCCAAAACGGCGCGCACGGAGTGGCGCGCCCCACCCTCCATTCACCCTTGACTTGACCATCGGTGACGGACGTGCTTCTCTCGACGCATGATCCGCCAATTGCGTTTAAAAACTCTTGTTCGCTGGCCCGCCGCTTCTTCCCTCGTGCTTGGTTCGTTGCTTTGGCTTTCTGCCGCGACACCAGCGCTTCGCGCCGGCGAACTGCGCATCGAGCGGCTGTTTGGACCGGAGATCAAGACCGGTCCCTACAAGCACCCGGCGCGCATCGAGGAACTCCGGAACGGCGATCTCTACGTGGTCTATTACGGCGGCGAGGGCGAATACGCCACCAACACCGGCGTCTTCGGCTCGCGTTTGAAGCAAGGCAGCCGCAAGTGGACGCCGCCGACGCGCATCGCGCACGATCCCTTCCGCTCGCTCGGCAACGGCATCCTCTGGCAGGCGACCGATGGATTGCTGTGGTTGTTCTACGTGGTGCGTTACGGCGAGACGTGGTCCACCTCGCGCGTGCAGGCCAAGGTTTCGCGCGACAATGCCGAGACGTGGTCGGACGCGTTCCCGCTCGTTAGCGAGGAGGGTATGATGGTTTGCAACAAGCCGATTGTCCTGAACAATGGCGACTACCTGCTGCCGCTCTACTTTGAAGGCGGAAACAACCCTGAGTTCACAGGCGCGGACAGCAGCGGACTTTTCCTCCGCTATGACGTGAAGAAGAAGGCCTGGAAGCAAACTGACCGCATCCGCTCGGCCACGGGCAACATCCAACCGGTGGCGGTCGAGGTGCGCGATAACTCTCTCGTCGCCTATTGCCGGCGCGGCGGCAATTACGAACCGACCACCAACGGCTGGCTTGTCCGTGCCGAATCACACGACGGCGGCTGGACATGGAGCGCCGGCGCCAATTCGCAATTCAAGAATCCGAACGCCGCGGTGGATTTCATCAAGCTGCGCAGTGGAAACCTGCTGCTCGTGTTCAACGACAGCATGAACGACCGCACGCCCCTCACCGTCGCGCTCTCACCCGACGCCGATCAGACCTGGCCCTGTCGCCGCAACGTGGCCGATGGCCCTTACGACTACGGCTACCCGCTGGCATTGCAGACACGCGACGGAAAGATTCACCTGATCTTTACCTCGCACGAGCGCACCGTGGTGAATCACGCCGTGCTGGATGAAGACTGGATCAAACAGGGCGGGGCGATCAAGAGTTGGTTGCCGAAGTGAGGCGGGCAACCAGCCTCAAGCCAGTTTTCCCGCATGGGTCGGGAGGTGGCGGTGCCGCCGGACACCGGAGGGTGTTGCCCCGTACTCGCCTGGGGAATCCGGCCGGGATGGACTCGCGTTGACGTCGTGTTCTGGTGCGAATCGCGCTTGGATGCCAGGAATAAACGCCTTTGCAGCCGGCCAGCCAGGTGCTATCGTCACGACGTATGCTGACTGATTATCTGCGCGCAGCGATGGGCAAGGCCCGCTACGATTTGCTGGGCGAGGGTGAGGGCTTCTATGGCGAAATCCCCGGATTTGATGGCGTCCTGGCACAGGCGGACACGCTGGAGGCTTGCCGCGACGAATTGGCCAGCACCCTTGAGGACTGGCTGCTTTTCCGCATCTCGCGCAACCTGACGGTGCCGGTGGTGGAAGGCCTGAATCTCACCATCCGGGAAGTGGAAGTCCCGGCCTGATGCCCCACTTTGGTCCCATCAAGCGGCGTGAACTCATTGCCGGTCTGCGCCGCCTGGGATTCTCCGTCCCCTTGCTGGCGGCAAGCACGAATTCATGCAGCGCGGCGGGCTTTCCCTCACCATCCCGAACCCGCCTGGCGGTGACATCGGCCCGAAACTCCTCGCGCAACTGTTGCGGCAGGCGGGCATCGCGAGAGAAGAGTGGGAGAGACTTTGAGCCGGCGCAGTGGATCGGCGTCACGGCAAGGCAGCCGGCGAGGGGATTTATTATGAAACAACATCTGGTAATTGGTTTTGGGTTTTGGGTGGGGATCAGCGCGCTGCTCGCCAGCGCGGCGGACTTTCAATCAAAGTATTTCTCCCTTTCGCTGTCGCGCGACACCGCTGCGTTTTCGAGCTTGGTGGTGGATTCGCTCGGGCAGGGAAAGCTCGGCGCGAATCCTGTGCTCGTGGAGACCAACGGGAGCGGCTTGGTCCGCTTCGAATCGTTCGGGCCGGGAAAGTTCATCTACCGTTCCACGCAGGGCGGCGGGGCTTGGCGGATTAACTGTCGGGAAAAGGTTATCACGCTGGAATCGGAATTCTCGGGCGGCGAGGCGTTGCCGCCGCTGGTGTTGAGGTTCAATCAGAAGTTGAATCACGCCACGCTGCTGGGCTTGATGAAACCTGGTGAGCGGACGATGCCGCTGCCGTGTCTCCTGCATCTGCCGGACATGGGATCGCTGCGGATCACGGGGAATCGTCCCGATATGACGCTTGATTACGAAGCGCGTCGTTACGTGAAACCACCATACGTGCGGGTCGCCTTTCCCGCCGCGACCGCCGAGCATCGCAAGGTGCGTTACCGCCTCGAAGTCGCCGCGATTTATCCCCGGCTCAAGGGGATTGAGAATAATCCACGCTACGACGGCTTCCGGCGGGATTTCCTGAACATCTTCCAAATCAATCCGCGTGCGCAGATGCTCGCCAACAATTCCGCCAGCGATCCGGTGGCCTTCACGGTGTATGAGTACGCCGAAGTCGCGCGGCACGCGCCGCCCCTGGCGAAGGGATTGACGTGTCTCGACCTCGTTCGCATGACCCTGGACCGCTATCTGGCCGGCGCCAAAGGCTACGGACAGACGGGTTACATTTCGGCCTCCAGTGCGGGCAACGTCAGCGGCTGGGCCACGCCTTACGACACGCTCGACTCGAATCCCTCGCTCATCATGGCGGCGTGCCATTACATCGAGGGCGCGAAGGATTGGAAGTGGGCGCGCGCCAACTACGCTGGCCTGGCGGGCTGGGCGCGAACCATGTTGGCGGCGGACAGCGATGGCAACGGATTGCTCGAATATCCTGGCTCCGGAAACCTCGGTGACCGGCCAACTCCTTCCCGCATGCCGGCGAACTGGTGGGACACGATCAACTTCGGCCATGAGGATGCTTACGCGAACGCCCTGGCGTATCGCGCGACCAAGATGCTGGCGGCGGTGGCGCGCGAACTGGGCCAAAACGCGGACGCCGATTTCTTTGAGACGCGCGCCGCCAAACTCCGGGCCTCCTATCTGCCGACGTTCCTGAATCCCGCCACCGGCGTGCTCGCGGGTTGGCGGAGCCGGGACGGGCAGTTGCACGATTATTGGTTCACCTTCGTCAGCGGCGTGGCCGTGACCTACGGTTTGCTGGATGCGAAGGACGCGAATCCGATCATGGACCGCCTGTTGAACAAGATGGCTCAGGTGGGCTTCACAAATTTCTCGCTCGGCCTGCCGGGCAATCTGGTGCCGATACGCAAGGGCGACTACCTCCTGCAAAACTCGCCCCCGTCCCAGTCCGGCGAACCGCGGCGGGAGGACGGGTCGGACGGATTTCAGTTTTACGAAAACGGTGGCGCGACCGGGTGCTTCGCCTACTTCACGATCAAGGCGCTCTATCAATTGAACCGGCGCGCGGACGCGGAGCGCATCTTTCATCCGATGCTCAAGGGTTATGCGGCCGGGGATTTTCAGGGTTTTGGCGACCACTACAAATCCAAGGACTGGCGCGACTGGAACGGCGGCTGCCACGGCTACGAAGGGTTGTTGGTGGACAACTACCTCACCTTGCTGGCCGTGTTCGATGAAGTCGCCGCGGCTAAACGGTGACAGACACACGATGGTGATTCGCCCTCGCGCGGCCAGGACTTGATGGCCGCAACCGCAGGTCGGAAACTCAGCCAAATGTTCCGCATGAAACAAAACAGCTTCACTTCTCTGGTAACCGCCTTCGCGGTTGCGTGCGGGTTGTTGGCGGCGTCCGTATTCGCACAGGAAAACCTCCCGGTCGCCGCAGCGGTCATCGTCGTGGGCGATCAGAAGCAGCTTTTCATTGACGATCTTTTCCTGAAGCAGGCCAAGCAGGTCACGTTGCGGATGCATCCCGCGCTCAAGACCGGCGAGCGGACGCTGGAGCCAAACCAGCCGTGGGAGAACGCGTCGCTCAACTGGTTCTCGGTGGCGCAGCACGACGGCAAGTTCCGCCTGTGGTACGAATGTTACGACGTGGAAGGTTGGCCCACGACCAACGACACCTCCTTTTGCTACGCGGAATCCATGGACGGCATCCGCTGGGTGAAACCCAAGCTCGGCCTGTTCAATTACCACGGCACCACCAGCAACAACATTCTCTTCCGGGAAATCGGCCCGCCCGGCGCTTATTCGCGGGTGCATGGCGCGGGAGTTTTTCTCGATCCCACGGCACCGGCGGAAGCCAGATACAAATGCGTTTCGCAGGGCATGTTTTCGCAGTCGGCGCCGCCCTACCGCGTGGCGGGCATGACCTCGCCGGACGGTCTCCGCTGGACGCGGCTGCCGAACTTGATCTGCGACCTGTTCGCCGACAGCCAGTATTCGGCGTTCTGGGACGCTGGCCGCGACGCGTATGTCCTCTACGGCCGCGTCGGCGGCCGCGGTCGCGCCATCGGTCGCGCGCAGAGCCGCGATTTCTCCCATTTCGAGGCACTCCAGCTTGTCCTGGAAAACGAGGCGGCGCGCGACCTCTACAATCCTGCGGCGGTGAAATATTCTGGCGCGGCCAACACCTACCTGATGTTTCCCAGCGTTTACGACCACAAGGCCGACACGCTCGAAATTCACCTGGCCGTCAGTCGCGACGGCATCCACTGGAACTTTCCCGATCGCGCCATCCCCTTCATCGCTTTGGGAAAAGCTGGTCAATTTGATAGTGGCAGCCTGTACATGGGGCAGGGGTTGGTGCCGGTTCGCGACGAACTCTGGCATTACTACAGCGGGTCTCCGCTCAAGCACCAGGAAGCCGAGCTTGAATTGCTCACGAAGCCCGCCAATCGCCGCATTTTCAGTCGCGCCAAAATCCGGCTCGATGGCTATGTCTCGGTGGAGGCGGGCGATGACGAAGGCTCTTTTGTGACGCCACCGCTTCGGTTCAAGGGAAATGCCCTCGCGCTCAATGTCGCCGTCCAGGCTGGCGGCAGCGTTCGGGTGGGTCTGCTGGACGAGGTCGGCCAACCAGTCCCGGGACTGACTCCCGCCGACTGCGTGCCAATCACCGGTGATCACATCCGGCACATGGTGGTTTGGAAATCGAAAACGAACCTTTCGTCCCTCGCGGCACATCCGGTTTGCCTGAGCTTCCAAATGACCAAAGCAAATCTCTTCGCCTTCCAGTTCACGGACTCAAAATAGGTAATCAAAGTGCATGCCCCGCTACACGTACAGGGAAGCTAAGTTCGGGAAAAGTAGCCCGCTGTCGTTAGACACATCCGCGGCCTGCCGCGTTTTCCTGAAAACTTGTCACACGAGCGCGCCATCGTAAATCACGCCGTGTTCGACGAGGTATGGATCAAACAGGGCGGCCCGGCGAAGAGTTGGCTGCCGAAGTGAAGCTCACTTGAAAAGGGCTGTAAGCCCGGCAGATGACAGCCCAGGGCAAAGCGAGTCCGCGAGCGCCGCCCTAGGTTCATCGTCCAACAAATCCTCCAAGCCCTGCAAGGGCGACAGAAACGTCCGCTCAATCCTTCAGCATCGCCATCCCCACCGCCTCATTCTTTTCAATCGCGATCTCGACGGCCTGCTTCGCTTTCTCCAAGAGTGCGTGGGCCTCGCGGCAGGCGGCGCGTGCGGCGGTGATTTGTTGTTTCACCTTTTTTATCGTCACATCGTCGGGCAGGAGGAAGGGTAGGCGCATCAGGTCGGTGGTGGAGATGGCGGGATACATCGAGGCCGTGGTATTCAAATCCATCAACTCGCAGATGACGGGCAGACGGAGATACGCGAACAATAGTTCGCCCGGAATTCCCTTGGGCGTCAGGACGGCGAAGCCGGAGGAGCAGATGTTCTCCGCCTGTTCCGGCTCAATCAATCCCGTCAGGCAGCGGTTGGGGCGCACGGTGGAGGTGATGACGTCGCCGGGTTGGACAATCCACGTCGCGCGGCTGGGCGCTTCCTCGCCGGGGACGACGTAGCTGGTGGCCGCGCCGTCCGCCGCGAGGTCGCCAATCTCGATGTAGTGAAACGGCTGGCCGGGCTGCGGCGTGAACATGTCTTCGCGCAGGCGGGCGACATCGCGCAGCGTTTTGCCCTGACGCCGCAACAGCGCGAGCAGGCTTTGGTAGCGCGGGCGGAAATACTCGGCGTCGAAGCGGTTAAAGTTCCAGCGTCTTCAGTCGCATGGCGTGAACTGCCTCGCGGCAAAACACATCAACAATTGCCGCCGGATTCTTCTCAATCGCCAAAAGATCGTCGCCATTCAAGAGCACCAAGCAAAGATTGGTGTCGCCCATGACTTTGTTGGAATAGCCACGAGCACTCGCGCCGATTTCGCCTGTGCTGACCACGACGATGACGTTGCTCTTGAGCAGATGCGTGAGACCGACTTCCTTTGCGACATCCTCAAGGTTCACGCGTGCGGTGTTCTTGCACTGAACCTGCCAACGCGAAAAGACCAGCCGCGCAGATTGGAAAATCAAATCCACTTCAGCACCGCCAGTCGCTGAACCGCGCAGGCGAGTCGCCACGTAGTCCATGTCCAGAAGGCGCATGAGTTTGAAAGCGAGCGCTTCCAGCGCCAGACCGCGCGTGTGCGTATCAGTTGCTTTGAGGTCGTTGAGAATGTCGTGCATGGACTTTCGCAACAATGGGCGCAAATCTGAGGAGGTTTGCTTTTCCAGTTGTTCGAGTAGCGGCGTGAGAATTTCCTTTTGCAGCTTCTTGGTTGGCTGGACGGCAAACGGCTTTGCGCCGCGCCCCGCCTCTTTCGTGCCACGCACGAGCGTCACGAATCCAGCTTTCTCCAACGGATAGAGCACCTGCTTTGGCAGTCCCTTTTCGTTGAAGCGCACGCCGTAGGTGGCGGTGGCGAGTTTTTCGATTTCGTTTGATTGGAACGGGCCTTCGCCACCCATGTTGGCGAGCGTCTTGAGGTAGGCGCTCTGCTCCGCAGACAAACCAGCCAGAGCTTCAATCTCCTCGTTGCTCGCCCCAACCAGTTCCTTGAGCTTTGCTGCGCTCACGTTCCATCCGCTCGTAAACACGCCAGCCTTTTCGAGCCAAAGCCGCATCATGCTCGGATGCTTCCCACCACGCGGGAAGTGAATGCCACGCTCCTCAAGCCACTCGCGGAGCTTCACCAAATCAGCCGTCTCGCCCGCCGACTGAATATCCTGCAAGCATTGCACGAGCGTCATGCCGTGGAGGTTCAACAGAATATGCCGCGCAAGCTCCGCGTGGAGTTTGTCGGGTTGATCGCGCACTGCGTAAAGCTTTTCGCCGAATTCCGTCAGTCGGGCATCGCGGTCAACCAGACCGTAGGCAATCATGCCCAGCTTGGTATTGTTTGCGAGTTTGCCCCGATTGTAGTCGCTGGTTGCGTTCTGACTGAAGTATTTGCTTTTGACCGCTGCCTCGAACGCTTTCCAATCGCCACCGTGTTCCTTCGCGAATTCCAAGACCACAGGCAGTTGGATTTGTGACGGGGAAAACTCGCTGCCAAACGGAAGGTCGCTCGCCTGTTTCTTGGGCGAGATTGGTGGATTGTTCTCTGGATTTGCCATTCAACTCCCCGAGGTCAGCCGTGTCGCTTGCTGGACGAGGCCTTCCGCTTTGCAGGCTGCGGCTTGTCCAGCAATGCCATCTGCGGCGACGCCTGCTTTGGCTGGTATGAAACCGACTTCTCCGCTTTCGGACGCTTCGTAGAAACTGCGCGCTTTGCGCCGCCGTCTGCCGCGAGCGGCTCGTCGTCCTCCACACCATTCCACAAAAGCCCCGGCTTGACGGCCCGATAGGAGTCCTCGCCGTTCGGCTTTTCACATTTGGCAACCGAATACTTTTCCACTTTGCCCCGCTGAAAGCGACCGAGCGCGCCCTTCAAATAATCTTCGACCAAGTCGCAGCAAATCCACGCGCGCCGTGTCCGTTCGGCAGCTTCACCCGTCGCACAACTGCCGCAGAACGGGTCAACCACCA
>CAYHFK010000127.1:0-13140 GCA_964355895.1 uncultured Bifidobacterium sp. | reverse complement strand
TGGTCGGGGTCATCCTCGACGCCATGGCGAAGGGCAAAATTCCCGAACGCGTCACGCACAACGACACCAAATTTAACAACGTGATGCTCGACACGTTGACGGGCGAAGCCAAATGCGTCGTGGATCTCGACACGGTCATGCCCGGCTGCGCGCTTTACGATTTTGGCGACATGGTGCGGACGACCACCAGTCCCACCCTCGAAGACGAGCTCGATTTGTCGCAGGTCAAGATGCACCTGCCCATCTTCAAGCAGCTCGCGGAGGGTTATCTTTCGACCGCCGACGCGTTTTTGACCCAAGCGGAAAAGTCCCTGATGGCCTTCTCCGGCAAGCTCATTACGTTTGAAATCGGCATGCGGTTTTTGACCGACTTTCTGAGCGGGGACACCTATTTCCGCATCCATCGTCCGGACCACAACCTCGACCGCTGCCGCACGCAGTTCAAACTCGTGGCGTCCATCGAGCAACAGGAAGACGCCATGCAGAAGTTCGTGGACGGGGTGGGTCGCGGAGCGACGAAGAAGTCAAAACGCCACGCCGGAAAGTCGGGTTAAGTCAGTCCGTAGAATCGGGCCGCGTTTTCGCCGAAGAACTTCGCTTTGGCGTCCTTCCCCAATCGGCTGACGTAATCCTGTGCCAGCCCGAGTACGCGTTCATAACTCCCGGCCAGCAGGCAAACCGGCCAATCCGAGCCGAACATCAGCCGGTCCGGCCCAAATGCCTCAAACACGACCTCGAGATACGGTTTGAAATCGTCCGACTGCCAGTTTTGCCAGTCAGCTTCCGTCACCATGCCGGACACCTTGCACGCGACATTGGGGAGCTTCGCCAGTGCCCGGATCTGTTCGCGCCATGGCGACAGCGCGCCGTCTTTAATCCGCGGCTTGGCCAGATGATCGAGCACGAACGGCTGTTCGGGAAATTTTTGAACGAGCGCAATCGCCGCCGGCAACTGCCGGGGAAAAACCAGCAGGTCGTAGGTCAAATCGAAGCCGCTCAGCGCCGCGATGCCGCGTTGGAAATCTTCCCGCAGCATGAACCCGTCGTCGGGTTCGTCCTGCACCACATGCCGCACGCCGACAAACTTGGGATGCTCAGCGAATTCCTCCAGGTCCTTCGCGACGTTCGGCGAACACAAGTCCACCCAGCCCACAACGCCCCGGATCATGGGCGTGCCATCCGCCAGTTCCAGCAGCCAGCGCGATTCGGCGAGGCTCTGGCGCGCTTGCACGGCCACGCAGCCGTCCAGATGGCGGGCGCGCAACTCCGGCTCCAAGTCCACCGGCAAGAAATCGCGGCGGATCGGCCAGCCGGACTTCATCCAGCCGTAGTCCGCCGGATTGAATCGCCAGAAATGCTGATGGCTGTCTATTCGCATCGCCGTCACCCGGGATTCAGTCCGTGCGGCAGCCCATCGTCAAAAGCACGTTGGCCCACAGCGCCTGATCGCCCGTCTGAATCGTTAGCACATGGTCGGGCGAATTGACGGCCTCGTAAAAATCCCACTTCGGGATTGGCGCCAATTTTAATTTGAAGCCCGCGTCCGTGATGATGCGGCGATACTCCTCCCAAACCGGCGGTTCGCCTTTTTGCGCGTACGGATCGTCGGCCGGAATGCCCATCGTGTTCGCCTGATCCACCGGTACGGCACTGAGCAACGCGCGAAGCGCCTGCGCCACGGTCACGACGCCGGGCGACAGATTCAGACTGACCACTTCCGCGTGCGGACCTTTCTTGGTCGAGGCGGGATAATTTCCGTCGGCAATCAAGATGCGCGCGTGATGACCGGCGCGGGCCAGCACCTCGTTGATCTTCGGATGAATAAGTTGATGCTTGAGCATGGTGAAAAGGTATCAGGCCGTCGTCCAACGACGAAAACTTTCCATGGTCTGCTGCGCCGCCGAAACGCTGTCCGGCAGCGGCCAAACCTCCGCGGAAAGATAGCCGTCATACTTAATCTCCCGCAAGGCGGCCATGATCGGGGCCACGTCCGTGTGGCCCCAACCGATCGCCTGCCGGTTGCTGTCCGCGAAATGCACATGCCCCACCAGCGAGCCGGCGGCCCGAAGCGCGTCGGAGAGACAAGACTCTTCGATGCTCATGTGGAACAGGTCGCACAGCAATTTGACATTCCGCGAGCGCAGCGAGCGCAGGAACGTGGCCGCTTCGCCCTGGCGGTTGAACAAGTTCGTCTCGTAACGATTCAACGGCTCATAAAGCAGCGGCACGCTGTGACGCGCCGCGCGTTCTGCCAGCGTGGCCAATGCCTCGCCCAACCAACCAAGCGCCTGCGCGCGCGTCACGCCGTCGCCCCAGCGGCCCTGCATCGAGCCGATGATGGCCGGTGCGCCGAGCGTTCCCGCCGCGTCAATGATTTCACTGACGAATCCAATTGCCCTCTGCCGAACCGCGGCGTCCGGGTCGGTGAGACGCAGCTTGTGTTTGACCCAGCCCGCGCCCGTGCCGATGGCGGCACATTTCAATTCATGCGCGCCGAGAAGCTTCGCGACCTTCGCGACGTCCAGCGCCTCGGCGCCCGGCGGGAAGATTTCCATCGCATCAAAGCCCAACTCCGCCGCGTTTGCGCAGCCCGCCGCGAGGTCGTCCCCAAAAACAAACGGTCCGCCTTGCGCTTCCGGGACCAGAGAAATGGTGATCGCTGAATGCATCGAAAATTATTCCATGTCCACAAGAGCTTTGATCACACCCGTCTCCGGTTTGATAAACATGGGAAATTTCTCGATGAGTTCACCGAACGCCGCGTGATGCGTGATCCAGGGGCGCGTGTCAATCTTCCCGTCCTCAATCAGCTTGATGATGCGCGTGAAGTCGGGCGGCAGTGCGTTGCGGCTGGCGAGCAGGGTCAACTCGCGACGATGCACCACCGGCGCGTGCGGAAACGCCACCTCTGCCTGCGTGATGCCGACATAAACCAGCCGCCCGGTGAAGCCGCAATAGGTCATCGCCTGCGCCATGGACCTGTTGCTTCCCGTGGCGTCCACGACCACTTGCGCGAGTGCGCCACTCGTCATCTGCGTCAATGTTTCCAACTCGGCACCGTCGCCCGTCGAACAGATCGTGTCGATCACACCCATTTTCGCGCGGACAAATTCCAACCGTTGCGGGTTGAGATCCATCACGATGGTCTTCGCGCCGGAAAGCTTGGCGAATTCAATCACCGACAAGCCAATCGGCCCGGCGCCGATGACGAGCACGTTCTCGCCCGCAACGGGATTTCCGCGATTCACAGCGTGGCAGCCAATGGCGAGGGTTTCGACCAACGCGCATTGTTCGGGCGAGAGGTTATTCGCCGGATGCAGCTTGATCGCGGGCAGAACCATCCGCTCGGTCAACCCGCCGTCCATCATCACGCCGAGCACCTTGAGATTTTCGCAACAGTTGGTTGCGCCCTTGCGGCAAGGGAAACACTGACCGCAATTCATGTACGGCTCCACTGAGCACCGGTCGCCGGACCGCACGTTCGTCACGCCCGGGCCGACCGCCACCACCTCGACGCCGAGTTCGTGGCCCGGAATTCGCGGATAAGAAAAGAACGGCATCTTGCCGAGGAAACCACTGTAATCAGTGCCGCAAATCCCCACACGTTGAACGCGCACGAGCGCTTCGCCGTCTCCGAGCGCGGCGGGTTCGGGTGTTTCAATGAAACGGAACTTCTGCGGTTTTTCGAGTTGGAGCGCTTTCATGGCAATGGCTGAAGGTTGGAGTCAAGCGCAGGCAACGTGTGTATCGGCTGCTCGAACCACCTAATCCCGTTCGGCAGTTCGCAGCAGGCGTATTCAAGGTGAATGACCCGGCGATGGGAGGGCGATTTCGCTGGTGAAGAAGCATGAAGCAGCAGAGGTCGCATCACGAGCACGTCACCCTGTGATGCGCAGCAACTGACTTCTTTCGTCGTCTGCCGCCACCGCTCGATTTCAGCTTCATCGAATTTGCCGTGCCGGTGCGAACCGGGCAGCACACGGAGCGGCCCATTGTCCGGCCCGCAATCGTCCAGATGAATCCGCAGAGCCACCATGCGTTCCAAAATCTCCACCGGCGGATGAACGTGCGTCACGCCGTCTTTGACGGACCAACCGACGAAACCCGGCACCTCGATGCGCTCGGCAACCGCGATGGCGGTATCCTGATGCCACGGCACTTTCCAATTTGCGGCGGGGGCTTTGTCGAAGAGCAATGCTCGCACCGGAAACGTGTTCGCCCCGAGCGCGGTTTCGGCCAAAGTTTTGACAGAACTGGAATTAGCCAAAGCCGCCACGGTTTCTGAATTCTGCAAAAGGTTTCTCACCCCGCCGCGATGCCGGGACGGAAGTTCATCAACCGCACGTCGAAGTTCTTCCAACTCCTCGGGACTAAGGACGCCCTCGACGATCTCAAAGCCGTCGCCCGTCAGAGAGTATTTCCTCGATGATTGCGGCAAGTTGTTCACAGGACCGGTATCAATCCAAGGGCAGTCAGTGCGGCGTTCATAGTCTAAACTCCAGGGTTGTCTTTGCTTGCCAGCGTTCTTCCGGTGTACGAATACCTGACGGGAACCACGCGCGCAATTGCCGGCTGCGCGCCATCATCTGCGCCAGCGAAACGCGCGGGGGCTGCGGGGCAAATCCCGAGTCCTCCGGCAAGTGAAGTTCCAGCTCATACGAGCCGGCGGTTTCACGAATGACGGATGATTCGGAGGATGGTTTCGTATATTTCTCGGTTGCCATACTTCAGGAACAACTGCTCGTAATGTGGCTCGGACAAATTGATCCCGTTCCGCCGGATGAGCATCTCCACATCCTCGGCATCTTTGGAAGTGCGGTGGGGCAAGGCTTGCCTGAGAACGTGAAGTTTCAGTGCCAAAAGATGCTCCAATGAGGGAATTCGCGCCCGGCTTCCACCAAAGTCACGCTCTTCGGACGCCTCCCAGAATTGCTGAAACGTCGGATCGTCAACGAACATCAAGTCCAAGCCGTCGCCTTCCTGTGCCTGGTTGAATTGTGCGAACGCGCGCGTTTCACCATAAAGCTTAAGCCCGGCGTTTTGGAGGCGGGCGAACCAGAGATCGTGCTCCGTCCGCCGGACGAGAAAGTCCACGTCGAAGGTTGCCCGTGTGTGGCCGTGCGCGCCGACCGCATAGCCGCCGATGATCAGGAACCGGAGTGGTGGCTCCTGATCTCCGAGGCGAACAAAGTCGGCAAATTCCATAGGCGCGATCAGACTAGTTGTTTTCCACCAATCCTTCCACATGCCCGAGGTTCTTGACCGGTTTAAAAATCTCCTGCACCTCGGCGAGCAACTCCTGATCGAGCGGCTCGGCGGCCCATTGCGCCCACTGGCGGATGTTGGCCGGATTCGCACTGCCCGCGATGGTGGTCGTGATGTCGGGATTCGCGAGCGAGAACTGGAGCGCCAGCTTCGCGATGTCCACGCCTTTTTTTGCACAATGTGCGGCAGCCTGCCGGGCGGCGGCTTTCACGTTCTCCGGTTCCTTGAGCCACGGCGGCAGCGGCGCATTGGTGAGCAGGCGCGCGCTGAACGGGCCGGCGTTCATCACTCCAACGCCCTTGCGTTTCAGATACGGAATCGTCTCGTCGGCAAAGCGCGTGTTCTGAAGCGTGTATTGGTTGTAACTGAGCACGCAATCCACGTCCGTCTGGTCGCCGATGAGACGGAAGATTTTCTGCGGATAGCCACTGAAGCCGATGAAGCGCACCTTGCCCGCCTGCTGGATTTTGCGCAGCGCCGGAATCGTTTCCTCCACGATTTGCCGCAACTCCACGAACTCGATGTCGTGGCAGAGCACGATGTCGAGATGGTCGGTGCCGAGCCGATGCAGGCTCACATCCACGCTCTCAGCCACACGGCGGGCGCTGAAATCAAAATGGTCCAGATCGTAACGACCCAGTTTGGTGCAGAGTGTGAAGCAATCGCGCGGCACGTCGCGCAGAGCGATGCCCAGCAACACTTCGCTCATCCCGCGTCCGTAGAACGGCGAGGTGTCAATAAAGTTCAGCCCGCAGTCCAGTGCGACCCGGACGCTTTCCAGCGCCTCTTCGACCTTTACGCGCCGGAATTCCTGCCCCAGCGATGACGCCCCGAAGCTCAACACGGGCAGCTTGAGATCAGTTTTTCCCAGCAAACGAGTTTCCATAACTTTCCAAAAGCATGGGCCACGAAATTCGGCCCGGCAATCTCGCAGTTTGTGCGCCGCGTCAGGGCGTGGGCGGGGCGTCGCTACCAAATTTTTCTTTGAGCCGTTCGTGAAGCACGCGCTGATCAGCTTCGCTCAGGTCGGTCAGATATTCCTTCACCAGTTCATTGGCGCGATACGTTTCCGCCCGCTTCAAGGCTGCCTCGAACTCCTCCTCGCTCCTCCAATACGCCTGGCCCGAATCAAACATCGCCCACGGCTTGGGCCGCATGTTCCCGTCTTTTTTGCGATACTTCACGCCGTCCACCAGCGATGACTTGCCCACGAACCGCCAGGTCTGGTCAAAGAACGCGCGTTCCGCCCGCAGATTTCCGCCCACGCTTTCGTAACGCACCCACAACGTAAACGATGCGGAAAACCGCCGCTCCCGATTCGGATGATCGCGGAACGTGCCCATGTCATTTTCCGGATTCCCGGTTCGCTGGGCCGCCTTGATGGACACTTCGATGTCGTTCGTCCCGCAAACAATCGCGAGATCCGCCAGCCGGTTCTTCTCGCGACCGGTCGTGCCACGATCAAAATTCTTTTCGCTCAACTCCGCGATGTGTTTCGGCAACACGACACACAGCGCGTCAATCGCGGCGTCCTCGAACTGCCGCCACGCCGTCGTGTAGCTGCCGTGAACAATGTTTGTGCTCAAGCGGACGGTGACTTCAGCGGCAATGGTGTCTTTGAGGGAATCAAGTTTCGCGGCGACTTCTTTCGCGCTTACCTCCGCTGCTTGGGTCGTGAAGGTGAAACAGCCGAATAGCAGTGCGGTCAGGAGCCAGCGCGGTCGGTTCACGAAAGCGTTCACAGCAACTTCTGCGGCGTTGTTTCCAGCGGGGAAACGTCCGCCAAAGATTTTCCGTCCGCGCCGCCGCCGAGTTCGGCCAGCCGCTCGCCCGCCGGACGCACACGCGATTGAAAACTTGCGGACGCCTTGTTGAACGCGTCGTTGGCCTTCTCCAAGCCGTCCCGGATTCGTTCGAAGTGTTCGGTGAACGTCACCACCCGCGCATAAAGTTCCCGGGCGGATTCGGCTATCTTCTGCGCGTTCTCCGTCTGCGCGTGCTGTTGCCAGCTCACGCTGACGGAACGCAGGAGAGCGATCAGCGACGCCGGCGTGGCCAGCATGATACGCTTGTTGGCCGCCCAAACGATCAGGTCGTGATCCCCTTCGAGCGCTGCGCTGAACAGGGATTCCGCCGGGAGGAACAACACCACGTAATCCAGCGCGTTCGGGAACTGGCTCGGATAATCGCGATCCGCCAGCGCCTTGATCGTGGCCTTGAGTTTCCCCGCGTGCGCGGCGAGGGATTCGGCCCGCTTCGTTGGATCCGCCACTTCGAGCGCGCTGAGAAAATCCAACTCCGGTACTTTCGCATCCACGATGATAAATCGGTCCCCGGGCAGTTTCACGATCAGGTCGGGCTTCTTGTCGTCGGACTGGGCTTGCTCCGTGAAGTCGCAATGTGCGCTCATGCCCGCCGCCTCGACCACGCGCCGCAGCGTCTCTTCGCCCCAACGCCCGCGCGCCTGGTTCGATTTCAGCACGGAACGGAACTGCGCCGTCTCCACGGCCAGCGACTGGCTGGAAGCGGCCAGCGCCGTGAGTTGTTCCTTCACCTTGCCAAGCGTGTCGGCTTGGGCCGTCTCACTTTGCTGGAGGCGTTTTTGGTAGGTGTCCAACTGTTGCTTGAGCGGCTCGACCAAACCTTTGATCGCCTCCTGTCGCTGCGCGAGGTCCCCCTTGGCCGTCTCCTGAAACTTGCCAAACGATTGCTCCGCCAGGCGCAAGAACTCCGGCGCGGTTTGTTTCAGCGCGTCGGCACTCAACGCCTTGAATGCCTCGCGCAAATCGGCCAGCGCCTTGGTCTGCGACTCCTTGGCTTCCGCCAAGGCGCGCTCGTGCAAGGCGCGTTGATCGGCCAGCAGTTTTTCCGCGCCCGCCTGGTTGGCCTGCGCCGTGGCGAGCGAAGTTTTGATTCCGACCAGTTCGTTTCGACTTTGGTTCAACTCGCCTTCCCGTTGCGCGAGCTGTTGGCGAAGCTCGTTCTCCAACCGCTGATCCGAAGGGGCGACCGTTTGCTTCGCGCGCGCCATCAACCAGCCGATGAGCAGACCGAGTCCGCCACCGACCAGGAACGCGAGCAGAAGTTGGATGCCGAGCGACATGAAATCAGTGGAGTTTGCCGAATAGCTTCGTCTCGTAGTCGGCAATGAGCGTGCGTTTGCCCTTGCTGACGAGCTTGTGTCCTTCGGCCCGCAGACGTTTTGCGAGCGCGTCCACGCCGCCGGGATATTTGGAATTCACCTCGCCGCCGGTCTTGAGCGTGCGCCAGTAGGGCGTGATCCTCTTTGCACCGTCGGCTTCCGCCTCAGCGGCAGCATGGGCAGCGATCCACGAGAAAATCCCCGTCGTAATCGGACAGGCGAAGTCCGCCTTGTGCTTCTTCGCAAGCGCCGCGCGGAGTTCGTTGATCGTGACCACGCGGCCCTTGGGCACTTGCTTCATCAATGCGTCCACTTCGCGCGGCGCGGGAATGACCATCGTGCCCGCGCCCCAACGCTTCGACATTTTGCCGGTGACCTTGCAGACCTTCGGCAGGCCCTTGTCATCGGCGAGTTTCTCACGCCAGGACTTTTTCTTTTTCATTGTGGTAGGGCCGCGCGGCCCTAAATTGGGACAAGCAGCAGCTCGTCCCTACCAAGTTAAAAGTGTGCGATCACTTCAATTTCGACACTCGCGCCCTTGGGCAGTGCGGCGACCTGAATCGTGGAACGTGCTGGATAATTTTCCGTGAAATACTTCGCGTACACCTCGTTCATGCCGGCAAAGTTCGCGAGATCGGTCAGGAACACCGTGCTCTTCACCACGTTCGCGAAGGTCAGCTTCTGGTCGTCGAGAATCGCCTTCACGTTTTCCAGCACGCGCTCGGTTTGCGCCTTGATGTCGCCGGCGATCAGGTTGCCGTCCGCCGGGCTGATGGGAATCTGCCCGGCGCAGAACAGCAGATCGCCGATGCGCACCGCGTGGTTGTACGGGCCGACAGCCGCGGGTGATTTCGCCGGTTTGATGATGATTTTAGTCGCCATATCGTTCGGGCAGATTGAACTGGATGCGGGGAAGCGCTGGCAAGATTAAACGCCGAAGCGTCGTCAACTCCGGTGCGCGCCGCGTAGCGTTCAGGTCGGTCCAGGCGACCCGACGCGCTCGGCGATCTGGTAGCGGATCATGCGCTTCTTCATCCAGCGCACGGCCAACAGGTCGCCGAAAGATTTGAAGAGCCGGTTCCACACGCCGTAATGCGCCTCGCCCGCCGTGCGCGGGTGATGACTGATGGCGACTTCCGTGACGGTGAAGCCTTCCATCTTGATAAGCGTCGGCAGAAAGCGATGCGCGCCGTTGAAGAATTTGATGTCCGCAATGCACGCACGCTTGAAGGCGCGGTAGCAACAACCCGCGTCGCTGATCGTTTCGCCGGAGAGTCTGTTCCGCACCCCATTGGCGATCTTGGACGAAGCGATGCGGATGAAATTGTCGCCGTGGCTCCGCGCAGCGACGCGCGAACCGCACACACAATCGGCCCGCTGCAATCCCGCCAGCAGTTTTGGCAAATCCGCCGGGTCATTCTGTAAATCCGCGTCCAGGGTGACGATCACTTGTCCGCGCGCCGCCTTCATCCCGGCCCAGAGCGCCGCCGATTGCCCGCACTGTCGGGCGAACCGCTGGGCCCGCAAGCGCGGTTCGGTCGCGGCCAGCTTTTGCAGCAAAGCCCAACTGCCGTCGCTGCTGGAATCGTCCGTGACGACGATCTCGAACGGTTGCTGCAACGGGTCGAGCGCCGTGGTTATGGCTGCGACCAACGGTCGCAGGTTGTCCTGTTCGTTGTGGCAGGGCAGCACGACGCTGATTTCAATGGCGGTGGCACTCATCCGGAATTCGGTCGGCGACATCTTGCCGCCGGGACTCCGCCGGGAGCAAGCGCAGATTCAACGGAAACGCCGCGCTTCGCTGCTCCGTTGGATGGCCCCGATTAAACTTTCGCGCTTGTGTCGCCCGGGCCACTCGCTATCGTCGCAACATGCGCCGCGCGCTCCCATTTCTTGTGCTGATTTTTGTGTTGCTGGCAACGTTCCCCGTTGCCGCCGACACGGGGCGCGTCGTCAAAGTACTGCCGCACTTCCTCGATTTGCAGGGCCGCTCCGCGCTGTCGCCCAGCCTCTACGACCGCGATGCCTACCAGGCGCAACTGCGGCAACATCCGGTACAACGCTCCGGGATGCGCTTCGATATTTTGTGGCGGGCGCGCAGCCTGACCAACACGCTGGCAAAGCTGCGCGTCGAGTTGCGCGGCACCGCGAAGGGTAGTCTGCCAAGTCAGATTACCTTGGAAACCGAAGGGCGCATCACCGGCACGAGTCACTGGGCGAAGCTCTTTCTGGACGGGGAAAAATACAAGACCTTCGGCGAGATCACCGCCTGGCGCGTGACACTCTGGAGCGGTGAAGAAATGATCGGCGAACAAAAATCCTTTCTTTGGTAGAAGGACGCCCCGCCTTTGCCTTCGCCGCGCGACGGCGGCTTGATTTTTCTGGCTGCCTTCTCCATCCTTCACTCATCGTGAGTCTCCCGGAGCATCGCAAGGCCATTGACAAGCTGGACGCGCAAATCGTCCGGTTGCTCAATGACCGCACGCGGCATGTGCTGGCCATCGGCGAAATCAAACTCAAGGCTGGGGAGGAAATCTACGCGCCGCATCGCGAACGCGCCGTGCTTCAGCGCATCCGCCAGTTGAACGGTGGTCCGATGACCGACGAACAACTGGGCGCGGTTTACCGCGAAGTCATGTCCAGCGCGCTCGCGTTGGAGAAGTCGCTGACCATCGCCTATCTCGGGCCGGAAGCCACGTTCACCCATCAGGCGGCGATCCGGCGCTTTGGCTCGAGCCTGCGCTACGCCGCGCAGAAAACGATTGCGGACGTGTTCACCGAGGTGAGCAAAAATCGCGCGGACTACGGCGTCGTGCCCGTCGAGAATTCCACCGAGGGCGTCGTCACCCACACGCTCGACATGTTCGTGGACAGCGATCTCAAAATTGTTTCGCAAATTATTTTGAAGGTGCAGCAATGTCTGATGAGCAACTCCCCGCGCGCCCGGATCAAAAAGCTCTACGTTCATCCGCAATCGCTCGCGCAATGTCGCGGCTGGATTCAAAACCATCTGCCGCGCGTGGAAATCATCGAGACGTCCTCCAACGCGCGCTCGGCCGAACTCGCGGCGAAGGAGAAAGGCAGCGCCGCCATCGGCGGACGGCTCGCCGCCGAGAAGTATGAGCTGGAAATTTTGGAACAGGACATCCAGGACAACGCCGCCAACGCCACGCGTTTTCTGGTGCTCGGACGGCAGTGCAGTCCGCCCACGGGCGCCGACCGCACCAGCCTGATGGTGAGCATCAGCCACAAGGTTGGCGCGTTGCATCACGCGCTCGCGGCGTTCCGCCGTTATCGCATCAATCTCACCAAGATCGAATCCCGCCCCAGCAAGCGGAAGGCCTGGGAATATTACTTCTTCATTGATTGCGACGGCCATGGCCAAGACCGCAAAGTTGCCAAAGCCATTGAGCTGTTGGGGCGCGAGTGTAGTTACGTAAAGGTCCTCGGCTCGTATCCGAACGCAGAGTAATCTGTCGCAACCGGGTGCGCGTCGGGAATTTCCTCACCGGAGTTCCCAGCCACCAGAAATCTCTGGCTTGCCCTGCCTTCGCATTCTGGTTTTCATTTCGCGGCCATGAGCAACCCTTCCGACGCCAATCTTTTCCCGGTGACGATGCCATTCAAGCCCTCCGCGAAGCGTTGCGCACTTCGCCCAACAACACCGCTCTGCGCTTGCATTTTGCGGCCACGTTGGCTGACGCCCGGCCACGCCGGTGAAGCCGAGAAGGAGTATCGCGCGGGCCTCGCCCACTCCCCGAACAGCCTGCCGATAAAGCTCGGCCTCGCGCGGGCGTTTTTTCAGCAGGGCAAACAAAGCCCTGCGCTTGTCATCCTCGAAGACCTCGTCAAGCAGCCGAACGCCCCGGCCCGCGCCTTCCTGCTGCACGCAAACAACTGGGGCATGCCGTGCTCTTCACACAGCCGCTGGATCGGCTTGGCTTTCATCTGGCGGTGCTGGCGTTGGGCGGTTGCCTCGGGTTTGGTTTCGATGGCGGCTGGTTGGTTGGCGCGCTGGTATTCGGTCTCCTGGTGCTGCCGCTGGCCGGCACGTTCAAATGTGCCGCCGGCTGGCCGCGCGTGGCGATGGCGAGTTACACGGGGGCGATGGCGGTGGCGGGAATTCTCGCCGTGATCCTGCATTTCATTCCCGCGCCGGCCAAAGGCACGAAGCTGGCGGGCGCGGTGTGTCTGGCGCTGTTCGTCCTGGGCGCCGTGGGCAGCGCTTGGGTGGCAAATATATTGATCATGCAACGGCCGAAGCGTTGAGCGGAGCGACACGGGGGGGTTCATCCCGACGAAACACATCGCGGGCACGGCGGGCGCGGGCGACGCCTTTTGCGCCGGCGTGCTCCTGGGCCTGCACGAAGGCTGGGATTTGAAGCGCTGTCTGGAAACCGGGGCCTGCGCCGCCGCCGCGTCACTCTCCGACCCGACCTGCACGGGCGGCATGAAGCCGTTGAGCACCACGCTCGCGCTGGCGAAGAAATTCAGGTTCCGTCCGGCGCTCGAAGCGACGGAGTAGGCGGTAGTTTTAGGAAATGGGCGGGGGCGGACAGATCTAGGATTGGACCAGAACCGCCTCGTGCTTAATGAGGAACTTCTCCAGTTCCCCCTTCTCGGCCAGCGAAATGGGGGCGCGCTGGGCGACCCCCTTGTAGTGCTTGTAATGCACCAGCGCTTTGCCGATCTGGCCGATCTGGAGATTCGAGTTCTCCATGCGCCAGACTTGG
>CAYHFK010000126.1:6598-13258 GCA_964355895.1 uncultured Bifidobacterium sp. | reverse complement strand
GCGAGGCGCTTGGAAACGTCATCCGCTCCAATCTGCCCCGACAGCAGCACCGACGCCGTGACGAGAAATCCCGTGGCCGCGTCCTTGTCCAAAGCGTCACCGGCGATCTGCTCGCGGATGAAGCGGTCATACGGCGTGTCGTTATTGAACGCCTCGATCACGTAGTCGCGATACGGCCAGGCGTTCGGACGCTCGGTGTTGACCTCGAAGCCGTGCGTGTCCGCGTAACGCACGACATCCAGCCAGTGCTGCGCCCAGCGCTCGCCGTAGCGCGGCGACTTCAGCAACTCCTCCACGACGCGCGCGAAGGCATTGCGACGCCGATCTTTGACAAAGGCCGTCACCTGCTACGGCGTCGGCGGCAGGCCGATGAGATCGAACGACACCCGTCGCAGCCACGTCACCCGATCCGACTCCGGCGCGGTCTTCAATCCTTCCTGCTCCAGCCGCGCGAGAATGAAGCGGTCCACATCGTTGCGCGACCACCGCTTGTTCATGGTGTTCGGCGGTACAGGGCACGTCACGGGCTTGAACGACCAGTGCTCGCGCCTGTTCTCCAACCTCACGAGATCCACGCCATCCGGCCACAATGCGCCTTCATCAATCCACCGAGCCAGCGTCGCAATCTCCGCCACCGACAAACCCTCACCCTTGGGCGGCATCCGCTCAGCGTCGTCCTTGCTCGTCACAAAGCGGATCAGCGGACTGCCTTTTGCCGTCCCCGGGATGATGTTTGGCGCATGCTCGTCGCCGCCCTTGAGCGCCGCCGCCTTGATGTCGAGCCGCAGACCCGATTTCTGCCTCTTCTCCCCGTGGCACTCGTAGCAGTGCTGTTTGAAAATCGGTCGCACCTCGCGCACGAAGTCCACCGGAGCGGCGAGGGCATTGAGCGCCATCAGTAATGAGATCGCGATGCAGAACCTCATGCGTGGCTTGAAAGCTAAAACTCGCCCGTCGCCGGCAGCGCGCAGATTTTGCCGCCGCTCATGGCGCATGGTGGCGTCCCCTTCATCGCTCCCGAACCGTGGTTCGCTCCGACAACCAGACCATGTCCTGGTTGCCCGGGCAGTTGGGCGTCCAGGTCATCCACCCACTGTCGCTGTAAAGCACCGGCGGCTTGGTGCGACTGTCCAGCCACTTGTGGATCTCGGCGTGACCATCGGCGAAGGAAAGTCCACCCGCCCCGTTGTGCGTGCTGGCCGGCATGTCAATGATCCGGGTTTTTTGGAGCTCGGAAGCGTCGCGATAAACCACCGCGAAGTCGCCATAGTTGATGCCGTCCGGGTGTTCATCAATCAGAACAAAAGCCTTGGTATGGCCCATGGGAATGATGTCCGATAGCTTGCGAAAAATGGTGAACTTGGAGCCGCCGGGATACAGGCCGCTCCCATGCGCGCCATTCAACCAATCGTCCGGCGAATTCATCGCCTGACTCATGGACAGGCTGCGCACCCGCGGATGGATTTTCCCGCTGATCTTAACCGTGCTCCGATCGGCGGGGCATTTATAAATGCCCGCCGTCCGCGCGGTGTAGGGCGCCAGCTTCGCGTATCGGGAATCGGTCAGATACACCGTATTGGTGTTGTCGGTGTTTGCCCCATCGAAGTTTAGAATGCCTTTGACCCACCCCGGTGAACTCGGGTCCAGCGCGTTGAAAACCAGGTGATCATTATGATCGTCGGCATACATCAGCCAACCGAGCTGCAACTGTTTCAGGTTGCTCAGGCATTGGATGCCCTGCGCCTTGGTCTTGGCTTTGGTCAGCGCGGGTAACAGCATGCCGGCCAGGATCGCAATGATGGCAATGACCACGAGCAGTTCGATGAGCGTAAAACCAGCTCCGGCCGCTCCCGACCGCCAGCCCCGTGTGGGTCGCGCGGCCGACGGGAAACTTATTTCGGCGGGCGGCAGCTGAAATGAGGCCGGGGAAAACGTCCGCGCACGGCAACGCGGAGCCGGGTTGCGGTTCGAGTGCCTTGTGGCCCAGACCGAAATCCTGACGAACGATTTGTGTTTCAAGGTGACGATAGGCAACTTCATACCCGGCTTCGATTCCGGAGTCCACAAAGATTCCCGCGCCGTGACTGCGGATCCATGTCTGCCCGGATTGGGAAGCGGTTATTTCCCAAGCGTATCAGCCCGCCTGCCCGCTGACAATCAGGCAAATTGCCTGCTCCTTGGCACGCCGTTCACGGGACTGGGCCAGGCACAGCCGGGTTCGGCTTACTTTCTGGAGGTGGTGCGGTTGGCGATCCAGATGAAATCCTTGTTGCCCGCCACGGGATCTTCGTGATGGATGTAGTTGCCGCCGGTAACGGTTTTCCTTGTCCTCGGATCCAACCACTTATGGGCCTCGACATGGTTGTCAGCGAAGGCCAGCACGCCCAGTCCCCGGTGCAAAAAGGAAGGATAATGGATGATGAATTGGAGGTTCATATCCACACCAAAGCCCGGGGTGCAAATGTTGGCCGGATTGACATCCATAAAGACGAAACGATCGGCCGGCTTATCGGCCGCCAGGCTGGATGATTTCAGATGGACCTGGTAGGCAGGGTTTAGAATGATCGGGCGCTGCGCATTGATGGTTCGCGTCCCCAAATAGGAATTCAAAGAGTAACTGCGCAGTTCCGAGGCGATTTTCCCATTCCCGATCGGCCATTTGGATCGGTCGGCGGGACATTTATATTGATTCACCGTCTTCAGATAGGGGGCAAACAGGGCGTACTTAGGACTTACGAGATACTGGGAATTAGTGAGCGTCTGGTCATCACCGTGGTTGCCGCCGTGAACCCACAAATCGGGCACCGCAGTTCTTCCGTCACCGCCGTTCGGCACCAATGCCTCACGATTGTCGCCCGCATACATCGCCCAGGTCAGGACTAATTGCTTTTGATTGTTGATGCACACCACCCGATTCGCCACGGCCTTGGCTTTGGAAAGCGCCGGCAGCAAGAGCGCGGCAAGAATGGCGATGATGGCGATCACCACCAACAGCTCGATCAGGGTGAAGCCGCCGCCGGGCTGTCTGAATGCCCCGCGCGAACGGCAAACCGCTGGGTGGTTTGGCTTCATAAAATTTGGGACATGCCAGGAACCCTAACTCATTCAGCTATCCGCCGCCACAGTTGATCGCGTATCCATTGGGCCTAGACCGAAATCCTGGTGAAGGATCTCGGTTTCAAGTTGGCGACAGGCCACTTCATACGCTGCTCCGGTTGCTAAGTCCACAAGGATTCCCGCGCCGCGACTGCGGGCCGTTGTTCGTCCAGAATGTGATGCCGTTGTTTCCCAGACCTGGCAACCCGCACGCCGACTGACGATCAGGCGGATCGCGCCACCGCTGCCCGACACCGGCGTCAACTTCAACTTGTCCCGGGCTTGCCGAAACCACGCTTCCGCGCAACACTGCCCGCATGATTTCTCAGGATTGCTGCGCCTGGATTCGATCGTCTTCACGCGCGCTGGCCGCGTCGTGCTTTGACCGGGCGAGGCGAAATCCGCCACGCCCGTTCCGCCGACGGGAATGCTGGCCGATTTCTCCCTTGCCGATTCAGCGCTTATCGTCGCCCTGCGTGAGCCAGGACAGCGAGAAGCGCACAAAACGGATCCACTCGCGCCGGTGTTTCTCGCCGCCTTCAAGGAGCAGGCCGATATCGCCGTCGGGAAGCCGCACCAAGCCGGAGTAGGAGGAAGGCCCGGCATGGATGAGCCGTTTGACGGGCCAGGTTTTCCCCTCATCGTAGCTGAGCCTCACGGTCATCCTGGTCCTCTCAAGGATACCAAACTTCTCTCCGACGTTGTCGGGGTTGGCGAAAAGCAACCGGCTCTTCTCTCCGCGGCCACCGAGGCTGTAGCGGACGATGCTGGCCTGACACGGGCATTCGTTCAGCGCCCGGTCCCAACGAAAGCTGGACCACGTCTGCCCACCGTTGCGGCTGATCGCCACGCCCCGGCAGCTCATCCCCATGTTCCCCCGCAAGTTGAGCATCAACGTCCCGTCGCTCAGTTCGACGGCCTGACATTCGTCGGATAACTCGGGCACCGGCAGACCCAGGATCCAACTCCTTCCGTAATCGTCGCTGTAAAGCACGCGAGAATACCATTCTTCATCGGTCTCCTCGTTGACTTCACCCGTGTAGCCGGGAATCACCAGGCGACCGTTCCGCATTTGGATGCCCACGCCCGGCCCCGGATTGAAGCGGTCATCGTAGTTGGCGATGCGACCCCCGATGGCGACAGGCTCCGACCACGTTTGGCCATTGTCTCTGCTGGCGAGTTGAAAGTGCTGGTGATGGTCCGGACGCACTTTGTTGGCTTTGTCGCAGAGGAGAATGATCGTGTTGTTCGTATGATCCACCACGGGACAAGGATTCATGAGCGCTTCCTTCCCTTCGCCACGCACCAGGACCTGCATCGGCAGCCAGCTTCGGCCGCCATCGAGACTCCGCCGCAGCACAATGTCCGATGGACTCGCATCGGCCTGGGATTCCTTGCGCGCCTCGCAGAAAGCGAGCAGCGAACCATCGGGCGCCACCAGCATTCCCGGAATCCGATACGTGTTGACGCCGGCGGCGCCGGCGACAAACAGTTCGGTGAACTCAGGTGCGCCAGCCTCCGGCCTGGCGACCGCGCCGGCGGCCACACGAAATCCGATGTCACTATGAATGGCGGAGGGCGGTTCGTGGTTTCGGCGCGAGGATCGGCACTGACCGCCGGTGGTGAGCCAACTGCCGCCGCGCAGCACGCGGTGCTGCGCCGTCGCGGGACCGGTGGGATCCGTCACCGGACCGTCACCGTAGTAACCATGCCAATCCTGACACCATTCGGACACATTGCCGCTCAGGTCGTACAGCCCCCACGGATTCGCGGGTTTCAACCCGGCCGGCCGAGCGTACTTCTGCCCGGTGATGAACACATTTCCTCGCCACCAGGCCGCACGATTGATTTTCTCGTACGTCGGATCATCGCCCCAATAAAACCGGGTCGTCGTTCCTGCCCGGCACGCGTACTCCCACTCGGCCTCGGTCGGCAAACGAAACGGCCTGCCGGTATGGGCGGTCAACCTTGCGATGAAAGCCTGGGCATCCTCCCAGGAAACGTAAACCGCCGGACTCAGATCGTCCTCGTTCACATAGGCCCGGCCGGACCAGGGCGACGTTCCCATCACCGCCCGCCATTGCTGCTTCGTCACCTCGTGCCTCCCCATCCAAAAGCCTTGCGAGAGCGTCACCCGATGCCGCGGGGTTTCCTTGTTGGGATAAGCATCCTGCTCGTTCGCGCGCTGGCCCATCAGGAACGTCCCCGCCGGAATCCAGACGACTGCCAGCGGCACGTTGCCGGGCAGCAGGATCGTGGCGGGCTGGCCGATCTGCTTTGCGTGAGCGCCAACGGGGTCGCGCACGGACGGAGGCAGCTTCACGCCAGGTGGGGGCGACGGGTGCCGGCAGCCCGCCACCAGAAAGACACCGGCCACAAACACGGCCCCTCGATTGAACCACAGGTTTTTTTTCATCGTCCCGTCTCGCATGGCATCGCTCCAATTCGCTTGCGCACTGTACGCTTGCCTGAACGCGCCGGGCAAGCCTTGGTCGGGAGGCGTCTCCGACATGGGCTTGCCACCTCACCCCGGCCTCGCGACACTGCCCGCATGATTTATCGAGTGTCACGAAACGGCTCCCCCGGTGTCATCAACGGCTCCCGCCTCCTGTGCTGTTTGCTCGCGCTGTTCGCCGGCCTGAGCGTTGCCCTCGCGGCACCGGCAACGGATCCAGCGACGCTCACGTTGACCGACGACTGGCAGATCAGGGTCAGCGCACGCAAAGCGAATGGCCGCCCCCTCACGGCCACGCTGGATGTGATGCCGCCAGCGTTGCTTACCGTGAAGGCGGAGAAGCTCGCCACGCTGCCGATCTTCAACTCGAAGGCGGGCGGTTGGGTGAAGGGCGCCGCCCTGGCGACCGTCCGCGCGCAGGAATGTACCACGCCGCACCTGCTCGAACCGGAAAGTCTGGAACTGCGGACCAGCCCGGAACCAGACGCGCCGCGACTGACCCGGGGAACCGATTTCGAAGCAGACCTCGCGTGGGCCACGATCGGTCGGTTGACGAACGGCGTGCTCAAGGAAGGCCAGCCGGTGTTCGCCACTTATCGCCACGGATTGCTGCGCCTTGATTCCATCGTGCTCACGCGCGGCGGGCGCATCGTGCTCCGAACGGGCGAGGCGAAACCCGCCGCACCCGTTCCGCCGGCGTTGGCCGAAGGAGAACGGCGGTTGGCCAACGTGTATCTGCCCGGTCGCATCGCCAAGCTTGAGCTGGCGCATCTCTTCCCGGTTCTCGAAACCACCTTCCTCGAACCGCCAACCGAATCGCCGGCGCCCGCCGAAAAATTTGCGCCGCGCGCGATGGCAAAACTGCGCTCCGGCCAGCCGCTGAAAATTCTGGCCTGGGGCGACAGCGTGACCGTCGGCACGTTTGTGCCCGACTGGGAGCACCAGCGCTGGCAGGAACAGTTCGTCACGCGGCTACGCACACGCTTCCCCCAGGCGCGGATCGAACTCGTCACCGAAGCGTGGGGCGGACGTAACACCGGCAGTTATCTCACCCAACCGCCCGGCAGCGAACACAACTACGCCGAGAAAGTCCTTGCCCAAAAGCCCGA